>NZ_JBGCCT010000004.1:0-300000 GCF_041260665.1 Catenulispora sp. GP43 | reverse complement strand
GTGTGATCGTGTGCCCGGTGCTTCCCGGTGAGCCGGCGCCCCTGGAGGAGTTCGCCGGCGACGTCCCGATCACCACCCCGCTGACCGGCACGGTGCTGGCCGAGCTCATCGAGTGGCTTCCGGCTTCCGGGCTCACGGCACCGCGCGGCGCGCTGTCCGGGCCCGACTGGCGGCGGGTGGACCAGGTCGTCAGGGCCGTGCTGGGTCATCTCTGAGCGTGACGTAACCCCTCGTCCGCCCACGGTTCATTGATCACCGCCCGGGTACACACACCGAGTGGCAACCCATCATCCCAGTAAAAACCGTGCACAAGGCACTGCCACACGTCACCCCCGCGGAATAAGGTGGCCGGTATGAGCGTGTGGCGAATCATGGGCACCGAGACCGAGTACGGCATCTCCGTACCAGGGAACCCCGGCGCCAACGCGATGCTGATCTCGTCCCAGATCGTCAACTCCTACGCGGCGGCCATGCACCGGGCCCGCCGTGCGCGCTGGGACTTCGAGGAGGAGAACCCGCTGCGCGACGCCCGGGGCTTCGACCTGGCCCGCGACATCGCCGACGCCAGCCAGCTCACCGACGAGGACGCGGGCCTGGCCAACGTGATCCTCACCAACGGGGCCCGCCTGTACGTCGACCACGCACACCCGGAGTACTCCTCGCCGGAGGTCACCAATCCGCGCGACGCGGTGATCTGGGACAAGGCCGGGGAGTGGATCATGGCCGAGGCCTCGCGCCGGGCCGCCGAGATCCCCGGGACCGCGCCGATCAACCTGTACAAGAACAACACCGACAACAAGGGCGCCTCCTACGGCTCGCATGAGAACTACCTCATGCAGCGCACCACGCCGTTCGCCGACATCGTCCGCAACCTCACCCCGTTCTTCGTCTCCCGGCAGGTGGTCACCGGCGCCGGCCGGGTCGGCATCGGCCAGGACGGCCGGGCGCACGGCTTCCAGATCTCCCAGCGTGCCGACTTCTTCGAGGTCGAGGTGGGCCTGGAGACCACGCTCAAGCGCCCGATCATCAACACCCGGGACGAGCCGCACGCCGACCCCGAGCGCTACCGCCGGCTGCACGTCATCATCGGCGACGCCAACCTGGCCGAGATCTCGATCTACCTCAAGACCGGCACCACGGCGCTGGTCCTGGCGATGATCGAGGAGCGCTTCATGTCCACCGACCTGTCGGTGGACGCCCCGGTGCGCACGCTGCACCAGGTCAGCCACGACCCGAGCCTGCGGCAGCTGGTCACGCTGCGCAGCGGACGCAAGCTGACCGCCGTGCAGCTGCAGATGGAGTACTGCGAGCAGGCCCGCAAGTTCGTGGAGGACCGGTACGGCTCCGACGTCGACGACGTCACCAAGGACGTGCTGGAGCGCTGGGAGTCGGTGCTCACCCGCCTGGAGTCCGACCCGATGTCGCTGTCCAGGGAGCTGGACTGGGTCGCCAAGTACGAGATCCTGCAGGGCTACCGCAAGCGCGACGGGCTGGACTGGGACTCCTCGCGCCTGGAGCTGGTCGACCTGCAGTACTCCGACGTGCGGCCGGAGAAGGGCCTGTACCAGCGCCTGGCGGCGCGCGGGCGGTTCGAGCGGATCACCACCGACGAGCAGATCCGGCAGGCGGTGGACCACCCGCCGGAGGACACCAGGGCCTACTTCCGGGGCCGGTGCCTGGACAAGTACGCGGACTCGGTGGCCGCCGCGTCCTGGGATTCGGTGATCTTCGACGTGCCGGGTCGCGAATCCCTGCAAAGGGTGCCGACACTGGAACCGACGCGCGGAACCAAGCAGCACGTCCAAGCGTTGATCGATAGAAGCCGCACCGCGGAGGACCTGGTGCGGGCTTTGACCGAAGGCTGAGACGAATCGTTCCACATATCGGACCAGCGCCTCTTCGGCGCTGGTCCGACGAATTCCACAAACGTAATTAATCCGGGATCCCGATCACGCGTGGAATACCCCCGTTCGGGGGAAGTTGAAGCTAGAGTGAGGAAGATCGGCAACCTTGCCGAGGAGTGGGAGAGGGCTGAGATGGCAGCGGACGAACGCGGCGGCCAGCAGCACGCCAACCGTGACAAGCAAGAGGTCGAGGAAACCGCCCCCGAGGCGAGCAGCGACCTGCAGGAGCGTCAGGAGAAGCTCTCCGAGGACGTGGACTCCATGCTGGACGAGATCGACGAGGTGCTCGAGGCCAACTCCGAGGACTTCGTCCGGGGCTTCGTCCAGAAGGGTGGCCAGTGAGGTTCGCGATCAACTAGGGTCGCAGCACCTCAAGCTCTGTTTCGTACGAATCTTGATAGAAGGGGATTGCTGAAGTGGAATCCAACGCGGACTGGGGCTCTCGGGGCGGTCTGCCGCAGGCGTTCCTCACGCCCGGCATCTCCTCTTTCAGCGAGTTCTTGAAGGGGTTCGCCCCCGACTACCTGCCCGGCGGGCGCGTCCTGCCGGCCGGCACCTCCGTGTCCGGCAACGACATCGCGCCGCACGGCACCACCATCGTCGCCATCACCTTCCCCGGCGGGGTGCTGCTGGCCGGCGACCGCCGGGCCACGATGGGCAACTTCATCGCCCAGCGGGACATCCAGAAGGTGTTCCCGGCCGACGAGTTCTCCGCGGTCGGCATCGCCGGCAGCGCCGGCCTGGCCGTGGAAGTGGTCCGGCTGTTCCAGCTGGAGCTGGAGCACTACGAGAAGATCGAGGGCGTCACGCTCTCCACCGACGGCAAGGCCAACCGCCTGGCCACCATGATCCGCGGCAACCTCGCGATGGCGATGCAGGGCCTGGCCGTGGTCCCGCTGTTCGCCGGCTACGACGAGGAGACCGGCCAGGGCCGGATCTTCAGCTACGACGTCACCGGCGGCATGTACGAGGAGCACGACTTCTACTCGGTCGGCTCGGGCTCGATGTTCGCCCGCGGCGCCCTGAAGAAGCTGTACCGCCCGGACTTCACCGCCGAGGACGCCGCGGTCGCGGCCGTGCAGGCGCTCTACGACGCCGCCGACGACGACTCGGCCACCGGCGGCCCGGACCTGTTCCGCAAGATCTTCCCCGTCGTCGCGGTGGTCACCGACGAGGGCTACCGGCGGCTGCCGGACGAGGAACTGTCCACGCTGGTGGAGGGCATCATGGATGCCCGCCGCGTGGTGCCCGACGGTCCCCGCTCCCCGCTGCGCTAACGTGCTGATCGCAGCACTCTCACCCATCTTGCAGCCCTCGGTCCCAGTCAGGAGTGACCCGTCGTGACGACGCCGTTCTACGTCTCGCCCGAACAGATCATGAAGGACCGGGCCGAGTATGCCCGCAAGGGCATCTCGCGTGGCCGGTCGGTGGCAGTCATCTTCTATGACAAGGGCATCCTGTTCGTCGGGGAGAACCCGTCGCGGGCCCTGCACAAGATCTCCGAGATCTACGACCGCATCGCCTTCGCCGCGGCCGGCCGGTACAACGAGTACGAGCAGCTGCGCATCGCCGGCGTCCGGCACGCCGACATGCGCGGGTACGTCTACGACCGCCGCGACGTCACCGGCCGGGCCCTGGCCAACACCTACGCCCAGGCCCTGGGCACGATGTTCAGCGAGGGCGCGGGCAAGCCCTACGAGGTGGAGCTGGCCGTGGCCGAGGTCGGCGACAGGGCCGCCGACGACCAGGGCTACCGGGTCACCTTCGACGGCCAGGTCACCGACATCCGCGGCTTCCAGGTGCTCGGCGGCGCCGCGGACGGCGTGACCCAGGTGCTGGAGTCCTCCTACGAGGAGAACGCCGCGCTGGAGACGGTGCTCAACGCCGCGGTCGACGCCCTGGGCCGGGACGGCACCGAGCCGCGCACCCTGGCCCCCAACCAGCTGGAGGTCGCGGTCCTGGACCGCACCCGCAGCCGGGTGCGCAAGTTCCGGCGCATCACCGGCCCGGCGCTGGCCGCGCTGCTCGGCGTCGACGGCGACGCCGACGCCGACGCCGGCAAGGGCGGCGAGGACGGGGACACCGGAGGCGACGCCCCGGCCGCCGAGCCGGAGCTGTCCGACAAGGACGTGCTCGGCGCGGTCGACGACCTCCTGGACGAGGACGGGGACTCCTCGGAGTCCTGACACATGCGCCGGCCGAACAACGACGCAGAGGTCTGACGCGGATTAAAGTCTAACGCGGCATAAGGTGGTCAACATGGACCGGCGGATCTTCGGGCTCGAAAACGAATACGGCGTCACCTGCACGTTCCGCGGTCAGCGTCGCCTGTCCCCGGACGAGGTCGCCCGCTACCTCTTCCGCCGCGTCGTGTCCTGGGGGCGCTCCAGCAACGTCTTCCTGCGCAACGGCGCGCGCCTGTACCTGGACGTCGGCTCGCACCCGGAGTACGCCACCCCCGAGTGCGACTCGGTGCGCGAGCTGATCGTCCACGACAAGGCCGGCGAGCGGATCCTGGAGGGGCTGCTGGCCGACGCCGAGCGGCGCCTGCACGAGGAGGGCATCGCCGGCGACGTCTACCTGTTCAAGAACAACACCGACTCGGCCGGCAACTCCTACGGCTGCCACGAGAACTACCTGGTGGGCCGGCACGGCGAGTTCTCCCGCCTGGCCGACGTCCTGATCCCGTTCCTGGTCACCCGCCAGCTGATCTGTGGCGCCGGCAAGGTCCTGGCCACCCCGCGCGGCGCGGTCTACTGCGTCTCGCAGCGGGCCGAGCACATCTGGGAGGGCGTCTCCAGCGCCACCACCCGCTCCCGCCCGATCATCAACACCCGCGACGAGCCGCACGCCGACGCCGAGAAGTACCGGCGCCTGCACGTGATCGTCGGCGACTCGAACATGTCCGAGACCACGATGCTCCTGAAGGTGGGGGCCACGGACCTGGTCCTGCGCATGATCGAGGCCGGCACCACGCTGCGCGACATGACCCTGGAGAACCCGATCCGGGCCATCCGCGAGGTCAGCCACGACATGACCGGCCAGAAGAAGGTCCGGCTGGCCAACGGCCGCGAGATGAGCGCGCTGGAGATACAGGAGGAGTACTTCACCAAGGCCCGGGACTTCGCCGAGAAGCGCGGCCTGCGCACCGGCGCGGTGGACCGGATCCTGGACCTGTGGGAGCGCACCCTGACCGCGGTGTCGACCGGTGACCTGGACCTGATCTCCCGGGAGATCGACTGGGTGATCAAGTACCAGCTGATCGAGCGCTACCGCGCGAAGAACAACCTGGCGATGTCCGCCCCGCGGGTGGCGCAGCTGGACCTGGCCTACCACGACATCTCCCGCAACCGCGGGTTGTACTACCTGCTGGAGAAGCGCGGCATGGTGGAGCGGACGGCCACCGACCTGGAGATCTTCCAGGCCAAGTCGGTCCCGCCGCAGACCACCCGGGCGCGGCTGCGCGGGGAGTTCATCAAGCGGGCGCAGGAGCAGCGGCGGGACTTCACCGTCGACTGGGTGCACCTGAAGCTGAACGACCAGGCTCAGCGGACGGTGCTGTGCAAGGACCCGTTCCGTTCGGTGGACGAGCGGGTGGAGAAGCTCATCTCCTCGATGTAGCCCAGAACTGCCTGTAGCCCAGAACCACCTGCAGCGCAGCGCTCGGGATTTGCTTTTTCGTGGCCTGCTGTCGGCGCCCGCCGGCAGCAGGCCACGCTACTGTGGTGCGGTCCCTTGACGTGTGATCGTCATAACCGCCTTCACCGCGCCGATTCGAGGTTTTCCAGTGCGCCGTCCCGTGGCCACCCGCAGGACCCAGACCGCCCTCGCCGGCCTCGCCGCCGGCCTGGTGCTGCTCGCAGGGTGTTCGTCGTCGAGCAAGCCCGCCGCGCCGAAGCCGTCGGCGGGGTCCGCGGCCTCCTCCGGGGCGCCGGCCGCCGACGCGATCGGGACGCGGCCGGCCATCACGGTGCCCGCCGGGCAGCCGGACGGCAAGCTCGGCGTCAAGGTGAAGATCCAGGGCGACGGGCCCAAGGTCACCGACGGCAGCGTGCTGGTCCTGCAGTTCGGCGCCAAGCTCTGGCGCGACGGCTCGGACCTGGGCAGCAGCTACGACCAGGGGCAGCACCCGGCGGTGCAGGTCGAGGGCCAGAACCAGATGCTGGCCGGCTGGGAGCAGGGCCTGAAGGGCCAGGCCGCCGGCAGCCGGGTGGAGCTGACCGTGCCGCCGGCGCTCGGCTTCGGCGCCAAGGGCACCACCGACGGCAAGATCACCATCACCGGCACCGACACCATCATCTTCGACATCGACATCATCGGCGTGTATCCGTCGGTGCAGGCCGACATCCCGGCCGGGACCGGGGTGCTGAACGACCCGACCCTGCCGAGCGTGGGCACCGCCGTGGGCAAGGACGACCCGAAGGTGACCATCCCGGCCGGCAAGCAGCCGCCGACGGCGGCCGTGTACAAGCCGGTGATCGTCGGCAAGGGCGCGCCGGTGAAGAAGGGCCAGACCCTGGTGGTCCAGTACGAGGGGATCGTCTGGCGCACCGGGCAGATCTTCGACTCCTCGTTCAGCAAGGGCAAGTCGCTGTTCGCCACCCAGATCGGCGTCGGCGACGTGGTGCCGGGCTGGGACGAGGGCCTGGTCGGGCAGACCGTGGGCTCGCGGGTGCTGCTGGTCGTGCCGCCGGACAAGGGGTACGGCGCGCAGGGCCAGCCCGACGCCGGGATCCAGGGCACCGACACCATGGTGTTCGTGGTGGACATCCTGGACGCCCGCTGACGACCTTCGCCGCGCTCCGCCGGGTGGTGCGGAAGACGCCCTGATAGCGTAACGAGGAGTCCATCATCGACAGGATTGGGAACAGCTAGCCCATGAGTCTTGACAAGCCTGAGATCGACTTCCCCGACTTCCCGGTCCCCGCCGACCTGGTGATCGAGGACATCACCGTCGGCAGCGGTGCGGAAGCCAAGGCCGGCCAGCAGGTCACGGTGCACTACGCCGGCGTGTCCTACTCCACCGGCGAGGAGTTCGACGCCTCCTGGAACCGCGGCCAGCCCTTCAGCTTCCCGCTGGGCGGCGGCCGGGTCATCGCCGGCTGGGACCGCGGCGTGGCCGGCATGAAGGTCGGCGGCCGGCGCAAGCTGGTCATCCCGCCGCACCTGGCCTACGGCGACCGCAGCCCGAGCCCGCTGATCAAGCCGGGCGAGACGCTGATCTTCGTCGTCGACCTGCTCGGCGTCAGCTGAACCGATCAGCTCGAGCAGGCCTCGCGCCTTCGATGGCCGTCCCGGGTTCCGGGACGGCCATCGGCGCCCCTGGCGGGCCAATCCGCGGCCGGTGGCCTGATACACCCCCGCCGACCTGCCGTGCGGCACCGTCCCCGTGGCAGCATCGGCGGTATGCCTCTCGCGTCCTTCGCCGCGCTGCTGACCGTCTGGACTCTGGCCCTGCTGATCCCCGGCCCGGACTTCCTCGCCGTCTCCCACGCCTCGGTCGCGCGCTCGCGCCGCGACGCGGTCTTCGTCGGCCTCGGCGTGGCCTGCGCGATGGCGGTCTGGGCGACCACCAGCCTGGTCGGCCTGACGGTGCTGCTGGTCAGGTTCCAGCCGGTGTTCGAGGCGGTTCGCATCGCCGGCGCGGCCTACCTGCTGTGGCTGGCCTTCCAGCTGCTGCGTTCGGCCGCGCGCCGCAAGCTGCACGGCTCGGCCGCCGGCACCGCGAGCGTCCGTCCCCGCGGTGCCCTCGCGGCCTTCCGTGCCGGCTTCCTGTGCAACATCGGCAACCCGAAGGCCGCCGTCTTCTTCTCCAGCGTCTTCGCCGCGCTGCTCCCGCCGCACGTGGACTGGGAGTACCGGACCGCGATCGGCGTGGCGATCCCGGCGATCGGCGTCGCCTGGTACGTGCTCGTGGCCTGCCTGTTCTCCGCCAAGCGGATCGCGGCCGGCTACGCGCGGGCCCGCCGGGTCGTCGACGCGGTGACCGGAACGCTGTTCGCGGTGCTCGCCGGCGACCTGCTGATCACCGAGTGAGGAGCCGCCGGGGCCGGCGGCGCCGTGGTCAGCCCAGCGTCAGAGCTGGTCAGCCCAGCGTCAGCTCGGCGATCGGCGTGCCCGACAGCGTCTGCGCGCCGCCCGAGGGCTCGACCGAGACCACCAGCGAGGCCGCGGCGGCCGGGATCGAGACGACGACCATGTCGTTCTGCGGGGCGTCGAAGCGCGAGGTCCCGGCTTCCTTCGCGGGCTGGCCGGCGCCGGTGCGGTACCAGAACTCGTAGGTCTTGCCGTGGCCGAGGGCCGGCAGGTCGTGGCCGGTGATCGCGAACCGGTGCAGCTTGGGGGAGTAGAACGCGGTCACCGAGCCGCCGCCGGCCGCCGGCTGCTCCGAGGTCTGCAGGCCCGGCGTCCCCAGCAGGAACGCGACCGCCTTCTCGTTCGCCTCCGCCGACATCTGGCGGTCGTGGACGCGCAGCGTCGTCCAGGCGAACGCCGCGGCCGCCAGGCCGAACACGACGCAGCTCAGGATCAGCACGGGCACCGCCCGGAGCTTGCGCTCGGTCGGGGTGACGATGTGCTCGTGCTCTTCATGCTCCGCGCCGGTCTTGACTTCCTCGACGCCCTCTTCCACGACCAACGTCCCTCCCGGATCTCGGTCTCAGGTGTGCAGCATCCCATAGTGCTGACAACAGCCGACACCCGCCAGTCGGCCCGCACAGGCCGAGGCGAGGAAGGCCGCATAGTCCTGCTCAAGTCCGCGGCCCATAGTGCTCAGCTTCACCGGACAGGAACGCAAAGCGGAATCCAGTCCGTCGACCGGTACGGAGACGACTGTGTGCCGCGCCGCCAACTCCGCAGTCTGCGAAGCGACTCCGTGCCAGAAGCCGTCGTCCACATCAGGCACGGCGACTTCGGCGCGCGCCAAGGCGACCTTCCCATAGGCGGTGAGGCTGTGGTGACTCACTCCGTGGTGCCGCTCGCGGGCATCTCCGGAGGAGACTCTTAGCGCGGCGACCGGACGTCCCCCTAATACTGCCGCCGCGTTAACAGCTTCTCCGCACGCGATCCCCGAGAAGCCCCACTCGGTTCCCGTGCCGAGGTTTCCGGGTCCTTGCGTAACGACGGCGATGTCGGCGTTCAGTACGTGGCGCGCCGCGAGAAGCCCGCTGTGCACGGTCACGCACTCCAGATCCCCGCCGAACGCCTGCCCCACCGTGACCGTGCCTGCTGTCAGCCAGCCGGCTTCGCGCAGTCCGTCGACTGTTCGCGAGAACCATAGAGGGAGTGCGCCTCCGTCGGTCATCACATAGGCGACGCGTGCAGCGGGACGCTCCGCGCGGATGCCGGCGAGCACCGCGGGCAGCGCCGAATGCAGATCGGCCACGACCACCGGCATCCCGTCCAGAGACGATGCGCTCGCCAACTCCGGGTAGCGTTCCTCGGCTCCGTCGACAATGGTCTGGAGCGGCGTATAGCGCGCCTTCACCATGTGTCCCTCTAGAGGAGCGTCCTCAGGGAGTCGGGAAGGGATCGCCACTACGAGCGCGTAACCGCCGGTGCCCAGTCCCATCTCCAGGGCCGCGACGGAGAGCAGCACCTCGTCGCCGACCTCCGGGCGTCCGACCAGCTCCGGATAGGCGAGGGCATGGAACATTCGTCCGTCTGCGGCCGTTACATCTATCTCTAGGGAACCGCGCCATGCGCGGCCTACAGCTGCAACCACCCCGCGCCGCCACTGGATCACCCACCCCACGCTACCGCTCCTGTGGCACCCATTAGCCCACCTGTTTTCACTCGCCCACCCGTCTCCCACCACCGCCCGTCATGGAGACGCTTCGCGTCGCTGGTTCACTCGTTTGTGTTCGCCAATCTGTACGACGCTGCGCCACTCCTCCGTTTAGCGCTACCGTTCACGCGTACCCCGAGTAGTTGTAGGAGAGCCTCGATGCCCGCCACGAAGACCGAGCGGTTGGTGAACCTGGTCATCTGCCTGCTCGCGTCCAAGCAGTACGTGACCAAGGAGCGGCTCCGCGCCACGCTGGAGCCGTATCGCGAGTGCCCCACGGACGACGCCTTCGAGCGTATGTTCGAGCGGGACAAGGACGAGCTCCGCGAGATGGGCATCCCGCTGGAGACCGGCACCAACAGCGCGCTGTTCGAGGACGAGATCGGCTACCGGATCCCCAAGGACTCCTACAACCTGCCGGAGATCCGCCTGGAGCGGGACGAGGCGGCCGTGCTCGGCGTCGCCGCGCGCTTCTGGCAGCAGGCGGTGCTGGCCTCCGACGCCTCCTCGGCGCTGCTCAAGCTCAAGAGCGCGGGCATCGAGGTCGGGGACATCAGCCAGTCCGGCATCGAGCCGCGGGTGCGTACCGAGACCAGCGCGTTCGAGCCGCTGCTGCAGGCCATCTGCGACCGGCGCCCGGTGTCCTTCCGCTACCGCAAGTCCGGCGAGGTGGACCCGGCCGAGCGCAAGGTCGAGCCGTGGGCCATCGACTCCTGGCGCGGGCACTGGTACCTGGCCGGGTACGACCGGGACCGCGGCGCCGACCGCATGTTCCGGCTGGACCGCATCGTCGGCGAGGTGGTGCTGCTGGCCGGGCACCTGACCGAGCCGGTGCCCGACGACATGGACGTGCACGCCAAGGTCGCCGACTTCGCCTGGAAGCAGAACCGCAACGTCGGCACCGCCCGGCTGCGGCTGAAGGCCGACACCGGCTTCCTGCTGCGCCGCCGGGCCACCGAGTGCGAGCCGGAGCTGCGCGACGGCGAGCCGACCGGCTGGGACGTGCTGACCGTGCCGCGCAACACCGGCATGGCCGGCTGGCTCGCCGAGTTCGGCCCCGACGTGCAGGTCCTGGAGCCCCCGGAGCTGCGCGCCGCGGTGGTCGGCCGGCTGCGCGCGGCCGTGGCCGGCAACGCGCTGGCCGCCAGCGACGAGATGACACACCCGGGCGTCCGGATCGGCGCGCAGGCCGGCGCCGAACGCACTGAACGCACTGAACGCACTGAACGCTCCGACACCGGCGAGATGACGGGAGCCTCCCGATGAGCGGCGCCGCGGCGCAGGTCCGCCGGCTGTTGAACCTGGTGCCCTACCTGCTGGAGCACGAGGGCGCGAAGCTGACCGAGGTGGCCGGCGAGTTCAACGTCTCCGAGAAGCAGCTGCGCAAGGACCTGGAGACGCTGTGGATGTGCGGGTTGCCCGGCGGTCTGCCGGACGACCTGATGGAGGCGCACATCGGCGAGGGCGGCACCATCCACCTGGAGAACGCCGAGGCCATCGTGCGCCCGCTGCGCTTCTCGGTGCGCGAGGCGGTGGCCCTGCTGGTCGCCCTGCGCGCGCTGGCGCAGCTCCCCGGCGTCGCCGACCGCGACGCGCTGCTGCGCGCCATCGCCAAACTGGAGGAGGCGGCCGGCGAGCGCGGCGCGGAGGCGTCCCAGCGCGTCACCGTCGCCTTCGAGGCGCGCGCCACCGTCCTGGACCGCATCCGCCAGGCCCTGGACACCGGCCGCCGCCTGCGCCTGGAGTACTTCGTCCCGTCCCGCGACCAGGTCACCGAACGCGACGTGGACCCGATGCGCGTGATCCTCTCCGACGGCCACGCCTACCTGGAGGGCTGGTGCCGCCGCAGCGAGGCGGTCCGCGTCTTCCGCCTGTCGCGCATAGTGGCCATCGACGTCCTGGACGTCGCCGCCGAGATCCCGGAGTCCGCCGAACCGCAGGACCTGGACGACGGCGTCCTGCGGCCCGCGGCCGACGACCCGCTGGTCACCCTGGAGGTCACCCGCCACGCCCGCTGGGTCGCCGAGAACTACCCGAACGAGGGCGTGGAGGAACTCCCCGAAGGCGGCCTGCGCATCGCCCTGCGGGCCCCCGACCAGGGCCGCATCCTGCGCCTGGTCCTCCGCCTGGGCGCCGACGGCCGCATCGTCGACCCCCCGGCCCTGGCCGACCAGGTCCGCAAGACGGCCGCGGAGGCACTGGCGCTGTACGGCGACGCCGAGGTCCCGGCGTGAGCGAAGCGGGCGACCCGCCCGCACCCGACGCGAGCGACTGGTTCCGCGGCCGCCGGGCATCGGAATCGGCATCGGAATCGGTATCGGATTTGGCGCCCCGCGCACCCCGGCCGGTCGGCGAGGCCTTCGGGCACCTGCGGCGAGCGGATGGGGCGGACGGGGCGGCGGGAGAGTCGGACTGGTTCGACGCGGGGGATGAGCAGGCGGCCGATGGTGAGGGATTCGGCACGCTGGTCGAGATGCGCGCCGGCGCCGCCGCGAGCCCGCCCGCCGAAACAGGCGAACCCGCGGCCGAGGCCGACCGTGCCGCGACCGCTGCCGGCTCCGGCCCGGCCGCGCCGCCCAACCTCGACTCTGCCTCTGACCCTGACCCTGACCCCGACCCCGACCGCGACCCCGCCCCCACCCCCGAACCCGACGGCCGCGTCCGTCTCCGGGCCCTGACCGGCGGCCTGGCAGACCTCTCCGACGCCCTGGCCGCGATCGGTGTCGAGTCCGTCGCGCTCCGTAGCCAGGGGCCGGCCCGGCCGGCGCCGCCCCCGCAGCCCCAGCCGCCGTCCGCCGCCGACTTCCGGGTCCGCTGTCCGGACTGCGGACCCCAGTACGTCGCCGTCTCCGACCTCCGCTTCGTCGAGACCGGCGACGGCGCCGAAGCCAACCGCTACCTCTTCACCTGCCCCGCCTGCGGGGCGCGGGTGCGCCGGCCGGCCGGGCCGGAGCTGGCCGCGATCCTGAAATCCTCCGGTGTGGCCACCCTGGCCCTGCGTCGCGGGCCGGGCCAGGCCCTATAGTTTCTGGCATGTACTGGGTCCTGCTGATCACGGTCACCGTCGTCCTCACCCTGGTGATCACCGCCGCCTTCGGCTGGCGGGTGTTCGCCGCGGCCAAGGGGCTGATCCGGGAACTGAAGAAGACCACCCAGACTCTGAACGACGCGAGTGAGACATTGCGCGGTGTTCAGGAAATGGAGGGCGTCAAGGCGATGCGGGCACGGGCCCAGCACGATTAGTCTTCGCAACGTGCCCGTGTTCGTGTCCGTGACGCCCGCTCACCGGGGGCTCGTCGCAGTGAAGGGGGTCGGCCCGTGTTCATGAGGCTGATCGAGATCGGTCTGATCGTGCTCGCCGCGTGGGCGCTGTTCGGGCGCAACCGGCTGCCGGACTCGGTGCGCAACGTCCGCAAGTCGGCGCGGATCATGAAGTCCGAGATGCAGTCCGCGGCGGACGACGTGGAGCTGCCCGAGGCCAAGGTGATCCCCGGCACGATCGTCGACGGCGGCGCCCAGCGCGCCGACAACGCCCAGAACTGAACGGACCCCCGACACCATGACGACGCAGGCCAGCGCCAACGGGACCCGGCCCAAGGGCAAGAGCAAGCCGCCGAAGGCCGTGAAGGTCCCCAAGGACCCCGAGGGCCGGATGCCGCTCGGCGAGCACATCCGCGAGCTGCGCACCCGGCTGTTCCGCGCCTCGGTGGGCATCGCGCTGGGCGCGATCGCCGGCTGGTTCGTCCACGAGTGGGTGATCCACGAGCTGGCCCACACGGTCTGCGACATCAAGAACGTCAACGGCATCGGCAAGCCGACCAAGTACTGCAAGAACGGCCTGCTGACCATCACCGGCGCCACCGCGGGCCTGTCGGTCAGCCTGAAGGTCTCGCTGCTGGTCGGCCTGCTGCTGTCCTCGCCGGTGTGGCTGTACCAGCTGTGGGCGTTCATCGCGCCGGGCCTGCACAAGAACGAGAAGAAGTACAGCATCGGCTTCGTCTCCGCCGCGGTCCCGCTGTTCGCCGCCGGTGCCGGCCTGTGCTACCTGATCTTCCCCAGCATCATGAAGGTGCTACTCGGCTTCACCCCGGACGTGGCGTCCAACAACCTGCCGCTGGAGACGTTCATCGGCTTCTTCATGCGGATGGTCCTGATCTTCGGGGTCTCCTTCGAGATCCCGCTGATCGTCGTCGCGCTGAACTTCACCGGCGTGCTGTCCGCCGAGCGGCTGAAGAAGACCTGGCGCTACGTCACCTTCGGCATCTTCATCTTCGCCGCGGCGGCGGTCCCGACCGGCGAGCCGCTGGGCATGACCGCCCTGGCCGCGCCGATGTGCCTGCTCTACTACACCGCCATCGGCATCGCCGTGGTGAACGACAAGCGCCGCGCCGCGCGCAACATCAACGCCAACCTGTCCCCGGACGAGGCCTCCGATCTCGATCTGAGCCCGGTCCCGGTCGACCAGGCGCGCCCCGTCGAGCAGGTCCGCCGCAGCTTCGACGACGACTACGACGACCTCACGTAGCGTCCCGCGATAACGCGCCGGTCACGCCGCCATGACGCGGGAGGGCGCGCGCTGCTAACGTCTGCGGGTGCCGAGCAGCCGCAACCAACACAGACCCGACCACGTCGTCGCCTTGATCAACCCCACGTCCGCCAAGGGCGCGGGCGCCGCAGCCGGCCAGCGCGCCGTCGCCGCGCTGCGCGCCGCCGGGATCCAGGTGACCGACATCGTCGGCCGTGACGCCTTCGACGGCGAGCAGCGTGCCGCCGACGCCCTGCTGAAGGACCCCGACGCCGCCCTGGTGGTGGTCGGCGGCGACGGCATGGTCTCGGCCGGGCTGCGGCTGCTGGCCGCCGAGCCCGGGACCGTGCTGGGGATCATCCCGGCCGGCACCGGCAACGACACCGCGCGCAGCCTGGGCATCCCGCTGAAGGACCCGGAGGCCGCGGCCCGGGTGATCGCCGCCGGCGAGATCGGCGAGATCGATCTCGGCGAGGCCACCGTCGGCGCCGGCACCTCCGCCGAGGTGGTCCGCCGGTTCGCCACGGTGCTGGCCTGCGGCCTGGACTCCAAGGTCAACGACCGCGCCAACCAGATGAGCTGGCCGCGCGGCAAGCGCCGCTACGACCTGGCGATGCTGCTGGAGCTGCCGCGCTTCAAGGCGCCGGCGTTCCGGATCGTGCTGGACGGCCAGAGCGTGGACGCCGAGTGCATGCTGGTCGCGGTCGGCAACGGCCCCTCCTACGGCGGCGGCATGCTGGTCTGCCCCGAGGCGCGTATGGACGACGGCCGGTTCCAGCTCACCGCGGTCCGCAAGATCTCCAAGCCGACGCTGCTGACCATCTTCCCCAAGGTCTTCTCCGGCCGGCACGTGAACCACCCCAAGGTGGACGTCCATCACGCGGCCGTGGTCGAGCTGCACGCCGAGAACGTCAGCTGCTGGGCCGACGGCGAGCGGATCGGCGCGCTGCCGGTGACGCTGCGGACCCTGCCCGGCGCGCTGCGGGTGTACCGGCCCGCACCGGCCGCGAACTGAGTCCGGACCGCCGTCGCGGACCGGGTGCCACCTGCGCCGCGAGACCCCCGCGAGACCCCCGCGAGAGCACCGACGGGCCCGCCCGGCAAACCTGAGGCGCGGCGATCAAGCTTGCGGTTAGGGTGGAGGCATGTCATCGCCCGCTGAGCCCCTGCGGGCTCCCGATGTGCCTGCCCTGTCCGAGTTCCAGCGCTTCCGCGGCGGCTACGACTTCGATCTCGACGGGTTCCAGATCGAGGGCTGCCGCGCGCTGGAGGCCGGGGACAGCGTCCTGGTCGCCGCCCCGACCGGGTCGGGCAAGACCGTGGTGGGGGAGTTCGCCGTCCACCTGGCCCTCGCGCAGGGCGTCAAGTGCTTCTACACCACCCCGATCAAGGCGCTGTCCAACCAGAAGTACGCCGACCTGGTGGCCCGGCACGGCGCCGCCAACGTCGGCCTGCTGACCGGCGACAACACGGTCAACGGCGAGGCCCCGGTCGTCGTGATGACGACCGAGGTCCTGCGCAACATGCTCTACGCCGGCTCCGGGACGCTGTCCGGGCTCGGCTACGTGGTCATGGACGAGGTCCACTACCTCGCCGACCGCTTCCGCGGCGCGGTCTGGGAAGAGGTGATCATCCACCTGCCGGAGTCGGTGCGCCTGATCGCGCTGTCGGCGACGGTGTCGAACGTCGAGGAGTTCGCCGGCTGGCTGCGCACCGTGCGCGGCGACACCAAGTCCATCGTCTGGGAGCACCGGCCGGTTCCGCTGTGGCAGCACGTGCTGTCCGGCCGGCGGATGTTCGACCTGTTCGCCAACGGCGCCGACGGCGAGGCCATGCCCGGGGCCAACGGCCAGGGCGGCATCTCGGCGGCCCGCGAGCTGCGGGTCAACCCCGAGCTGGTGCGGCTGAACCGCGAGGGCTCGGAATCCATGTACAAGCGCGGCGGCCCGCGCGGCGGCGGGGGCGCGGGCGGCAACCGCGGCCAGCGCGGCCGGAACCAGCGCCGCGGCCGCGGCGGCTGGGTGCCCAGCCGGGTGGACGTCATCGAGAAGCTGGACACCGAGGGCCTGCTGCCGGCCATCACCTTCATCTTCAGCCGCGCCGGCTGCGACGCGGCGGTGCAGCAGTTCCTGCACGCCGGGGTCAGGCTGCTGAACGCCGACGAGCGCGCCCGGGTCAAGGCGCACGTGCTGGAGCGGACCGGCCGGATCCCCTCGGAGGATCTCAACGTCCTGGGCTTCCACGACTGGTTCGACGGCCTGCAGCGCGGCGTGGCGGCGCACCACGCGGGCATGCTGCCGACGTTCAAGGAGATCGTCGAGGAGCTCTTCGTCCAGGGCCTGGTCAAGGCGGTGTTCGCGACCGAGACGCTGGCGCTGGGCATCAACATGCCGGCGCGCACCGTGGTGATGGAGGCGCTGACCAAGTGGAACGGTGAGAACCACGTCGACCTGACGGCCGGGGAGTACACGCAGCTCACCGGGCGCGCGGGCCGGCGCGGGATCGACATCGAGGGCCACGCGGTGGTGCTGTACCGGCCCGACCTGGACGTCAAGGCGCTGGCCGGGCTCGCCGGGACCCGGACCTACCCGCTGCGCTCCTCGTTCAAGCCGTCCTACAACATGGCGGTCAACCTGGTCGGCCAGTTCGGCGCCGAGCGGGCGCGCAACCTGCTGGAGACCTCGTTCGCGCAGTACCAGGCCGACCAGGCCGTCGTGGGCCTGACCCGCCAGGTGCGCAAGAACGCGAACGCCCTGGAGGGCTACTCCGAGGCCATAACGTGCCACCTCGGCGACTTCGACGAGTACATGGCGCTGCGCCGCCAGCTCTCCGAGCGCGAGGCCGACCTGTCGCGGCAGGGCGCTGCGAACCGCACCGCCGCCGCGCTGGAGTCCCTGGAGAAGCTCCAGCCCGGCGACATCATCGTGGTGCCGGCCGGCAAGCGCGCCGGAGTGGCCGTGGTCCTGGACCCGGGGATACCGGCCGCCACCGCGGGCCGTCCCAAGCAGGTCACCGGCGACGGGCCGCGGCCGGTGGTGCTGACGGTGGACCGGCAGGTGGTCCGGCTGTCGGTGACGGACTTCCCCACCCCGGCCGAGCCGCTGGAGCGCATGCGCATCCCGAAGTCCTTCAACGCCAAGTCGCCGCAGTCGCGCAAGGACCTGGCCGCCGTCCTGCGCAGCAAGGCGGGGGACAAGGAGATCCCGCCGTATCGCAAGACCCGCTATCGCTCCGCGGCCGCCGACGACACCGAGATCAGCAGGCTGCGCAAGGCGCTGCGCGCGCATCCCTGCCACGGCTGCCAGGACCGCGAGGACCACGCGCGCTGGGCGGAGCGGTACCACAAGCTGGACCGCGAGACGAAGGCACTGGAGAAGCGCGTCGCCGGGCGCACCAACAGCATCGCCCGGGTCTTCGACCGGGTCTGCGGGCTGCTGGAGCAGCTCGGGTACCTGGACGGCGACCAGGTCACGCCGATCGGCAAGCGGCTCGGCCGGCTCTACACGGAGCTGGACCTGCTGACCGCCGAGACCCTGCGCGCCGGGCTCTGGGAGGGGCTGACCCCGCCCGAGCTCGCGGCCTGCGTGTCGGCGCTGGTGTACGAGGCGCGGCGGGCCGACGACGCCGGGCCGCCGAGGCTGCCCGGAGGCGCGGTCCCGAAGACGCTCGATGAGATGGTGCGGCTCTGGGCGAAGCTCGAGGAGCTGGAGACGGACCACCACCTGGAGTTCCAGCGGGAGCCGGATCTCGGGTTCGCGCTGCCGGCTTTCCATTGGGCGTCCGGCAAGGCGCTGGAAGAGGTCCTGTGGGATGTGGAGATGCCCGCGGGGGACTTCGTGCGCTGGTGCAAGCAGCTGATCGACCTGCTGGGCCAGGTGGCGAACGCCGCCGCAGAGCTCACGGCGGCCGGGGGCAGGGCGAGCACGGTGCGCGGCGCCGCGCAGGAGGCCATCGACGGGCTGCGGCGCGGAGTGGTCGCCTACTCGATGATGAACGGATGAGGGTGCCGGGCTGCGGCGCGGCGCGCCGCAGCCCGGCCGGGCCCTACCGCTCGGCCATCATCCGGGTCACGCGGGTGACGGCGCCCTTCAGCCCGAACTTCTCCGCGAGCATCGCCACCATGATCGGGTCCTTCGGCTCCCGGGGCAGCAGATCGTCGTGCTCTGCCACCGGGGCGTCGCGGACCACGCGCACCACCGTCGGGGCCGCGTCCAGATAGCCGGCGGCCTCGATGATGCGCTTGCGCTGGGCGGGCTTGAGCGCCGAGGCCGGGTCCCCGGCCGCGGCGCGGACCCCGGCCAGATCGCCGTACTGGGAGATCAGGGCCGCGGCCGTCTTCTCGCCGATGCCCGCGACCCCCGGGAGGCCGTCGCTCGGGTCGCCGCGCAGCGCCGCGAAGTCCGCGTACTCGCCGCCGGTGATGCCGTACTTCTCGCGCAGCGTGTCGTCGGTGACCACCTCGAGCTTGGTGACGCCCTTGCCGATGTTCAGGACCCGGATGCCGCGGGCGTCGTCGACCATCTGGTACAGGTCGCGGTCCATGGTCACCACGTCGACCGGGCCGCGGCCGGCCCAGCGTTCGGCCAGGGTCGCCAGCACGTCGTCGGCCTCGAAGCCGGGGGCCTCGGCGCGCGCGATGCCGAGCGCGTCCAGGGCCGCCTCGATCACCGGGACCTGCGGGGTCAGGGTGTCCGGGACCTCTTCGACGTCCACACCGGCCGGTTCGGGCTCCAGGACCCGGTGCGCCTTGTACGACGGGATCGCCTCCACCCGGAACGCCGGCCGCCAGTCCGCGTCGAAGCAGGCCACCAGGCGGTCCGGCTTGTAGGTGGCGATCAGGTGGCTGACGAAGTCCAGGGTGCCGCGCACTGCGTTCACCGGCATTCCGTCGGGGGAGCGGATCGTGTCGGGGACGCCGAAGAAGGCGCGGAAGTACAGCGTCGGGGTGTCGAGCACCATCAAGCGCTCCGGGTTCTTCGCCATAGAGTGATCCTAGAGGTCGTCACCGACTGGCTCACCTGCCGGATCGTTCCTGTACTGATGTTTGGGCCTGGACGGATCCAGGCCTTTTCATACGTTCGCTGATTCTCTACCGACCATACGATCGTGTAGTGTGCAGCGCGTCGCGTACGGTTGCGTGCCGTCCGTGTCCCCCCCACGCAAGGCTCTGGCATGACAAGCGACGAGTGAGCAGAAGGCGCCCCGGTCTATGGCGATAGTGCGGTCGGTGTTTCCCAGACACCGATACGGGTCCCTCGCGGCGCGTCTGGCCTCCGCGGTCGCCGCGCTGGCTCTGGTGGCCGGCTGCTCGTCGGGCCCGGGATCGGCCGAGGGCGGCGCCTTCGTGGCCCCGCCGGTACCCATGGCCGAGCCCGGCACGTCCTCAGAGGGCGACCTCTACATGGTCGTCTGGGACGGCTACGCCGAGAACCAGTGGATCGCGCCGTTCCAGCAGCAGTCCGGGTGCACGGTGCACGCCGAGACCGCGGGCAGCTCCGACGAGATGGTCGCGGACGTCAAGTCCGGCCGCTATGACGTGGTCTCCGCCTCCGGCGACGCCAGCCTGCGGATGATAGCCAGCGGAGACGTCGCTCCCGTCGACGTCTCCAAGGTCGCCAGCTACCCGCAGATCTACCCGACGCTCAAGAACCGGCCCTGGAACTCGGTGGACGGCGTGCCCTACGGCATCCCGCAGGGCCGCGGCGCCAACGTCCTGATCTACAACAAGGACAAGGTCAATCCCGCTCCCACCTCGCTGAGCGCGGTGTTCGCCCCCGATCCGTCGGCCGTCGGCCACGTGTCGGTCTACGACTCCCCGATCACCATCGCCGACGCCGCGGTGTACCTGATGCAGAGCCAGCCGGCCCTGGGGATCACGAACCCCTACGCGCTGGACCAGAACCAGTTCGCCGACGCCGTGGCCGTGCTGACCAAACAGCGCTCCGCGGTCGCCGACTACTGGCCGGACACCGCCGCCCAGCAGGCCGCCTTCGCGCACGGCGCGGACACCATCGGCACCGGCTGGCAGGTGGTGGTCAACGGGCTGCAGGGCTCCGGGCACAAGGAGATCGCCACGGCCAAGCCGGCCGGGGGCACCACCGGGTGGTCCGACACCTGGATGGTCAGTTCCACGGCGAAGAACCTGACCTGCGCCTACAAGTGGCTCGACTACGTCACCTCCCCGACGGTCAACGCGCAAGTGGCCCAGTATGTCGGTGAGGCCCCGGCGAACGCCCAGGCCTGCGCCCTGGAAGCCAAGTTCTGCGCCGCCTACCACGCCGCCGACGAGTCCTACTGGGCCGACGTGCACATGTGGGTCACGCCTACCGCCAAGTGCCTGGACGGCAGGACCGGCGGGTGTGTGGCCTACCCGCAGTGGGTGGCCGCCTGGAACCGGATCAAACAGCAATGACCGCACGGGGAAAGGCAGGCGGTGCGGACATGACGCAGGGCTCGGGCACCGACGTCGCCACCACCACCACCGCTTCCACCACGGCCTCCAGACCGGTGACCCGCGGCCGGCTGCCGTTCCGGCGCCGCATGGACCTGCTGGTCGTGCTGCCCACCGTGGCCATGGCCGCGCTGATGACCCCGGTCGCGGTCCACGAGGTGAACGTGGCCGGCCAGTGGAACTCGGCCGCGGACTTCCTGTCCTCCTCCAAGTCCGTCAGCCAGCTGATCCAGGACCTGTCGCTGGAACGTGACAAGGCCCAGGCGGCGATGAGCGGCGACCCGGACAAGGACAAGGAGTACGTCGCCGCCATCACCATCACCGACGCCCAGGTGGACCAGGTCACCCGGGACTTCGGGCGGCACGCCACGCCGACGCTGACCGCCGCGCTGGCCGCCGTCTCCGACCTGAGCTACGTGCGCGAGCTGCCGGCCAGCGAGGGCATGTCGCAGAACTATGTCCTGCAGGCCCACGTCCAGCAGCTGGTCGACACCGTGTACGGGGCCATCGACGCGCAGATGGTCTCGGCGCTGGACTTCGGCGGCCACGCCGCCGCCGGCGGCCCGGCCGCCTCGCTGGAGGCCGAGCTGGCCGCGCTGTACTCCGGCGACATGGCCGAGAGCCAGCGCGAGGCCTCGCTCACCGCCTTCGCCTCCGGCCCCACCGAGTTCAACGCCGGCGAGCAGTACGCCACCGCGCTGCGCTGGGAACAGGTCGCGCAGGTGCAGTTCGGGCTGGTGCAGCAGTCCCAGGCCAGTGCCGACCGCACCGCGATCAGCGCCCTGCTCGGCTCCTCGCAGGACCAGGTCTTCCGGACCTACCAGGACAAGGCCGAGGCCCTGTACGGCCAGGCCTTCGACGCCATCCGCGGGGTCAACGGCAACGCCGGGGTGGACCTGCAGAGCATCCAGACCCTGAACGACCGCAGCACGCTGACCGCGGCCTTCGAGACCGCGAGCAACGCCCGCGCCGCGGCCGAGGCGCAGATCACCGACCGCATCATCGGCCTGGCCCACGACAACGCCCAGCAGGCGGAGATCACCGTGGCGCTGATGATCGGCGTCGGCGTGCTGGCCGCCGGGGCGCTGATGGTGCTGTCCGGGCTGATCCGGCGCTCGGTGGTGCGCCCGGTGCTGGCCCTGACCCGCGCGGCCACCCGCGTGGCCCGGGCCGCCGCGGCCGACCTGGAACGGGTCACCGACGAGGACCTCGGCGAGCGCGGCGAGCTGCCGGAGTTCGAGGCCATCCCGGTGCCGACCGACGACGAGCTCGGCGACCTGGCGCTGGCGTTCAACAAGGTGCAGGAGACCGCACTGCTGATGCTGGAGCGGCAGGTCACCATCCGGCGCAACACCGCGGAGATGTTCGGCAACGTCGGGCACCGGATCCACAACCTCACCGGGCGCCAGCTGTCGATCATCGACCAGGTGGAGCGCACCGAGACCGACCCGGTGCTGCTGGACCGGCTGTACCGCATCGACCACCTCGCGGTGCGTCTGCAGCGCGGTGCCGACAGCCTGATCCTGCTCTCCGGCGAGCGCGAGGCGAACATCTCCGGCGCGCCGATGCGGCTCACCGACGTCGTGCGCTCGGCCGTCGGCCGCGTCGAGGGCTACCAGCGGGTGGTGCTGATCGCCGAGGACGACGCCATGGTCGCGCCCTCGGCGGTCGGCGACCTGACGCTGATGGTCGCCGAACTGGTGGAGAACGCGGTGTCGTTCTCCCCGGCCAGCCAGCGCGTGGAGATCGCGGTCGGGCTGTCGGCGCGCGGCTTCGTGATCGAGATCGTCGACCGCGGCATGGGCATGTCCCCGGAGCAGATGGCGCAGGAGAACGCGCGCCTGGTGCGCCGCGAGCGCCTGGATCTGGCGCCGACCCGGGTGCTGGGGCTGTTCGTGGTGGGCCGGCTGTCGGTGCGGACCGGCGCCGCGGTGGAGCTGTCGCCGACCACCGGCGGCGGGACCACGGCGCGGGTGTACGTGCCCGGATTCCTGCTGGCCGGCCCGGTCGCGGAGGCGGCCGGGACGCGGGCCCCGCGCGGGGACGCCGCCGAGGCGGCCGCGACCGGGACGCCGGCGGCGGGCTCGGGGCCGGCCGCCAACGGGGTGCCCGCGCTGCCGTCGAGCCCGGCGCAGGCCCACGCGCAGGCCCAGGCCCTGCAGATGCGGGGCCGGCCGCCGCTGACGCCGGCGCAGCCGCTGCACGCGCCGCCGGCCGCGCCGCGCGCGAACCCCGCCGCCGCTGCGCTGCCGCCGGGTTCTGCGCTGCCGCCCGGTTCCGCGTTGCCGCCCGGTTCCGCGTTGCCGCCCGGCGCCGAGGGGCTGCCGCGGCGGGTGCCCGGGGCTTCGCAGCCCGCGGAGTCGTTCAGCCTGCCGGCGCCGAGCACCGACTTCGACGCGTACGCAGTTCCCGGATCGGCCGGGGCGCAAGCCGCCCCGTCGTTCCAGCCCGCTCCCGTGGACCCCGCCGCCGACTCGGCAGACGGCCAGTCCGCACCGTTCGCACCGCCCGCTTCGCCCTCGTACCAGCCGATCCAGCCCCAGGCACCGGCCGCCGGACCGGACGGCACCTCGCTCCAGGTGTCCGGACTCGACGCGCTCGGCCAGCCGGCCGCGCCGGACGCCCCCGGAGCCCGCTACTCGCTCGGTCCGCTGGCGCCGGTGCCGCCCGAAGGCCTCGGCCGACGGCGCGCGCTGTCCGGCGGCGAGCCGCAGCACCTGCCGCACCAGCCCGTGCCCGAGCCCCGCCGGGAGACCGAGATGCTGCCGGTGCGCCGGCCGCCGACGGTCCCGGCACCGCCCGGCGCACCCGCTCCGGAGGCGCCCGGAATGGCGCAGCCGCACCAGCCGGCGCCGGAGCCGCCGCGGTTCGCCGCGGGCCAGGCGCCCGCCGCCCCGCCCGGCACCGCCCCGCCGAGCGCCACCACCCCGCAGCCCGCCGACGGAGCCCTGCCCCGCCGAGTCCGCAAGACGCCCTCGCACCCGGACTGGCCGACCAGCCAGATGCCGACGGTCGCCGGGCCGGCCCAGCCGCAGGACGCGCGGGCCGTGCGGGACGCGTTGGAGGAGTTCGAAGCGGGCGTGGAACGAGCGAACCGCGACAGCGCCGAACAGTTGCCGACCCGCCGGCAGGCGGCCCGCCACGCGGGCCCGGCCACGCCGGAGCGGGACGGGGAAGACCAATAGGAGGACGACACCATGATCGGCTCTAACAGTGCCGCCCCTTGGGAGAGCGAAGAACAGCGGCTCGCTGCCGACGCCGCGGACTTCACGTGGATGGTCGCCCGCTTCGCCAACGAGACCGCCGGCGTGGTCGACGCCATCGCGGTCTCGTCCGACGGGCTGCTGATCGCGGTCTCGCGCCCGCAGGACCCGGGGTCCTCCGAGCGGCTGGCCGCCGTGGTCTCGGGGATGACCTCGCTGGCCGCCGGCGCCGGCGGCAACTACGGCTTGGGCGCGCTGAACAAGGTCATCATCGACATGGAGGGCGGCTACCTGCTGATCACCCGGATCGGCAGCGGCGCGGTGCTCGGCGCGGTCACCACCGCCGACGCCAAGCTCGCCAACGTGGCCTACGAGATGACGCTGTTCGCCAACCGGGTCGGCGCGGTCCTGAGCCCGGCGCTGATCATCGAGCTGAAGAACACCGTCGGCATGGGCGTCCCCGCACGCAGACCGGGCGGTGGGCAGGGGTGACCGAGCCGGGCGGGGGAGGCGCCGCCGACCAGGAGCACACCGCGGACGCCGCCGAGCCGGTCTCGGCGGTGCGCCCCTTCCTGCTCACGGAGGGCCGCGTGGTCGCCGAGGAGCAGGCGCTGCCGATGGAGACGCAGCTGGTCGCCACCCCCGAGGCGCTGGCCCGGCTGGAGGAGCCGCACCTGGCCTTCGAACGCCGGGCCATCATCGAGACCTGCCGCGTCCCGGTCTCCCTGGCCGAACTGGCAGCGCGCCTGCGTCTGCACCTGAACGTGGTCCGCGTCCTGGTGGGCGACCTGCACACCCGACAACTGCTGACCGTCCACGTCCCCCGCGCGGCCGGCAGCTCGGATCTGGACATCTTGAGAAGGGTGATCGATGGCCTCCGCGCAATACACACGTCAGGCGGGCCCGGCCATGACTGACGGCACCGCCACCGCGACCGCCACCCGCCCCCCGCAGCCGGTGAAGATGGTCATCTCCGGCGGCTTCGGCGTCGGCAAGACCACCGCGATCGGAGCCGTGAGCGAGATCGAACCGCTCACCACCGAAGCCGCGATCACCGAGGTGGCAGCGGGCGTGGACGACACCAGCATGACCCCCCGCAAAACCACCACCACGGTCGCCATGGACTTCGGCTGCCTGACCCTGGACCCGACCCTGAAGCTCTACATCTTCGGCACTCCGGGCCAGGACCGCTTCGGCTTCATGTGGAAGGACGTGACGCAGGGCGCCCTCGGCGCCCTGGTGGTCGTGGACTCCCGCCGCCTGGACGACTGCTTCCCCGCGGTGGACTACTTCGAGCGCGACGGCACCCCCTTCGCGATCGCGGTGAACGCCTTCGACGGCGTGCTCTCGCACTCGCTGCCCGCCGTGCGCTCGGCCCTGGACGTGGCACCGGAGGTGCCGGTCGTGGCGTTCGACGCACGAAGCGGGGACTCGGTGCGCGAGTCGCTGATCGTGGTGCTGGAGCATGCGCTGACGCGGGCTCGGGGGTACTAGGCCGAACGGGTGGCGTGTCGTCGATCATCGGACGAGCTCGGGTCTTGATCTGCAGGTTGGGTTCATGGAGTTCATGGACCTCAGCAAGCCTGAGTACTCGTACATGTTCGGATTCCTGCAGACCGATGGGACCCTGAGCCAGGGCAAAGGGCTCAAGGGCAGGGTCTCGGTGGAGATCCAGCGTCGGGACGAGCCGATCCTGCATGAGTTCCGCAGGCTGACTCCCTACAACAGCCGTGTCAGCAGGCGAACACGCACCACCAACTTCAAGGTCGGCTACGAGTCCTCGGTCTGGACGATGTGCTCTCTCGAAGGCCGTCTCAAGCTCATCGAGCTCGGGTTCATCGTGGGAAGGAAGTCGGGCCTGGTCGCGCCACCGAGGGCGGAGCACTCCTCGCCGCATTATGTGAGAGGTCTGATAGACGGCGACGGCTCGGTGGGGACCACGGCAAAGGGATACCCCTTTGTCTCCTTCGTTACGGAGAGCGCCTTCCTGCTCGACTATGTCAGTGATTTCGTCTTCGAAGCGGTCGGCTGTCGCCACAGGGTGAAGCGGAATGCGAGAGACGGGGTCTTCAACATCGTGTTTGTCAACGAGCCTGCCGTCGAGCTTGCCCGCGTCCTTTACGGCGGCGGCATCGCGCTCGAGCGTAAGCAATCGGCGGCGGAGTCGATATCGGCGTGGACCCGTCCTGCGGGGATGCGGCGTCGAAGCGAAACGAGGCGGTGGACTCCCGAACAGGACGCGGTCGTCCTGGCCAGTTCCGTAGCCGATGCGGCGCAGATCCTGGGCCGCACTGAACAGAGTTGCTCCATGCGTAGGTGGCGGCTCACCAAGCCCGTCGCGGTCGGCTGACGTGAAGCGGCGGCTAATTCTGTTGCCGTACCACCTTCCCCCATGGCCTCATAGTTCCCGTCTTCCAACGAACGTGAATGCGAAAGAGGCAGGGTAGAAGCATGTACACGACAATTCCCGGGTCGACCGAGCAGAGCTCGCCGATCCGGATGTGGGCCGATCCGGAGTCTGTGGAGCCGCAGGCGCTGGAGCAGCTCCGAAACGTCGCGGCGCTGCCCTGGACGCGCGGGGTCGCGGTGATGCCCGACGTGCACCCCGGGATCGGCGCTACCGTCGGTTCGGTCATCGCGATGGAGGGGGCGGTGTCGCCGGCGGCGGTCGGGGTCGATATCGGCTGCGGCATGTCGGCGGTGAAGACCACGCTCACGGTCGATCAGCTGCCTGACGACCTGGGCAAGCTGCGGTCGCGGATCGAGCAGGCGATTCCGGTCGGGCGAGGCCTGCATCACAAGGAACTGCGCCTGGAAGCCGTCCAGGAACCCGGAGCGAAGAAGCCGTTGCGGGGCTGGCATGAGTTCTGGCAAGGCTTCGACGATCTTGAGCGTACTGTCACCCGTGGCAAGCTGGGAAAAATCCATCAACAGCTTGGCACTCTAGGCGGAGGCAATCACTACATCGAACTTACGTTCGATAAGCCGGGTTCCGTCTGGCTCATGCTCCACTCCGGCTCCCGCGGCATCGGCAACCAGCTCGCCGCCCACCACATCGAGGTGGCCCGCACCCTCCCGCAGAACCAGGACCTCCCCGATCCCGACCTCGCGGTCTTCCTCGCCGACACCCCGCAGATGGCGGCCTACCGCCGGGACCTGTTCTGGGCGCAGGAGTACGCGCGGCGGAACCGGGCTGTGATGCTCTGGCTGTTCTCGGAGGTCATGCGCAAGGAGTTTCCGAAGATCGGCTTCGACAAGGCCATCTCCTGCCACCACAACTACGTGGCCGAGGAGACCTACGACGGCGTCGACGTCCTGGTCACCCGCAAGGGTGCGATTCGGGCCGGGGGTGGGGACCTGGGCATCATCCCCGGTTCCATGGGCACCGGGTCCTACATCGTGCGGGGGTTGGGCAACGATGCCGCCTTCAACTCCGCCTCGCACGGTGCCGGGCGCCGGATGAGCCGGACGCAGGCGCGCAAGCAGTTCACCGTCGAGGACCTGAAGGTGCAGACCAAGGGGGTCGAGTGCCGGAAGGACCCCGGGGTCGTCGACGAGATTCCCGGCGCCTACAAGGACATCCGGTCGGTCATGGCACAGCAGACCGATCTGGTGGAGATCGTCGCGGAGCTGAAGCAGGTCGTCTGTGTGAAGGGGTGACCCGCAGGGGGTGACCCACAAGACCGCTGACCCAGCCCGCCTCGAAGACACGAGGCGGGCGGGGTTTCGCCTGTCTTCCCCAGGGCGATGACCTCGGCGGCCTTCGATCGCCAGGTGTGGGGCCCTGCACCTCGTACGAATTCCGGCCTCCGGCCTGACATGCTGTAACCGATCGAGCCGGTCACGCGGAGATACACTCACCACAACACCTTGAGTACGAGTCGGTCACTCGATCGCATTTCCTCACGTATCGGGTGTCTCAGGCGTTTCTATGCACACTCGGGGCCGACAGCGAGGTCGGCGCCGTACCGAACCGAACGAAGGATCTGGTCGCCATGAAGGTCGGCGTTCCCCGCGAGCTCAAGAACAACGAGTTCCGTGTCGCGATCACCCCCTCCGGGGTCCACGAGCTGGTCCGCAACGGCCACGAGGTCTTCGTCGAGAAGGACGCCGGCGCCGGCTCCTCCCTGTCCGACGAGCAGTACGTCGCCGCGGGCGCGACGATCCTGGACACCGCCGACGAGGTCTGGGCCACCGGCGACCTGATCCTGAAGGTCAAGGAGCCGATCGCGGCCGAGTACCACCGCATGCGCCGCGACCAGGTGCTGTTCACCTACCTGCACCTGGCCGCCTCCCGCGAGTGCACCGACGCGCTGCTGGACTCCGGCATCACCGCCATCGCCTACGAGACCGTGCAGCTGCCCGACGGCTCGCTGCCGCTGCTGGCCCCGATGTCCGAGGTGGCCGGCCGGATGGCGGCCCAGGTCGGCGCTGCCACCCTGCAGAAGGCCAACGGCGGCCGCGGCGTGCTGATGGGCGGCGTGCCCGGCGTGCAGGCCGCGAACGTGGTGGTCATCGGCGGCGGCGTGTCCGGCATCAACGCCGCGCTCGTCGCCAAGGGCATGGGCGCCCAGGTGAAGCTGCTCGACAAGAGCATCTCCCGGCTGCGCCAGGTGGACGCCGACCAGTTCGGCTCGATCCAGACCCTGGCCTCCAACGCCTTCGAGATCGAGCAGGCCTGCCTGGACGCCGACCTGGTCATCGGCGCGGTCCTGGTCCCCGGCGCCAAGGCGCCCAAGCTGGTCAGCAACGAGCTGGTCTCGCGCATGAAGCCGGGCTCGGTGCTCGTGGACATCGCCATCGACCAGGGCGGCTGCTTCGAGGACTCGCACCCGACCACGCACGCCGAGCCGACCTTCCAGGTCCACGACTCGGTCTTCTACTGCGTCGCCAACATGCCCGGCGCCGTGCCCTACACCTCCACCTACGCGCTGACCAACGTCACGCTGCCGTACGCGGTCGAGATCGCGAACCACGGCTGGAAGGAAGCCTGCCAGCGCGACCACGCCCTGGCCCTGGGCCTGAACACGCACGACGGCCAGCTGACCTACCCGCAGGTCGGCGAGGCGCACGACCTGCCCTCGCTGAAGCTGGACGAGGTGCTGGCGTAGTACTGCGAAGCAGGGCGAGGTGCCGGCGTAGCACCGCGACTGTGACAAAGCACTGAGAAGGGCCGCGGCGTAAGCCGGGGCCCTTCTCACCGTCCTTTGCCCAAGCCGGGTCACCCCTGGTTGTACGGACCCTGGCCCTGGTTGTACGGACCCTGGCCCTGGTTGTACGGGCCACCCTGGTCGTACGGCCCCTGAGGGCCCTGCGGACCCTGAGGCCCCTGCGGACCCGTCCCGTTCTGGAACACGGCGCCCAGGTTCTTGATGTCGCCGCCCTTGGCGACGAAGTCCAGGTAGCCGAACACCGCGACGACGATCGCCAGGACCACGCCCACGTAGGTGCCCCACAGCGCCCCGACGCTCGCGCCGCCGCCGGAGGCGGTCTGGTACGTCATCCACCGCAGGAGCACGATGACCGCGGCCAGTGCGCCGCCGGCGAACTCGACGAAGCCGAGCATCAGCGGCGCGAACGGCAGCCGGCCCAGCGCGCCCAGCACCGCGACGGCCGCGACGGCCAGCAGCAGCAGGACCGAGAACCAGGCCCCGAACCCGGCGCTCCACGCGCTGACGCTGGTCTGGATGCCCATGGCCTTGAGCTCGGAGGAGCCGCCGCCGCTGAGCCCGTACCAGGAGAAGAAGCTGTCGACGAACATCAGCAGACCGCCGACGACGATGACCATCCCGTTGCGGCCGAGTCTGGCCTGTAGCTGGTTGAAGTCCATTGCCCGAACCCCCATTTTCCCGATGCGTGACGAACGCACTCCGACACGATGTCGGAACGACTGTTTTACGCCATGCCACCCCCCACAAGTAAAGTCCCTCGGCCGAAGGCCTAAGCAAACATCAGCGGAACGCGATCCGACCTGCCGACCCATCAGAAACCTGATCGATCAGGGCCGGGGTACCGTGACCCCGTGTCCGACGACCTCGAATCCCGTGTGAAGGCCCACCTGGAGCACCTGTCCGTCGAGCGTGGCCTGAGCGCCAACACGCTCGCGGCCTATCGGCGGGATCTCGCTCGATACAGGGTTTTCTTGGACACCCGGGGCCGTGCAAATTTCGCCGACATCGAGCGCGCCGACGTCTCGGCGTTCCTGGCGAGCCTTCAGGACGGCGCCGCGTCCTCCGCCGCGCGCACCATGTCCGCGGTCCGGGGGCTGCACCGGTTCGGGCTGGCCGAGGGCTGGGCCGGTGTCGACGTCACCGATGACGTGCCGCCGCCGCAGGTGCCGCTGCGCCTGCCCAAGGCCCTGCCGCTGGACGACGTCGAGCGGCTGCTCGCCGCGACCGAGGCGGACGAGCCCATGGCCCTGCGCGACAGGGCCCTGTTGGAGTTCCTGTACGGCACCGGCGCGCGGGTGAGCGAGGCGGTGGCGCTGGACGTGGACGACGTCGACCGCGAGGACCGCACGGTCATCCTGGACGGCAAGGGCGGCAAGCAGCGCCTGGTCCCGGTCGGCTCCTATGCGTGCCGCGCTGTCGACGACTATCTCGTGCGGCTGCGTCCGGAACTGACGCGCAAAGCCAGATCGGGGAACGCCGGAGCGCTTTTCCTCAACGCGCGCGGCGGCCGGCTGACGCGTCAGGGCGCGTGGACGATCCTCGGCGCGGTGGCCGAACGCGCGGGCCTGGCCGGCAAGGTCTCCCCGCACACGCTGCGGCACTCCTTCGCGACCCACCTGCTCGACGGGGGAGCGGACATCCGGACCGTGCAGGAGCTGTTGGGTCACAGTTCGGCCACGACCACCCAGATCTACACCCGGGTGACCGTCGACCGGTTGCGTGAGGTGTACGCGACCAGCCATCCCAGGGCCCTGAACAGCTGATCGCGGTACCCTGACCATTCGGGACGGGGGCCGCGCGCGGCTTCGGTGGGCGCTCGGTCGGACGCTGAGACGCGATCGTGACCTACCCTCCTGATATGAGATGACAGATAGCGGGGCCGCATACCGGTTCGGGTGATTTATCTCGCGTTTTCCGCCAGGAACCAGGGTGAAACGACCCGCCTGTGTCTCATTGCCTTGCTGTAATGACACCGTGCCCATAGAGTCACTCCAGCGATGAGAGTGGGCAAGTCGGTAAGGAGGTAGAACGACTTGTGAATGAGTCGACATTTGCCGCCGGCCGGGTGGTCGCACCGACCTCCGCCGCCCCGGGCGGCTCCGCCGGCGCGATGGCGTCTCAGACGGGGATCACGCCTGCTCCTCGTAATCCACAGCGTTCCGAGGACATGATGAACACGACTGATAAGACCTCCGACGCCACCCGCGCCGGAGTGGAGTTCGACGACCCCTACGGCATCATCGAGGACGAACTCCGCTACCAGGACGGGTTCGACCCGGACGCGGAGATAGAGCCGGACCCCGATTACGCCGCCACCCTGGCGCCGGACCCGGCGACGCAGCGCCGCGAGCGGGTGGGGCCGACCGGCCGCCCGATGCCGCGCTTCCCGGTGCCCCGGCCCCCGGTCGAGCACGGCCCGGCGCGCATCATCGCGATGTGCAACCAGAAGGGCGGCGTCGGGAAGACCACGTCGACCATCAACCTGGGCGCCGCGCTGGCCGAGTACGGGCAGAAGGTGCTGCTGGTCGACTTCGACCCGCAGGGCGCGCTGTCGGTGGGCCTGGGCGTGAACCCGATGGAGCTGGACCGCACGGTCTACAACCTGCTGATGCACCGCGGGGTGAACGTCGAGGACGTGCTGCTCAAGACGGTGACGCCGGGCATGGACCTGCTGCCGTCCAACATCGACCTGTCCGCCGCCGAGGTGCAGCTGGTCACCGAGGTCGCCCGCGAGTCGGCGCTGGCCCGCACGCTCAAGCCGGTGATGCAGGACTACGACTTCATCATCATCGACTGCCAGCCCTCCCTGGGCCTGCTCACCGTCAACGCCCTGACGGCCGCGCACAGCGTGATCGTCCCGCTGGAGTGCGAGTTCTTCGCGCTGCGCGGCGTGGCGCTGCTCACCGAGACCATCGAGAAGGTCCGCGAGCGGCTGAACCCGGAGCTGGAGCTCGACGGCATCCTGGCCACCATGTACGACGCCCGCACCGTGCACGGCCGGGAGGTGCTGGCCCGCGTGGTGCAGGCCTTCGGCCCGCAGGTGTTCCACACCGTGATCGGCCGCACCGTCCGCTTCCCGGAGACCACCGTCGCCGGCGAGCCCATCACCTCGTACGCCTCGGCCTCGGTGGGCGCCGCCGCCTACCGCCAGCTGGCGAGGGAGGTTCTGGTCCGGTGCCACGCCGGGTGAGGATGCCCGCGGCTGACGAGCTGTTCCGGACGACCGCCGGCAACGGGACGCTCGTGCGCGAAGCGCGCGAGGCTCACGGTGAGGACGGTGCCGGAGCCGGAGCCGGTGCCGAGCGCCCCGGCCGCGAGCGGGGGCACACCGCCTCCGTCGCGGCGGCGAACACCGTCGGCTCGGGTGGCTCTGACGGCTCGGTGAGTGCCGGTGGCACGGCCGGAAGCGCCCCCGGGACCAAGGGTTCGGCCAAGGCCGTCCCGGCTCCGGCGGCCTCGGCCGACCAGGCCGGGTCCGCGTCGGCGTCGGCGTCTACGTCTATGTCGGCGTCTACGTCCAGGGGGCAGACGTCCGCGGCGGTCTCGGGCGAACCGGCGTCGCCGGCTGCCGCCCCGACGGCTCCGGCTCAGACCGCGCCCCCGGCTCCGTCAGCCCCGGCCCGCAAGGTCACGGCCCCGCGCCGGCCCAGCGGCCGCGAACGCCACGACGAGAAGATCACCGTCTACGTGTCCCCGGACGAGCTCCTCGGCCTGGAGCACGCGCGCATCATGCTGCGCGGCGAGTACGGCCTGGCGGTGGACCGCGGTCGCATCGTCCGCGAGGCGGTGGCCGCGCTGCTGGCCGACCTCGACGCGCGCGGCCGGGACAGCATCCTGGTCAAGCGGCTGTCCGCCGGCGGGTGACCGCTAGAGTGCAAGCGTGACTCTGGAAGCAGCCTCCGCCGAACAGGCCCCGGCGCCGGCCGGCCCCGCCACCGGGGCGGCCGAGGCGGCCGGGACGGCTCAGCCGGCCGAGACCGGCCAGGCCGAAGGCGGCGCGACGCGCGTCGACGGCTTCCAGGTCAGCCTGCCGGAGTTCGAGGGCCCCTTCGACCTGCTCCTGGGCCTGATCGCCAAGCACAAGCTGGACGTCACCACGCTGGCGCTGTCCAAGGTCACCGACGAGTTCATCGCCCACATCCGGGCCCTGGGCGACTCCTGGGACCTGGACCAGGCCTCGGAGTTCCTGGTCATCGCGGCCACCCTGCTGGACCTGAAGGCCGCGCGCCTGCTGCCGGCCGCCGAGGTCGAGGACGAGGGCGACCTGGCCCTGCTGGAGGCCCGCGACCTGCTGTTCGCCCGCCTGCTGCAGTACAAGGCGTACAAGCAGGTCGCCACCGAACTGGGCCACCGCCACGCCACCGCCGGCCGCATGTTCCCCCGCGCGGTGAAGCTGGAGCCCTCCTTCGCCGACCTGCTCCCCGAGGTGATCATCAACCTCACCCCGGAGCAGTTCGCGGCCCTGGCGGTGAAGGCGATGACGCCCAAGACCCCGCCCGAGGTGTCGGTCACGCACCTGCACGGCAGCGCCGTGAGCGTCCGCGAGCAGGTGGCGGTCCTGATCGCGAAGATGCGCGAGTTCCGCAAGGCCTCCTTCCAGAAGCTGTGCGAGGACGCCCCGGACACCCTGACGATCGTCGCGCGCTTCCTCGGCCTGCTGGAGCTGTTCCGCGAGACCGCGGTGATGCTCGACCAGCCGGACGCGTTCGCCGAGCTGACGGTCTCCTGGACCGGCACCGAGGAGGGCGAGCTGAAGGTCGCGGTGGACGAGTTCGACCGCAGCGCCCCGGCCGAGGAGGCGCCGGAGGAACCGGACGGGTTGGACGAACTGGACGTGCTGGACGTGCTGGACGAGGACGAGCAGTGGGAAGCGGGAGAGCCGGAATGAGCGACGACTGGGAGTACGAGAGCCCGGAGTACGCGGCCGGTGCTGAGCAGGGTGGCGAGGGCGAGGGAGGTACCGCGCCCGACCAGGCTGCCGAACTGCCTTCCGCCGCCGCGCCTGACCAGGCCTCCGAAGCCGATTCTGGAGCGCCTCCGGCCGCCGGCAGCCCTGCCCGCCCCGGCCTGCCCGCCCCCCGCAGCGAGGCCAAGTCCCCGCTCCCGGCGCCGCGCGCCGAGACTGCCGCCACCAAGCCTTCCCCCACCAAGCCTTCCCCCGTCGAGCCGTCCCTGGACGCCCTCGACGACGCCACCTGGCAGCTCTCCACCGACATGGCCCCCCTGCCGCCCCTGCGCCAGTGCCTGGAGGCCATCCTCCTGGTGGTCGAGGAGCCGGTGGCCGACGTGGTCCTGGCCCAGATCACCGAGCGCCCGCGCGACGAGGTCGTCCAGACCCTGCAGGAGCTGGCCGCCGAGTACACCGAGCAGCAGCGCGGCTTCGACCTGCGCCAGGTCGCCGGCGGCTGGCGGTTCTACACCCGGGCGGCGTGCGCTCCGCTGGTGGAGAAGTTCGTGCTCGACGGCCAGCAGGCCAAGCTCAGCCAGCCCGCGCTGGAGACCCTCGCGGTGGTCGCCTACCGCCAGCCGGTCAGCCGCTCGCGGATCTCCGCGGTGCGCGGCGTGAACTGCGACGGCGTCATGCGCACCCTGCTGACCCGCGGGCTGATCGAGGAGGCCGGCTCCGACGTGGACTCCGGCGCCATCCTGTACCGGACCACGCTGCTGTTCCTGGAGAAGATGGGCATGCGCACCCTCGACGAGCTGCCGGAGCTGGCGCCGCTGCTGCCGTCGGTGGAGTCGATGGAGGAGTCCGAGACCCTGGCCTGATTTCGGGATGATTCAGGCATCGATCATCAGTGTGTCAAGTGAGCAATACGCTGTCGGCGCGGTCCACTACAGTTCACCGCCATGACCGAACCTCAACCAAACCAGTCGCCTTACCAGGGCATATCTGGTTCCGGCGGGAATTCCGCGCCGGTACAGGACCAGATGCCTTATGGGGCGCAGAACCCGTATGGCCAGCAGCAGAATCCCTATGGCCAGCCGCAGAATCCTTACGCCCAGCCGCAGAACCCGTACGGCAGCGGCGGTGCCGGCGCCTACGGTCCGGCGCCCAAGCGCCGGCGCGGTCCGATGCTCGTGTACATCCGCGCCGGGATCTTCGTCGTGGTCCTGATCATCGGCGGCGTCAGCTGGCTGGTGACCAACGCCCACAAGTCGCACCGCGACTCCAGCGGCACCATCAGCAAGAGCGGCAACCTCGACGCCGTCAGCCTGCGGGCCGGCGACTGCTACGAGAAGCCCACGGACGCCTCGGTGGCTTTCGACTCGGTGAAGGCGATCCCTTGCACCCAGCCGCACAACGCCCAGGCCTTCTACAGCTTCACCTACCCCGGCGCGACCTCGGTCGCCCCGAGCGACGACGACCTGACGACCAACGCCCAGCCGCTGTGCGAGAACGCGGCCAAGACGAAGGTCGACCAGTCCAAGCTCCCGCAGAACGCGCAGCCCAGCATGCTGTACGCGGACGAAAGCACCTGGGCGCAGGGCTACCACGACATCACCTGCGTGTACGAGAACGACAGCGATTTCACCGGCTCGATCCTGAAGAGCTGACCCGGCCGCCCGGCCGGCATACCTCGGGCGTGTAGCCCGGCTGAACGAGGGCGGACGAGCGGGGGTCCCCGATGGGGGACAATGGTTGCCATGAACACCCCCGCTCGCCGTTCCCAGCCCAGCAAATCCGGTGGAGGCCGGGGCTCCGGCTCCGGCGGCGCATCCCGGGGGTCCGGCGGATCGCGGCAGGCCGGAGCGGGCTCCGGGTCCGGCGGCGGTCGTCAGCCCGCGCCCTACGGCGGGCGCTCGCCCGGCAAGTCCAGCGGTCGTTCCGGCGGTTCCGGCGGTTCGGGCAGCTCCGGCGGCGCCGAGCAGTCCGCCCCGAACGCCGGCGGCCGCGACTGGCGCGACTACGACCCCTTCGCGGACCCCAACGAAGAAGGCGTGCGCCTCCAGAAGGTCCTGGCCCAGGCCGGCGTCGGCAGCCGCCGGGTCAGCGAGGACCTGATCGCCGCCGGCCGGGTCGAGGTCAACGGCGAGATCGTGCGCCACCAGGGCATGCGCGTGGACCCCGAGACCGCCGTGATCCGCGTGGACGGCATGCGCATCTCCACCGCCGAGGGCATCGTCCACTTCGCCTTCAACAAGCCGGTCGGCGTGGTCTCCGCGATGGACGACCCGGACCGCCCCAACCTCGGCGACTACGTGCGCGGCCGCAACGAGCGCCTGTTCCACATCGGCCGCCTGGACGTCGACACCGAGGGCCTGATCCTGCTCACCAACGACGGCGAGCTCGCGCACCGGCTGGCGCACCCGTCGTACGAGATCCGCAAGGTCTACCGCGCGCAGGTCTACGGCACCGTCCCGAAGGACCTGGGCCGCCGCCTGCGCGAGGGCGTGGACCTGGAGGACGGCCTGGCGCGCGTGGACCACTTCCGCCTGCTGGACTCCGTCGGCCGCAACGCGCTCGTGGAGATCACCATCCACGAGGGCCGCAACCGCATCGTCCGCCGCATCATGGACGCGGTCGGGCTCCCGGTGCGCGGTCTGGTGCGCACCAAGTTCGGCCCGATCTCGCTCGGCGACCAGAAGCCGGAGCGCATGCGTCCTTTGAACAAGGAAGAGGTCGGCGCGATCTACAAGTCAGTCGGGCTCTAGACAACAAGGAAGCGCCCCCGGAGAGATCTCCGGGGGCGCTTCGCTGTGTTCAGTGCGAGGTCAGGCTCAGACCGTCGCGGCAGCCGCGGCCGTCGCGGCCCGCTCGTGCTTGTCCAGCCGGTACAGGTGGAAGGAGAACGCCACCGCCACCAGCGTCACCACGACCCCGGCGCCCGACAGGTAGGCCATGGCGTGGCCCGCGGAGTGCACCGCGTGGCCGGCGGCCACCGTCAGGTACAGAGTGCCCAGCGAGGCGATGCCGACGACCTGCGCCAGCTGCGCGTTCGTGGCCAGCGTGCCGGAGGCGTCGGCCGCGTCGGCGACCGGCACCCGCATCAGGGCCAGGGTCATCGTCGGGGCGTTGCCGATCCCGATGCCGAAGCCGAAGACCATCTGGTTCAGGTAGAACCACAGGCCGCCGTAGCCGCCGTCCTTGAACATCCAGATCTGCGCCGCCATGCTGGCCGCGCCGATCAGCAGGCCGATCACCGACAGCCGGCGGACCAGGTGCGCCGGGATGTTGCGCCAGAAGTAGCTCACCAGGCCGAACGAGGCCGCGCACGGGGCGAAGGCCAGGCCGGTCTTCAGCGCGCTGAAGCCCAGGGCGCCCTGCAGGTGGATGGCGGTGGCGAACAGGTTGCCGGCGTAGACCACCATGACCAGGAAGATCACGATCAGCGAGGGCTTCATCCCGGACATCGACAGGATCCGGCCCGGCAGGATCGGCGAGGTGCCGCGGCGCGCCACCCGGCGCTCGACGGCCAGGAACAGGGCCAGCAGCGGCACGGTCGCGGCCAGCAGGACCCAGCCCCAGATCGGCCAGTGCTCGTCGTGGCCCAGCACCAGCGGCACCACCAGGGCCAGGATGGTCGGCGACAGGGTCAGCACGCCGGCCAGGTCCACCTTGTTGCCGGCCGCGGTGTTCTGCGGCTTCACCGAGGGCAGCGAGCGGATCGCCGCGATGTACAGCACGATCCCGATCGGCACGTTCACCAGGAACACCGGCCGCCAGGACCAGCCGAACAGGTTCGCGGTCACCAGTACGCCGCCGAGCACCTGCCCGACCACGATCCCGGAGGCCAGCACCGCGGTCCAGGCGCTCATCGCCTTGGCCCGGGCCTCGCCCTGGAAGTTCTGCTGGATCAGGCTGAGCACCTGCGGCAGCATGATCGCCGCGGTTATGCCCTGGATCACCCGGAAGACGATGAGCTCACCGCTGTTCTGGGCCAGGCCGCAGGCCAGCGAGGCGATGGTGAAGCCGGCCAGTCCGGCCTTGAACAGCCGCTCGTGGCCCAGGATGCGGCCCAGCCGGGCCCCGGTCACCAGCAGCACCGCGTAGGCGATGATGTAGCCGGCGGCCACCAACTGCAGGCTGGCGCCGGTGGCGTGCAGCTTCTCGCGGATGCTGGGCAGGGCCACGTTCACGATCGAGCCGTCGAGCAGCGCCATGAAGTAGCCGACCAGCACGGTCGCCAGGATCAGCCCCGACCGGCGGTTGCCCGCCGGGGCGTCCGCGGCGACCGGCGTACGCTGGTGTCTTGGCGGGGTTAAGGTCGCGGTGCCGCCGGCGGTGGCGGTCGTCATCTGGTTCGGTCCGCTCCCGGACTCGCTCATTATCGTCTTGGTCACAACACCAGGATGCGCCGGACTTTATGGGGGTACCAGGAGTCCAGTTATCCTATTACCACCAGTACCTGGCACCAGGATGTCCGAGGATGCATCATGGTGGTGTGAGCATAGACGTTTCCCTCCCCCCGCTGTCCCCGGTGCGGGCCCCGGCCAAGGACGCCGCGCCGCGCCGTTCGGAGCTGGCCTCGTTCCTGCGCAGCCGCCGCGAGCGGCTCGACCCGGAGGTCCTGGGCCTGCCCACCGGCACCCGGCGCCGCACCCCGGGCCTGCGCCGCGAGGAGGTCGCGCAGCTCGCCGGCGTGGGGGTGACCTGGTATACCTGGCTGGAGCAGGGCCGGCAGATCAACGCCAGCGTCCAGGTCCTGGACGCGGTGGCCCGCACGCTGCGCCTGGACCCGGCCGAGACCGAGCACCTGTACCAGCTCGCGGACGTCCCGGCGGTGCCGTCGGTGTCCGGCTGCCGGCGCCTGGACCCGGAGGTCCAGGAGATCCTGGACGGCCTGGACCCGCTGCCGGCCTCGGTGGTCAACGGCCGCAGCGACATCCTGGCCTGGAACCGTCCCTACGCGCTGCTGTTCCCGTTCCTGGTGAACCTGCCCGAGGACAAGCGGAACTCCCTGTGGTCGTGCTTCACCAGCCCCAAGTGCTGCCACCCGTTCGTGAACCGCAGCGAGGACCTGGCCCGGATGGTCGCGAACTTCCGCGCCCGCTACGGCCGGCACGTCGGCGAGCCGGCCTGGGACGAGTTCGTGAAGCGGCTGTGCGCGGCCAGCCCGGAGTTCGCCGAGCTGTGGGCCGAGCACGGCGTGGCCGACGGCGGCGTTCGGGTGAAGGTCTTCCGGCACCCGGCGATCGGCGATCTCAACGTCGTGGTCACCACCCTCGACGTGGCCGCCACCCCCGAGACCCGGATGATGGTCTACACCCCGAACGACGACGCCACCCGCAAGGGCTTCGAGCTGCTGCGCGGCGACCGCCTGCCGCAGGGCATGACCTACGCCTGCGGCCACAGCTTCGACCCTCCGGCGTAGGCCGTCTCGCACGGCGGGACGCCGGGCGCGGCCTGTTCGGGTGATCAGTAGGGTGGCCTCATGGCAGTGCGGGCGGTGCGAGGCGCTATCCAGCTGGACGTCGATGACCGGGACCACCTCCTGGCCGGCACCACGGAGCTGGTCAAGCAGGTGATGGAGCAGAACGGCTTCACCGTCGACGACCTGATCAGCATGCTGTTCACGGCCACCCCGGACCTGCACAGCGAGTTCCCGGCGCTGGCCGCGCGCGAGCTGGGCATCGTCGACGTGCCGTTGATGTGCGCGCAGGAGATAGACGTCGCTGGCGCCATGCCGCGCGTGGTCCGGCTGCTGGCGCACGTGGACACGCTGCGCTCCAAGCACGAGATCCAGCATGTCTACCTCGGTGGTGCTGCCGCATTGCGCAAGGACATCGCACAGTAAGCGGATCCGCAGCCGATAGGGTTCGACTATGCGTTCCGCCCTTGTCGTCGGTACCGGACTCATCGGCACGTCCATCGCCCTGGCGCTGACCCGCCGCGGTATCGAGGTGCACCTCAGCGACGCCGATGAGGGCGCCGCGCGCACCGCCGCCTCGCTGGGCGCCGGCCGCACCGGCCGCCCGCCGCAGCCGGTGGACCTGTGCATCCTGGCCGTGCCGCCGGCGCGGATAGGGACGATGCTGGCCGAGGCGCAGCGCGAGGACTGGGCCCGGGTCTACACCGACGTCGGCTCGGTCAAGGCGCTGGTGCACGGCTCCGCCGAGGAGGCCGGCGCCGACCTGAGCCGGTTCATCGGCGGCCATCCGCTGGCCGGCCGTGAGCGCTCCGGCCCGCTGGCGGCCCGCGCGGACCTGTTCGAGGGCCGTCCCTGGGTGCTCACGCCCGGCCCGACGACCTCCCGCGACGCCCTGAACCAGGCCCTGGAGCTGGTCTCGCTGTGCGGCGCGGTGCCGGTCGTGATGGACACCGAAGAGCACGACCACGCCGTGGCCCTGATCTCGCACGCCCCGCACCTGGTCGCCGCGCTGATGGCGGCGCGCCTGGAGAACGCCCGCGAGGAGTCGGTCCGCATCTCCGGCACCGGTATCCGGGACCTGACCCGCATCGCCGGCGGCGCCCCGGAGCTGTGGGAGGACATCCTCTCCGCCAACGCCCCGGCCATCGCCGAGGTCCTGGCCGCCTACGCCGCGGACCTGAACGAGGCCGTCGACGCGCTGCGCGCCCTCGCCGGCCCGGACGCCGAGGCCGCCAAGCGCGGCGCCTCCGACCTGGCCGAGCTGCTGCGCCGGGGCAACGCGGGCCACGCGCGCATCCCCGGCAAGCACGGAGCGGCTTCGGCCTCTTACACGGCGGTACCGGTGCTGATCTCCGACCGTCCCGGCGAGCTGGCGCGGCTGTTCGCCACGGCCGGCAGCGTCGGGGTGAACATCGAGGACGTCCGCATCGACCACTCCCAGGGCCGCGAGGCCGGTCTGGTGGAGCTGCTGGTGGACCCGGCCGTGGCCGACCGCCTGGCGGCGGACCTGGCCGCGTCGGGGTGGCGGGTCCAGTCCTGACGCGAACCGCCGCGGGCTGACAGTCCGACGGTCTACGGTTGACCTCTATGCGATTCCTGCACACCGCCGACTGGCAGCTCGGCATGGGCCGGCGGTTCCTGGACCCCGAGCGCCAGGGCCAGTTCGACGCCGCGCGCCGTGACGTCCTGGCCACGCTGGGGCGCCTGGCGGTGTCCGAGGGCTGCGAAGCGATCGTGGTGAGCGGGGACGTGTTCGAGACGAACACCGAGTCGGCGCGGACGATCCGGCAGGCCATGGAGAAGCTGAAAGCCCTGCCGCTGAAGGTGTTCCTGCTCCCGGGCAACCACGATCCGCTGAATGCCGCGTCGATCTGGGACTCGGAGCGCTTCGCCCAGGCGTGCCCGGCCAACGTGGTGGTGCTGCGCGACGAGCACCCGGTCGAGGTCCGGCCCGGTTTCGAGGTGGTCGGCGCGCCGTGGCGGTCCAAGCGGCCGACCTCGGACCTGCTCGGCGACCTGCTCGAAGCCCTCGACCCGGCCCCGCCGGGCGTAGTGCGGGTCGCGGTCGGGCACGGCGCGGTGGACGCCGTCGCCCCGCAGTCGGACCCGGTGTCGCTGATCCGCGTCGCCGGCGTCCGCGCCGCGCTGGAGGCGGGCAAGGCGCACTACGTCGCGCTCGGGGACCGGCATTCGACCACTGAGGTGACGCCGCGGGTGTGGTACTCCGGGGCGCCGGAGCCGACGGACTTCGACGAGGTGGACGCCGGCAACGTGCTGGTCGTGGAGATCGACGAGGCCGATCCCGGGCCGGCGCCGAAGGTCACCCGGCACCGGGTCGGGACGTGGCGGTTCGAGCCGGTGTCGGTCGAGCTCAGCGGCGCGGCCGATGTCGAGGCGCTTCGAGCACGGCTGATGGACATGCCGGACAAAGACCGCACTGTACTGAATTTCGCACTGCGCGGGACACTGTCAGTCGGCGAGAAGGAAGCGCTCGACGCGGTGCGTGAGGAGGCGGCCGACCTGTTCGCCGGATTCCGCGATTCCTCGTCCCGCACCGATCTGGCGATCCGGCCCGCCGACGACGATTTCGGCGCGCTCGGGCTGACCGGCTTCGCCGCGCGGGCGCTGGACGACCTGCGGGAGCTGGCCGCCGGCGGCGATGAGGCGGCCGCGCGCCAGGCCTCGGACGCGCTGGGTCTGCTGGTGCGCCTGTCGGGCGCGGGCATCGGTGCCGGGAGGGCTTCGTGAGGCTGCTGCGGATCCGCCTGACCGACTTCCGCGGCGTCGCCGACCGCGAGCTGACCTTCGCCGAGCACGGCGTGACCGTGGTCCAGGGCCCCAACGAGTCCGGCAAGAGCAGCACCATCGAGGCCTTCGGCCTGCTGCTGGACGAGCTGGACTCCTCCCGCAAGGAGGCGGTGCGCGCGGTCAAGCCCCGGCACACCGACGCCGCGCCGGAGGTCGAGGCCGAGTTCCGCGTCGGCGGCCACCACCTGGTCTACCGCAAGCGCTGGCTCCGTCCGCTGACCGAGCTGCGGATCCTGGCGCCGGCCCCGGAGACGCTGACCGGCCGCGAGGCCCACGAGCGCGTCCTGGCGATCCTGAACCAGGCCACGGACTACGACCTGTTCAAAGCCCTGCGGGTGCTGCAGGACAAGCCCTTCGACGTGGACCGCATCGCTGGGAGCGCGTCCCTGCGCGCCGCCCTGGACGCGGCGGCCGGCGGCGAATCCGGATCCGGCGACGGTTCCGAGGACACGCTGGTCCAGCGGGTTGAGAAGGAGTTCGCGCGCTACTTCACGGCGAAGAACCACCAGCCGACAGGGGAGTACCGGGCCGCGCAGGAAGCGGCCGCGACCGCCACGGCCGAGGCCGCGGACCTGACCCGGACCCTGGCGCGGGTCGAGGCCGACACCGAGCGGCACAGCGAGGTCACCGCGCGCCTGACGGAGCTGCGGCAGCGCCTGGTGACGGACCGCGCCGAACTCGACGAGTTCGGCAAGCGCGCCAAGGACGTGGAGACCCTGCGAGCCCGCCGCGACGACGCCGCAGCCCTGGTCGAACGGGCCTCGCGCGACGCGGAGCTCGCGGCCGGCGCGCGCGAGGCGCGCCAGGCGCTGGTACGGAGCGTGACCGACTACGAGGGCGAACTCCAGGCGCTGGAGAAGCAGCTCGCGGCGCACGCCGACCTCCGCACCGAGGCCGACTCCCGCCGCGAGGGCGCCTCGGCGATGCACCGCACCGCCGACGAGGCGCACCGCCTCGCCCTGCGCCGGTACCAGGAGGCGGACGCCGACTACCGCTGGATGCGCGACGCCTACGAACTGGAGCGGGTCCGCGCCGACCGCGAAGCCCTGGCCGAGGCCGACCGTGAGGTGGAACTCGCCGCCGCCGAGACCGCCGCCACCGAGATTGACGACCGCGCGGTCGAGGCCCTCGACCAGGCCGACCGCGGCGTGCGCGACGCGCGGACGGCGATCGAGGTCGCCGCCGCGACGGTGCGGGTGGAGCGGCTGGGGAGCGCGCCGGTGACGGTGTCGGCCCTGGATGCCCGCGGTCTGGCCGCCGCCACCGCATCCGCAGGCACTGCCGGCACCGCAACCGCCGGCACCGGCACCGGCATCGCATCCGCTGGCACTGCGACCGCCGGCACCGGCACCGCAACCGCCGGCACTGCGACCGCCGGCACCGGCATCGCATCCGCATCCGTCGCAGCAGCCACCGTGCCCGAGGCCCGCGCCCGCATCGCCGCCGAATCGGTCTCGCCGGTCCCCGAGGCCCGCACCGCGACCGACCGCGCCGACCCCCTCGTCCGCCGCATCACCGACCACCTCGTCATCGAGGCCGAAGGCGTCCTGCGCGTCACCCTCGCCCCCGGGGCCAGTGAGCGTGAGCTGCGCGGCAAGCTCGACACCGCCGAGTCCTCCCTCGCCGCGCTCTGCCTCCAGACCGGCGTCCGCGACCTGGCCTCCGCGCGAGTGCGCCTCCAGCGGCACGTCGAGGCGCGCGCCGCCCTTGTCGCCGCGGAGTCCGCGCGCAAGAAGCTGAGCAAGGACCCTGCCGCCCTCGCCGACGAGCAGGCGCGCCTGGAAGCGCGCATCGCCGAGCATCTGGAGCGCCGCGATGCCGGGGTGCTGCCGCCGGCCGACCGAGGCGAGGCCGAGACCGTCGCCGACCACCGGCGGGCCGAGTCCGAGGAGACCGCCGCCAATCTCGAGCGGGCGGGCGATGCCCTGCGCCTGGCCGAGGCGCGCGCGAACGAGATCGTCGCCGACGCGCAGAAGCTGGCCGGCCGGGCCGAGCACCTGGCCGCCGAGCACGAGGCCGCGCGCACCCGGCTGGCCGAGGCCCGGGTCGCCGCCGACGACGCGGCCGTCGAGCAGCGCGACGCCGATGCGGCCAAGGCTCTGGCGACCGCCGTCCAGGACCGCGCCGCCCACGACGCCAACTACCGCGACGCCCAGCCCGAGCAGGTCGAGCTCCTGCTGCGCAACGCCCGCGACGTCGTGGCGCGCACCGAGGCCGAGATCACCGATGCCCGCGCGGACCTGCAGCACCTGGCCGGGCGCCTGGACGCGGTCGGCGACGACCTCGCCGACCGGTACCGCGAGGCCGAGGCCCGGCGCGACGCCGCCGAGCGCGACCTGGACTCCGTCACCGCGCGCGCCGAGGCGGCGGACCTGCTGCGCAGGACCATCCTGCACCGCCGCGAGGAGGCCACACGCTCCTATCAGGGCCCGTTCAAGGAGCAGGTCGAGCGGTTCGGGCGCCTGGTGTTCGGGGCCTCGTTCGGCGTCACCGTGGACGCCGACCTGCGCATCGCCGCCCGCACCCTGGCCGGCCGCACCGACCCCTACGCCGAGCTCTCGACCGGCGCGCGCGAGGCCGTGGCGATGTGCGTCCGCCTGGCGTGCGCCGCGCTGGTCGGGCCCGAGGGCGGGGTGCCGGTGATCATCGACGACGCGCTCGGCGCCGCCGACCCCGGCCGCCGCCGCATGCTCGGCGCCCTGCTCAACCACGCCGGCAGCGCCGGCGCCACGCCCGAGGGGGCAAACCGTCCCGAACCGGCCCAAATCATCGTCTTCACCTGTGACCCCGAGCGCTACCGGGCCGTGGGCTCGGCGCAAGTCCGCCAGCTGGGCCACAATAACGATCGTGACGAAAGCCCGGCCCCGTGACCCGCTGACCCCCAGTGAGCTGACCAGGCGGCGCGGGATGCGCCGCATGAAGTCGGTGGCGACCGGGTTCCTGTTGGCGGCCGCGGTGGTCTACCTCACGATGAAGATCCTCCAGAACCACGGCGTCACCGGCTGGACCGGCTACGTCCAGGCCGCCGCCGAGGCCGGCATGGTCGGCGGCCTGGCCGACTGGTTCGCCGTCACCGCGCTGTTCAAGCACCCGCTGGGCCTGCCGATCCCGCACACCGCGATCATCCCCAAGCGCAAGGACCAGTTCGGCGAGGGCCTCGGGGAGTTCGTCGGCGAGAACTTCCTGTCCGAGGAGGTCATCCGCGGCCGGCTGTCCGCCCTGGGCATCTCCCGCCGCACCGGCCAGTGGCTCTCCCAGCCGGAGAACGCCGCGCGCGTCACCAAGGAGCTGGCCACCGCGGTCCGCGGTGTGCTGACCGTGCTGCGCGACGAGGACATCCAGAAGATCCTCGGCGAGGCCGTCACCACCCGGCTGGCCAAGGCCGACGTCGCCACCCCGCTCGGCGGCCTGCTCCAGCGTCTCACCGAGTCCGGCAGCCACCAGCTCGTCGACATCCTCGCCGCGCGTGCCCACGACTGGCTGGAGGAGCACCCCGAGGCCATCGAGAACGCGGTGTCGAACGAGGCCCCGCTGTGGTCCCCGCGCTTCCTGGACGACGCCGTCGCCCGCCGCCTCCAGCGCGAGCTGGTGAAGCTGGCCGGCAGCGTCCGCGACGACCAGCACCACCCCGTGCGCGGGGCGCTGGACCGCTTCCTGGCCGACTACGCCGAGGAGCTGAAGTCCGACCCTGAGACCCGCGGCCGCGTCGACAAGCTCAAGGCCGACCTGCTCCAGCACCCCGAGCTCCAGGGCCTGGTGGCCTCCGGCTGGACCGCACTGCGCTCGGCGGTGATAGACGCCGCCGAGGACCCGGGCAGCGACCTGCAGACGCGGGCCCGGCAGGGGCTGCAGAGCCTGGGCCACCGCCTGGAGACCGACACCGCGATGCAGGAGAAGGCCGACGGCTGGGTCCGCGAGGTCGCCGTGCACCTGGTGACCACCTACCGCCAGGAGATCACGTCCCTGATCACCGACACCGTCGCGGCCTGGGACGGCCCGGCCACCTCCCGCAAGATCGAGCTCCAGGTCGGCCGCGACCTGCAGTTCATCCGCATCAACGGGACCGTGGTCGGCGCGCTGGCCGGGCTGCTGATCTACACGATCACGCAGCTCACGCTCTGACCAGCGGCTCACGCTCTGAGAAACCCATCGGGCCGATCCCTCCGCCGTCAGCAGAGGGATCTGGCCTTCGCGCTCCGCGCCCTGCGAGGGTGGGGAAATGCGACTTCTCATACTCGGCGGCAGCGCGTTCCTCGGCCGGGCCGTGGCGGCGCGGGCGCTGGCGGCCGGCCACGAGGTGACCGTCTTCAACCGCGGCCGCACCGCCCCGGACGTCCCCGGCGTCCAGGTCGTGCGCGGCGACCGCGAGTCTGGGGAAGACCTCGGACGCCTGGCCGGCCACGGCCCCTGGGACGCGATCGTCGACACCTCCGGCTACGTCCCGCGGGTCGTCGGCGACGCGGTCCGGGCCCTGGCGGACAGCGCGGCGACCTACGTGTTCATGTCGACCATCAACGTCTTCCCCGACTGGCCGACGAGCCCTGTCACCGACGCCTCGCCGGTCCACGACTGCTCCCCGGACGCCGGCCCCGACGACGGCGACTACGGCACCCTCAAGGCCGGCTGCGAGCGCGTCGTGGCCCGCGACTTCCCCGGCCGCGCCCTGTCCCTGCGCCTGGGCCTGCTGCTCGGCCCGCACGAGGACATCGGCCGCCTCCCGGCCCTGCTGCTGCGCATGGCTGACGCCGGCACCACCCGCAGCCTGCGCACTCTGGCCCCCGGCGATCCCTCCTCCCCGGTCAACCCGATCGACGTCCGGGACATCGCAGACTTCGTCCTCACCGCCGTCGACCAGGGCCTGACCGGCGGCTACCTGGTCGCCGGCACCCCCTCCAACGCCTCCACCCACGGCGAACTCCTCGAGGCCTGCGTCGAGGCCACCGGTTCGGCGGCCGAGCTGGAATGGGTCGCGAGCGACTTCCTGGAGACGCAGGACGTCGAGGCCTGGAGCGAACTGCCGATCTGGATCCCGCCGGGCGACGTGCCCTGGGAGACGGACACCTCCCGCACCGAGGCCGCCGGGCTGCGCTGCCGTCCACTGCGCGAGACGGTCCGGGACACCTGGGCCTGGATGGCCGCCGACGGCGGGGCGGTACGGCGCTCGTACCAGCCGCGCAGGCCGCACGGGCTCAGCGCCGAGAAGGAGCGCGCGCTCCTGGCGGCCTGGGATGCGCGGGGGTAGCGCTAGTGACCGCGCGGTAGGCGGGGAAAAAGGCCGTCATCGCGGGCGTCGCAGGCTTCGTACGCTCGCGGCGTGGCGGATCAGATCGAGCGAACCATCCGGTTGCTGCGCGACCTCGGGCGCACCACCGACGCCGAACCGGGGAAGGTCATCCGCTGGGTCCGTGCCGAGTCGGAGCGGCGATGCGCCGACGGCGACAGCGCGTACCTCGGCGACCTCGGCGTCGCGCTGCTTCAGTGCCACCAGGCCGAACCTCGGGCCTGGCAGTACCTGCACACCTTCGACCACCTGTTCAAGCTGCTCGCCGGCGTCTGCGGCAACGGCGACCTGTCCCAGGCGCTCCGGCTGATCGCGGCCAGCCGGGCCGCCGGCCACGACATCGACCGGCTCGCCGCGGCCCTGCTGGTCGCCGAGGGCCCGCGCACGGCCCTGGCGGCGGCGATCGAGGGGGCCGGGGACGACGGCGAAACGTTCCGCGCGTGCCTGGTGCACGAACTCATCCTCCGGGAGGGCTCACTCGCCCGGCGGCCGCAGATCGCTGAGTGGGCGTCCTCGGCGGCGCTGCGGCGGCATCCGCTCGGCTGGCTGCCGCTGGAACTGGCCGGGTTCGAAGCCGGCTGGGACCAGGGGCCGCCGTGCATCGGCGCGGCGGACCGCGAGATCAGGATCGCGCCGGGGGAGCGTCCGGCGTGGCCCGCGACCGACGTGAGCACCGAGGCGGCGGCGGACGCGCTGGCCGCGGCCGTCATGAACTGGGCCGACGACTCCAACGGCGAGATCGAGGCCAGGGTGTTCGACCTCGGCGAAGCCGTCACCCCGGAGAACATCCCGGAGGCCCTGGCCGGGCTCGGCCTGGCGTGCCTGGAAGCCGGCCAGGTCCCGTTCCGGCTGGCCGTGTTCGCCGTCGAGGCGTACGCGGCGTGGTGGATCCTGTTCCACGCGGCCTTGGACGGCAGCGCCTACGGCCGGGGCCGGCACGGCGCCTACAGCCGGCTGTACGCGTGGCGCTCGCTGGCCGCGCTGGCCGGGGCGGAGCAGGACGCGAGCCCCCAGCAGGTGTGGGCCACGGCGCAGGAGTGCGCCTGGTTCGGCTTCGACGCCGAATCGCCCTGGTACACGCACGTCTTCTGGGACATCGGCTTGGTCGCGGTCCGTCCCGACGGGGAGAGCCTGGCCGTGCTCGCCGCGACCGACACCGATTGAGCGCCGTGTCCCGGAAGAATTCGACCACACGATCGAGTTAGAGCCTGCGGAGGGGAGAACCGCGGTGGTGACAGCACACCCACCGCCGCGGTTCCCCCCTCGATGCGTTCGTTAAGCCGGGCGTTTGATGTCAGACACAGATCGGCAGGAGCGACGCCGGGGTCTTGACCGCGTAAGGCGTCCCGACCGGCGTCAGCCGCCCGCTCTCGGCGTCGACCCGGAACACCGTGATCGAATCCGACTGCTGGTTCGCGCTGAACAGCAGTGTGCCGTCCGGGGACAGCACGATGTCCCGCGGCCACGAACCGCCGGCCGGCACGACCTCGACCGGCTCCAGGCCGGCGCCGTCCGCGACGACCGAGAAGACCGCGATCGTGTCGTCGATGCGGTTGGAGGCGTACACGAAACGGTCGTCGGCCGACACCCGGATCGCCGCGCACCAGGCGCGGTCGGACGCCGCCCGGTCGGCCGCGGCCCGGCTCGGGACCTCCGGACCGGCCTCGCCGACGCCGGTGGACTCGTCCCACGAGCACACCGCGACGGTCCAGGAGACCTCGTTCAGCAGGTAGAAGTAGTTCCCCGAGCCGTGGAAGGCCAGGTGGCGCGGGCCCGAGCCGCCGGGCAGCTTCACGTGGCTCTGCGCCGACAGCCGGCCGGACTCGGATTCGTAGGAGTACACGTACACCGCGTCCGTCCCGAGGTCCACGGCCAGCACCCAGCGTCCCGAGGGCGAGACCACCACCTGGTGCGCGTGCGGGCCCTCCTGCCGGTCGGCGCGCGGACCGGAGCCGGAGTGCTGGATCACCTGCGTGGGCTCGCTGCCGGTGACCCGGCCGTCGGCGTCCAGGGCGAAGACCGCGACCGTCCCGGACATGTAGTTGGCGACGAACAGCGTGGTCCCGTCGGGGTGCAGCGCCAGGTGGCAGGGTGCCGAGCCGCCGCTGTCGGTCTGATCGCGCACGTCGGCGCCGCCGTCGGCGACGGTGAAGCGCGCGGAGGCCACCCGGCCGGCCGGCTCCTGCTCGACCACCGCTGTCAGGACGCCGCGCGTGCTGTCGTAGGCGACGTAGGAGGGGTCGGCGATGTCCACCGACGACACCGGGGACAGGGCGCCGTCGGCGTCGTAGCGCAGGCAGTGCACGCCCGCGCCGTAGCCGCCGACGAGGAGATACGAGTTCGCAGAGTCGACCATGGTCCGTATTCTCGCCCAAACGCCGGTGACGTGCGCCTAGTGTCCGCTGTGTTCCATGGATTCATGCTCTGCGGGCCCGCCGCCCATCATCCGCATCATCGCCGTCCCGCCGGTGCGCACGAACCGCACCACCAGCACGAGCGCCAGCAGCAGGAACACGATGTTCAGCCACGTGGTGTAGTTCCACGTCACGCCCTGGCTCATCACCGTCGTCCCGCCGCGCTCCGGGATCCAGCCGAAGGCGTTGAACAGCAGTTCCACCACGTATCCGGCGCCGGCCATCGCGATGAAGAAGGTCCACAGCATGAACCAGGCCATCCGCTTGCCGTAGTACTTCTTGTAGATGTTCAGGATCGGCAGGATCAGCAGGTCCGCGAAGATGAACGACGTCACGCCGCCGAAGCTGATCCCGCCCTTCCACAGCACCAGCGCGAGCGGCACGTTCCCGATCGAGCACACGAAGCTGATCACCGCCACCACCGGCCCGATCAGCGGGCCCCACAGCCCGCTCAGGACCGGGTGCCCGGTCAGGAAGAAGTGCTCCCAGAACGAGTCCGGCACCCAGGCCGCGATGGCCCCGGCGATGAACAGCCCGATCACCAGGTCCCGCAGGATCGCGGCCCACTCCATCACGAACACGTGCGACACCGAGGTGAACCCGGCGCGCGAGAGCAGCCGCCGCAGGAACGGGCCGTCCCCGGGCACCGCCATGTCCATCGCCGCGTGCCCCTCCATGGACCCCGCGATCCCGCGGTCGGCCTGCTCGCGCGCCTGGCGCGTCAGGGCCGGCTTCAGGAACCGCCGGAACAGCAGCGCCAGCACCACGATCATGACCGGGCCGCCGATGAACTCCGCGGCGGTGAACTGCCAGCCCATCAGCAGCCACAGGATCACGCCGAGCTCCAGCACCAGGTTGGTGGAGGCGATCGCGAACGCCGTCGCGGCGGTGAAGTCCGCCCCCTTGCGGAACAACGAGCGCGCCAGCGCCACCGCCGCGTAGGAGCACGAGGACGAGGCCGCCCCCAGCGCCGAGGCCACCGCCAGCGTCCGCGGCCGGTCGTCGCCGAGCAGCCGCCCGATCGTCGACTTGTGCACCACCGCCTGGATGATCGCCGAGAGTGTGAAGCCCAGGATCAGGGCCCAGGTGATCTCCCAGGTCATGGTTCCCGTGATTTTCAACGCATGTGTGATCGCACCCATCGCTTCCGCCTCCCGGGCACTACCCTATACCGGTAACTGGTATCCAGCATGGGAGGGATCATGGCCCCGGGGCCCGGGCGGCGGCGCGTGATGCTGCTGTTCGCGGTGCTCGCCGGGCTGTTCCTGATGCACGGCCTCAGTGCTCCGTCGATGCACTGCATGCCGATGTCGATGCGGATGTCGGTGCCAGTGTCGATGCCGGTGTCATCGCATATGGAGTCCGCGATGCCGGCGGCGGTGCCGTCGCATGCCGACGCGCCGACCTCGGTCAGCGAACCGCAGCAGACAGCCGCCCATATGCAGGCCGGCGAGTCCTGTGTCCCGCTGCGTCCGGAAGGTATGTCGGCCCTGTTCCTGGCGCTGTTCCTCGTGGTCATAGCGCTGTGGCAGCCCGGACTGCCGCCGGTGCCGCGCCTGGTCCACTCGCGCTGGCCGCACGGCCCACCCCGGGCCGGCGTCGACATCCTGCACACGCTGAGCATCTCCCGGACGTGACAGACGGCTGATCCCGTCAACCGTTCACGTACTTCCGGAAGGTCTCATTCTCATGCGTTCGGCCAATCGTGTCCGCATTCTCGCCCTCGTTCCCGCCTTTCTTCTCCTGGCGGCGTGCTCCAGTACTTCCCACTCCCACTCCTCGATGGCCGGCATGGACGGGATGACCGGCATGACCGGCATGGCCGGCGGCGAGCCCATGTACATGGGCGACGGCCTGGCCGCCAGCGCTCAGGGCTACACCCTGGCCCCGACCGGCAAGTCGGTCGCGGCCGCCGGCTTCGGCTTCCGGATCCTTGGCCCCGGCGGCAAGCCGGTCACCGCCTTCGACCCCGAGCAGACCAAGCTCATGCACTTCTACCTGATTCGCTCGGATCTGTCCGGCTTCCAGCACGTGCACCCGACGATGGCCGCGGATGGCACGTGGACCGCGCCGACCGAGGCCGCCGGGCCCGGCACGTACCGGGTCTACGCGCAGTTCATCGCCAAGGGCGCGGACGGCAAGGCGGTACCGCTGGTGCTGTCCGACCAGGTGACCTCCGCCGGGTCGGCCCCGGACCGGCCGCTGCCCGCCGCGTCCTCGACGGCCACCGCCGACGGCTACACCCTCACGGTCGACTCCTCGCAGCTGATGGCCGGGATGGAGATGCCGCTCAAGGTGTCGATCGCCAAGGACGGCAAGCCGGTGACGGATCTGGAGCCCTACCTGGAGACCTACGCCCACCTGTCCGGCTTCCACGCCGGCGACCTGGCGATGGCGCACCTGCACCCGCAGGGCGGGATCGCGATCACCCCGACCGGCGGTCCGGACCTGACCTTCGAGGCGACGCTGCCGAAGGCCGGGCAGTGGCGGATGTACCTGCAGTTCCAGACGGCCGGGGTGCTGCACATCGCCGCGGTGACCTTGGACGTCCGCTGAGGCTCTTGATGTGAGGTAGCCGGTCTGTGATCGAGATCACAGGCCGGCCCTCGGGGGTCAATACCCTAGGGGGGTATAGTAGCCGGCATGACCGAGCTGACTGTGATCCAGACTGAGGCCTCCGCCGCCTCGGGCTGTTCTTGTTGTGCCACAGCCGATTCCGCAGCCGTCGCCGCCGCCCCGAAGGAGAGCCTCGTGTCCGAGGACGTCACGACCACCGTTTACACCGTATCGGGCATGACCTGCGGTCACTGCGTCAAGTCGGTGACGGAGGAGGTCAGCGCGATCGACGGCGTGCGGCAGGTGGAGGTGGTCCTGGAGACCGGCCTGGTCACCGTCACCAGTGCCGCCCCGCTCGCGGCCGAGGCCGTCGAGGCCGCCGTCGAGGAGGCCGGCTACACCCTGGTCCACTGACCCGGCATCACCCTCCGGGGTGTCCGCGAGACCCCTGACGCGCACCGTGCGTGTCAGGGGTCTTCTCCATTGGTCATCAGGCCTCTACACTCCCGCAGCAGTTGCGAGGTGTGGGATGAAGATCGTCGTTTTGACCAAGCACGTCCCGCAAGCGGTGGCGGAGGTGTCGTTCGGCCGTGATCTGACGGTGGACCGGTCGGCGGTGCGCTGCCGCCTGCAGGACGCCGACGAATACGCGGTCGAGCAGGCCGCGCGCATCGCCTGCCGTCGTCTCGACGTGCAGGTCACCGCCCTGACCATGGGCCCGTCCGGAGCGAGCGGGGCGCTGCGCTCCGCACTGGCCCGCGGCGCCGACGAGGGCGTGCACGTTCTGGACGACGCCCTGCACGGCAGCGACGCCCCGGCCACCTCCCTGGTCCTGGCCGCCGCCTGCCGCCGCCTCGGCTTCGACCTCGTCCTGTGCGGCACCGCCTCCACGGATTCGGCGATGTCCGTGATCCCCGCGATGCTCGCCGAGCGCCTGGGCGTCCCGGCCCTGTGCTGCTGCGACACCCTGGAGACCGAGGAGGACATGCTCTTCGCCACCCGCGAGGACGCCCCCGGCACCGGCACCGAGGAACTGGCCGCCGCGATGCCCGCCGTGGTCTCGGTCACCGACCGCAGCGGCGAACCCCGCTACCCCCGCTTCGAAGCCGTCGCCGACGCCCGCCAGAAGCTGGTCCGCACCTGGTCTCTGGACGACCTGGGCATCGGGCCGGACGAGGTGGGCCTGGCCGCCGCCGCGACGAAGGTCACCGGCGTCACCCGCGCCGAGGCGCGCACCACGACCGTGAACGAGGACCCCGCGGCGGCGGCCGCCCGGATCGCCGACTTCCTGACCCGACGACAGTTCCTCTGACCCGCACGACCGACATCACGGCAAGGAGGCCGGATGGCGAAAGTGGTGGCGCTCGTCGACCGCGACGCGCGCGAGGGCACGGTGCGGCGCTCGGCGTGCGCGCTGCTGACGCTGGCTCGGCGGCTGGGGGAGCCGGTCGCGGTGTGCCCGGCGCGGCCCGACGAGGAGACGATCGGGGTCCTGGGGCGCCACGGCGCGACGGAGATCTGGTGCCCGGACAGTTCTGCGATATCGCTGCCCGGGCAACGGGGCCCGAGCGAATCCGTCACAGGCACGGAAACCGACCTCCTGGTGGCCGTGGCGCGGCATCTCGATCCCGCCGCGATCCTCATAGCCGCCACCCACCGAGGCCAGGAGGCCGCCGCCCGCCTGGCGATCCGTCTCGACTCCGGCATCATCACCGACGCCGTCGACATCCGCCCCGGCCCCATAGCCGTCCAGCGCTGCCTGGCGGATTCCCACCTCGTCGAGTCGACGGTCGTCCGCGGCACCCCGATCATCACCGTCCGCCCCGAGGCCGCCGTCCCCGAGCCGAGCCCCGCGGTCCCGGCCGTGCGCACCATCGCCGTCGAACCCTCCAGGACTCGCGCTCCGCGCATCGTCGCGACCCCCAAGCCCCGCGCCGCCGCGCCCGCCCTGGACCACGCCGACATCGTCGTCGCCGGCGGCCGCGGCCTCGGCTCCCGCGCCGCCTTCGCCGTCCTCGCCGACGTCGCGGAGGCCCTCGGCGCCGCCTTGGCCGGCTCGCACACCGCCGCCGAACTCGGCTGGATCCCGCCGGAGGCGCGCGTCGGCCTCACCGGCAAGACCGTCAACCCGCGCCTGTACCTGGCCTGCGGCGTCTCCGGCTCGGTCCGGCACCGCGCCGGGATGCAGGGGGCGAAGACCGTCGTGGCGATCGGCGACGACCCGGCGGCCCCGATCTTCAAGCTCGCCGAACTCGGCGTCGTGGGTGACGCCCGCGCCATCCTGCCCGCTCTCCTCGAGGAAATCAGAGCCCGTATCCCGATCACCTGAACGGAGGCCCCTGTGGCTGTACGACTCATCATCGGCGCGGCGATCACGCTCACGGCGTTCGCGTTGGCCGGACGCCGTGTGCTGATGCTCTATCGCCTGGGCCGCACGATGCAGCCGGCCGAGCCGGGGCGCACAGACCAACCGGGAAGGCGGCTGTGGGCCGTCGTGACCGAGGTCTTCGGGCAGCGCAAGCTCCTGAAATGGTCCGGTCCCGGCGCCGCGCACTTCGCGGTGTTCTGGGGCTTCGTCATCCTCGGCGCGACGATCGCCGAGGGCTTCGGCGCGCTGTTCGACCGGGACTTCCACATCCCGCTCATCGGCACCGACGCCTGGCTGGGCTTCCTGGAGGACTTCTTCATCGTCGCGGTCCTGGCCGGGCTGCTGGCCTTCGCCGTGATCCGCCTCCGTCAGGACCCTGAGAAGCGCGGCCGCGGGTCCCGCTTCTTCGGCTCCCACACCACCGCCGCGTGGGTCGTGCTCTTCATGATCTTCAACGTCATGTGGACCCTGCTGCTCTACCGCGGCGCGCAGATCAACACCGGCAACTTCCCCTTCCCCCACGGCGCGTTCGCCAGCCAGGCCGCCGGCCACCTGCTGCACGGTGCGGGTAAGACCGGCAACGACGTCTTGGAGACCGCCGGCCTGCTGCTCTCGCTCGGCGTGGTCCTGAGCTTCCTGGTGCTGGTCGTGCACTCCAAGCACCTGCACATCTTCCTGGCCCCGTTCAACATCGCCTTCTCCCGCCGCCCCCGCGCCCTGGGCCCGCTGCTGCCGGTCTACTCGGCCGGCAAGGCCGTGGACTTCGAGGACCCGGGCGAGGACGACAAGATCGGCCGCGGCGCGATCGAGGACTTCACCTGGAAGGGCCTGCTGGACCTGGCCACCTGCACCGAGTGCGGCCGCTGCCAGTCGCAGTGCCCGGCCTGGAACACCGAGAAGCCGCTGAGTCCGAAGCTGCTCATCATGAGCCTGCGCGACCACGCGCTGGCCAAGGCGCCGTACCTGCTCGCCGAAGGCGAGGACGCCAAGGCGGCGCTGGAGACGAGCGCCGTGGACGTCTTCGCCGAGGCCCAGCGCCCGCTGGTCGGCGGCGCGGACGTCAACGGCGTCATCGACCCCGACATCCTGTGGTCCTGCGTCACCTGCGGCGCCTGCGTCGAGCAGTGCCCGGTGGACATCGAGCATGTCGACCACATCGTCGACATGCGCCGCTACCAGGTCCTGATCGAGACGGAGTTCCCGCGCGAGGCCGGCACGATGCTCCGCAACCTGGAGAAGAACGGCGACCCGTGGGGCCGCGGCGCCAAGGCCCGCCTGGAGTGGACGGCCGGTCTGCCGTTCGAGGTCCGGGTCCTGGGCGCAGGAGGCGAGGAGCGCATCCCCGACGACGTCGAGTACCTCTTCTGGGTCGGCTGCGCCGGCTCCCTGGACGACAACGCCAAGAAGACCTCCCGCAACGTCGCCGAGCTCCTGCACGAGGCCGGCGTCGAGTTCATGATCCTGGGCTCGGGGGAGACCTGCACCGGGGACGCCGCCCGCCGCCTGGGCCAGGAGTTCCTGTTCCACGAGCTGGCGTCGCAGAACGTGGAGACGCTGAACACCGCCGGCGCCAAGAAGATCGTCGTCACCTGCGCGCACTGCTTCAACACCCTGGCCAACGAGTACCCGCAGCTCGGCGGCCACTACGAGGTCGTGCACCACACCGAGCTGCTGGCCAAGCTGATCAAGGACGGGAGGATCAAGCCGGCCGGCGAGGTGGACGTCGCGGTCACCTACCACGACCCCTGCTACCTCGGCCGCCACAACCGCGTCTTCGACGCCCCGCGCGACATCCTCGGCACCATCCCCGGCGTGAAGCTGACCGAGATGCCGCGCAACCGCGAGAAGTCGTTCTGCTGCGGGGCCGGCGGCGCGCGGATGTGGATGGAGGAGACGATCGGCTCGCGGATCAACGAGACCCGGACCGACGAGGCGCTCGGCACCTCGCCCGACCTGGTGACCGCCGCCTGCCCCTACTGCATCGTGATGCTCACCGACGGCGTGGCCACCCGCAAGCAGCAGGGCAAGGCCGACGAGGCGGTGCGGGTCGCCGACGTCTCCGAGGTGCTGCTGCGCTCGGTCCGCAGGCCCGGGGAAGCGTCGGCGGACGCCGGCCCGGGCACGCCCGGCCAGGAACCGGCTACGAAGCCGTGATCTCTCGCAGCACGCTGATCAACGAGTCCGGCCGCTGCTCGACCGGCACCAGATCGACGTAGTGGGTGCGCACGCCGAGCGCGGACCCGCCGCCGTCGGCCGCGTTGTCGCCGACCATGACGGCCGACGCCGGGTCCACGCCCAGCGTGTCGCACGCCAGCTGGAAGATCTTCGGGTCCGGCTTCACCATGCCGACCTCGTAGCTCAGCACGACCGCGTCCAGCAGGTCCAGCAGCCCCGCGTGCTTCAGGTGCGGCCGGATGTCGAAGGAGATGTTGCTGATCAGCGCGGTCGCCAGGCCGCGGTCCTTGGCCTCGCTCACGGCCTCCAGCGCGTCCGGATACGGCACCCACGCCTCGGGGGAGTTGCTGCGCTCGTACAGCGCCTCGACCAGCTCCGGCCAGGGCCACCCGGACTCGCGGATCAGGCCGATATAGCAGGCACGGTGGTGCGGCGCGTCCAGGTCGCGGGTCTCATACAGTTCCGCGAGGTGGTCCGGGACGTGCGTCGGATAGGCGCCGTACCAGGCTCCGGCCTCCTTCAGGCGCCCGGCCCAGTGCTCCACCTCGCCCTCGTCCAAGCCGAGCCCGGCCTGGTCGGTGACGGTGCGCACCCAGTTCTCCGCTGATTCGAAGTGCATCAGGGTGCCGGAGAAATCGAAGAGCATCGCGCGGGGCTGGTCCATGCCCAAGACTCTAGAGGACTCCTTACCGCAGCAGCGTTTCGATCCACTCCGTGACCGCGGCCACCACCGCGTCCAGCACCGGCGGATCACCCTTCTTCACCTTGAACGCGTGGTCGCCGGCCGGCAGCCCGACCAGCCGGTGCGTGCCCGGCAGCCCGCGGAACTCCGACGCGGTCCCGAACGTGTCGGCGCCGGCCTGCACGATCAGCGTCGGCAGCCCGCTGTCGCGGAGTTCCTCGATGCGCGACTTCTCCGGCTTGCCCGGCGGGTGCAGCGGAAAGGAGAGCGCGACCACGCCGACCGCCCCGGTCTCGAGCCCGGTGCGGCACGCCACCCGCGCCCCGGCGCTGCGCCCGCCGACGACGAACGGCGTCTTGCGGGCGCGCTTGCGCAACACCTCGGCGACCGGCACCCACCCCAGGTCGAGGGTCTTCGGCGCCGACGCGATCTTCTTGCCCGCGACCCGCCAGGGCTGCTCGACGAGCACCACCTCGATGCCGGACGCCGGGAGCGCCCCGGCCAGCGCCTGCAGGTCGGCGGCCTCGATGCCCCCGCCCGCGCCGTGCCCGAGCGCCAGGACCGCCCGGCGCTTGGTGCGCGCCGGTGTCGGGAAGCGGGTGAGCCTGGCGTCGCCGGCCGGAGTGGTGATCAGTTCTGGCACGGTGCCCAAGGTATCCGCCGCGCGGCCGGCGGGCCTGGCGGACACGGGCCTGGCGGACACGGGCACGGCGGACACGGGCACGGCGGACACGGGCACGGCGGACACGGGCACGGCGGACACGGGCACGGCGGACACGGGCACGGCGGACACGGGCACTGCGGACACGGGCACTGCGGACACGGGCACTGCGGACACGGGCACGGCGGACACGGGCACTGCGGACACGGGCACTGCGGCGGCATGGCAGACACGCGATCATCTACTACAGCGCCACCGGCACCATCCGCACCCTGGCCGAGGCCGCCGCCGAGGGGGCCGCCGAGGCACGCCACCCACGACGACCTGACCTGGGCCGACGTCCTCCTGTTCGGCGCCCCGACGCGGTTCGGCAACCCGGCCAGCCAGCTGCGCGCCTTCCTGGAGACCACCGGGCCAGGGCCTGCTACACCGACCCGATCCAGTTCACGTCCGGCAACCCCTACGGCACCTCCCACGTCGCCGGCGAAGGCGCGCCCGGCGAGGTCGCGCTGGAGGCCGCGCGGCACCAGGCCCGCCGGTGCGTCATGGTCGCCGCCGCGCTGAAAGCCGGCCGCGCGCTCTCCGCTGCCTGACCCGCGCCGGTCACCCGGCCCCGGACCCGGGGTGACCACGCTGACAACTCCTGGACCAGCAGGTTTCCAACCCGGTAAGTCCCACGGCTCCACCGGCCACCGGGCGTGCCATACGCCCCGGCGGTTAGAGTCGGAGCCATGAGCACGCATTTCGATGTCGTCGTCCTGGGCGCGGGGCCAGGCGGGTACACAGCGGCGGTCCGAGCGACCCAGCTGGGCAAGAAAGTCGCCGTTGTGGAGGAGCGCTACTGGGGCGGGGTGTGCCTCAACGTCGGGTGCATCCCCTCCAAGGCGCTGCTGCGCAACGCGGAGCTGGCGCACATCGTCCAGCACGAGGCGAAGACCTTCGGGATCTCCTCCAACGGCCCGATCACCTTCGACTACGGCGCCGCCTACGAGCGCAGCCGGCAGGTCGCCGACGGCCGGGTCAAGGGCGTCCACTACCTGATGCGCAAGAACAAGATCGAAGAGTACGACGGCCGCGGCACGTTCCTGGACCAGCGCACGCTCAGCGTCGCCAAGTCCGACGGGACCACCGAGACCCTCACCTTCGACCACTGCATCATCGCCACCGGCGCGCGCACCCGGCTGCTGCCGGGGACGCAGCTCTCCGAGCGCGTCGTGACCTACGAAGAGCAGATCCTGTCCCCCACGCTGCCGGAGAGCATCGTGATCGCCGGCGCCGGGGCGATCGGCGTGGAGTTCGGCTACGTGCTGAACAGCTACGGCGTGAAGGTCACGATCGTGGAGTTCCTGGAGCGGATGGTCCCGCTGGAGGACATCGAGGTCTCCAAGGAGCTGGCCCGGCAGTACCGCAAGCTGGGCATCGACGTCCTCACCGGCACCCGGGTCGACGCCATCGACGACTCCGGCCCGAAGGTGCGCGTCACCGTCACCGGCAAGGACGGCGCCCAGCAGGTGCTGGAGGCCGACAAGGTGCTGCAGGCCATCGGCTTCGCGCCGAACGTCGACGGCTACGGCCTGGACAAGACCGGGGTGGCGATCACCGAGCGCGGCGCGATCGCGGTGGACGGCCGCGGCCGCACCAACGTTCCGCACATCTTCGCGATCGGCGACGTCACGGCCAAGGTGATGCTCGCGCACGTGGCCGAGACCCAGGCCATGGTGGCCGCCGAGACCATCGCGGGTGCCGAGACGATGGAGATCGACTTCGTCATGGTGCCGCGCGCCACCTACTGCCAGCCGCAGATCGCCAGCTTCGGCTGGACCGAGGAGCAGGCGCGGCTGGAGGGCTTCGACGTCAAGGTCGCCAAGTTCCCGTTCAGCGCCAACGGAAAGGCCGCGGGTCTGGGCGACGCGGTCGGCTTCGTCAAGGTGATCAGCGACGCCAAGTACGGCGAGCTGCTTGGCGCGCACCTCATCGGCCCTGAGGTGACCGAGCTCCTGCCCGAGCTGACGCTGGCCCAGCAGTGGGACCTGACGGTCCACGAAGTGGGCCGCAACATCCACGCCCACCCGACCCTCGGCGAGGCGGTGAAGGAAGCCGTCCACGGGCTTGCCGGACATATGATTAACATGTAGATCAGCGTCTTGACGTGGTGCCCGGCCGATCCGGCCCGGCCCGGCCGCGACCTTCCGGGCACCACCGACAGCACCCGCCCCCACCTGCGGGAACCCGATCCCTCGGAAGGTTCCAGACATGAGCGACAGCAGACCGGAATGGGCCCCGGCCTCCATCGACCTGGACCAGCCCAGCTCGGCCCGGGTCTGGGACTACTTCCTCGGCGGGTCGCACAACTTCGAGGTGGACCGCCGGGTCGCCGAGCAGGCCATCTCCTTCAAGCCGGACATGCCCGACCTGGCCCGCCAGGTGCGCATGTTCCTGCAGCGCGCGGTCCGCACCGTCGCGGCCGCCGGCATCGACCAGTACCTGGACATCGGCGCCGGCGTGCCCACGATGGGCCCGGTGCACGAGACCGCACGCCAGGCCGTCCCCGGCGCGCGCGTGGTCTACGTCGACCACGACCCGGTCGCCGTCGCCCACGGCCGGGCCATGCTGGCCGGCGACCCCGACGCGGCCTTCATCCAGGCCGACGCCCGCTCCCCGCGGGCCATCCTGGACCACGCCGAGGTCCGGGCCCTGATCGACTTCGACCGCCCGGTCGCGGTGCTGCTGTGCTCGCTGCTGCACTTCGTCTCCGACGCCGACGACCCCGCCGCCCTGGTCGCGACCCTGCGCGAGGCCGTGGCCCCGGGCAGCATCCTGGTCATCCAGCACGCCTCCCACGACGGCCAGTCCGGCGACATCGTCGAGATGCTCCAGATGTGGAACGCCAACTCCCCGGAGCCCATGTACTGGCGCACCCACGACGAGATCGAGAACCTCTTCACCGGCTTCACGATCCTGGAACCGGGTGTGGTGCAGGTGCAGCAGTGGCGCCCGGATTCCGAGGAGAGCCGCCAGACCGACCTGGACCACGTCCGCTACGCCTCCTACGCCGCCGTGGGCACCAAGCCCGCGGCCGGCTGACGGCGCCCCGGCGAGAGGCGGACGGCCGTGGCACGGTACGCGCAGTTCGGGGTCGGAAGTCCCGACCCCGGGTCGGACACTGCTTTCCCGCCGGCCGGCGATGGTCTCGCCGAGCCGCGCCCCGCCGCGCCGGACACCGCTCCCGACCACGCGGAGCCCCATTCTCATCTCGACCCCGGCCCTGACTCCCATCGCGACCCTGATTCTCACCTCGGCCCGGGCCCTGACTCCCATCGCGATCCTGGTTCCCACCTCGGCCCGGACTCCGACCGCCCCGTCATCGCCGGCCTGGTCGACGTCCGCTTCGCCACCACCACCGACCCGGCCGCCCGCGAGAGCGCCGACTTATCCGGCCCCACGGCTGCGCCTACGTCCCCGCCGCCGGCCGCCGACCCCGACAGCGGCCCCACCGAATCCTTCGCGCGCGCCTGGGCCGCCGCCCTGTCCGCCGCCGCGGCCACGCCGCTCGGCTTCGAGCACTCCCTGCGCGTCGTCACCCCGCTGGCCGAGCAGGTCGTCGCCGCGCCCGACGATCCGGAGCTGGCCCGCAAGATCGGCGTGCAGGCGGCCGGCGCGCTCATCGACGCGCACTGTTTCCAGGGCGCCTGCGTCGCCACCTCCATCGAGGTGATCGACCGCCACCTGCCGCCCTATCTGCGTCCGGAGACCCGCTCCGCGTTGCGGGCCGGTCTGGCCTCCGCCTTCGCCGAGGGCCTGCGCGAGCGCACCCGCGCCGAGCAGGCCTCCATCCACGAGGCCGTGCTCACCGCCTACCGGGCCGGCGAGGCGCGGTTCCGCACCGTGTTCCGCAACGCGGCCCTGGGCATCGTCATCACCGACAAGCACGGCCAGGTGCTGGAGGTGAACCCGGCGCTGGCCGAGATGCTCGGCGTCGACGCCTACGCCGCGCGCGGCCGCACCATCAGGAACCTGATCGACCCGACCGAGCCGGGGGAGTACTGGCGCGGCTACAACGCCCTGCTGGCCGGGGAGCAGACCGAGGCCGAGGCCGACACCCGCATCCGGCGGCTGGACGGCGGCGTGGTGTGGACCCACGTGCGTACCACCGCCGTGCGCGACGACGGCGGCGACGTGGCGCTGGTGATCGCCCTGCACGAGGACGTCACCGAGCGCCGCCGGGCCACCGACCAGCTCCGGCACCAGGCCACCCACGACGCCCTGACCGGCCTGCCGAACCGGGTCCGGCTGCTGGACGCGGTCGAGGAGCTGCTGCGCAGCGCCGGCCCCGAGGACCGCCTGGGCCTGTGCTTCCTGGACCTGGACGGCTTCAAGGGCGTCAACGACACCCTCGGCCACCAGGCGGGCGACGAGCTCCTGACGGAGATAGCGCACCGCCTGTCGGCGGCCACCGACCCGCGCCGCCACGTCGTGGCCCGCATGGGCGGCGACGAGTTCGTGATCCTGTTCCGGCGCACCCAGGGCCCGCAGTCGGTGTTCCCGGTCATCGAGAACGTCCTGGACGCGGTCCGCCAGCCGGTCCTGCTCGACGGCCACAGCGTCACCGTCACCGCCAGCGCCGGCCTGGTCGAGCGGCCCGCGGCCGGGGCCGAGGCCACCGAGCTGCTGCGCGCCGCCGACATCACGCTGTACTGGGCCAAGTCGGCCGGCAAGGCCGACTTCGCGCTGTTCGACGAGGACCGCAACGCCCGCGAGGTCCACCGCTACGCCCTGGCCCAGGCGCTGCCGGCGGCCCTGGAGTCCGGCGAGATGTTCCTGGACTACCAGCCGATCGTGGACCTGTCCGGCGGCCGCCCGCCGGCGGTCGAGGCGCTGGTCCGCTGGCGCCACCCGGAACGCGGCCTGCTCAAGCCCGAGGAGTTCATCCCGGTCGCCGAGGAGACCGGCGCCATCGTCGAGCTCGGCCGCTGGGTCCTGGACCGCGCGGTCCACGACGCGGCGTCCTGGCCGGACGGCCCCGCGGTCGCGGTGAACGTCGCGGTCCGCCAGGTGCACGACTACAACCTGGTCCGCGAGGTGGCGGCCGCTCTGGAGGCCTCCGGCCTGCCGCCCCGCCGCCTGTGCCTGGAGATCACCGAGACCGCGCTGATGGACACCGAGGACGCCGGCCTGCCCGGCCCCGGCCCCGCCGCCCTGCGCACCCTGGCCGACATGGGCATCGGCATAGCGGTCGACGACTTCGGCACCGGCTACTCCAACCTGGCCCGGCTGCGCGACCTGCCCGCCACCTCGCTGAAGATCGACGCCTCCTTCGTCGCCGACCTCGGCAGCCAGGCCGGCGGCTTCGCCGAGTCGGTGATCACCAGCCTGGTGGCCCTGGCCCACGCCGCCGGCATGACGGTCACCGCCGAGGGCATCGAGACCGGGGACCAGGCACGCCGGCTGACCGCGCTCGGTGTGGACTTCGGGCAGGGGTTCTACTACTCCAGGCCGGTGCCGGCCGCGCGGATAGCGGCGGTGCTGGAGCGGTTGGCTGCCGGCGTTCAATGAACGTCCCCTGACATTGGATCATCAGTGCTAGGATCCGGCCGTCTATCGGCTGGACCTCGCTCGTCGAGCGTCCGATCAGTGGGGGTCGACCATGGCGCGACGGCGTCGCATCACATCTCTTGCCCTGTCCACGCTGGCTGTCACCGGGGGTCTGGCGACCGCGCTGCCCGCCTCGGCTTCGGCGGCGGTCGTAGCGCCGAACCAGACGCCGACGGAGACGCTCACGCCGACCGGGATCAACGTCCTGCCAGGAGTCAACCCGACCACCGGCTATGCCCAATTCGAGATCTATCTCGCCACCAGCGACACCATCGGGACGAACGCCACGTACACGGTCGACTGGGGCGACGGCACGACGTCCTCGACGACCGGCGTCCCGGCTCCGACCTGGCAGACGCCGCTGTGGATGACCCACACGTACGCCGCGCACCAGGTCTACAAGGGCACCGTGACCGTGGACGAGGGCAACGGTGCCGCCCCGGTCAGCCAGATCTTCTCCGCCACCCGGCACTACGTCCAGGCGCCCACCGAACCGTCCGTCATCCTCACCACGCCCGGCGGCGACGCCCCGTTCACCGCCGAGGCCGAGATCTCCGGCGGCACGGTCGACCCGGCGGCGACCAAGAGCTACACCGTCACCTGGGGCGACGGGAGCCCGGCCGAGACCGTCGAGGCGCCCGCCAGCGGCCCGCTGAAGCTCCAGCACCTGTACGCGAAGATGGGCCGGTACCTGGTCACGACGCACACCACCGACGGCATCGACGTCTCGTGGAGCAACTACGTCGAGAACAACACCGCGTGGGCGACGGGCTACGGCTTGACGGCGTCGGCGACCTCCGTCGCGAACGGCGGCGCCCACCTCGCGCAGCAGGGCTACGGCGCCCCGCTCGCGAACGGCCACGACTACGGGTACTACGTCAACTGGGGTGACGGCAGCCCGGTCGAGCAGATCGCCAGCTCGTATGACCAGACCCACTACTACGCCAAGACCGGCACCTACACCATCTCGGTGAAGATGGCCGACGAGGCAGACCCGAACAACACCTCCCTGCCGCAGTACACGGCGACCACCTCAGTCGTCATCGACAGCACCGAGACCCAGACCCACCCCGGCGGTCTGGGCGTGGGGCGGTTCTGGGGCATCGACCGCTACGACACCTCGGCGGCCGTCGCGAACCAGTGGGCGCCGGGCACCGCCGACGCCGTCGTCCTGGCGCGCGGCGACACGGCCCCGGACGCCCTCGCCGGTGTGCCGTTCGCCGCCCACGTGAACGGCCCGCTACTGCTGACGCAGACCTCGGCGATGCCCACCGTCGTCCGCGACATGATCGACCACGTGACCGGCGGCCCGAAGACGAAGAAGACCGTTTACATCCTCGGCGGCCTCAGCGCGGTGTCGCAGCAGCAGGAGGACACCCTGCGCACGGCCGGGTACACCGTGGTCCGGATCGGCGGCGACACCCGCTACGAGACCGCACTGAAGGTCGCGGCCCACTTCGGCGCGACCAAGCACGTCATCGTCGCCACCGGCCTGAACTTCCCGGACGCGCTGGCCGCCGGCCCGCTCGGCGCCGCCGAGAACGCGCCCATCGTCCTCACAGCCGACGCCGTCACGGACCCGGCCACCGCGGCCTTCATCCGGCAGCACGCCGATGTCGACCCGATCGGCGGACAGGCGCAGAAGGCCGTGGCGGCGCTGAACACCGCCGGCCAGACCGTCGACCACACCCTCGCCGGCGCCACCCGGTACGCGACCGCGGTCGCGGTGGCGGCCCGCTACGCGGCGGTCACCGGGCACACCCCGACCATGGTCGGCCTGGCCAGCGGCGTGGTCTTCCCCGACGCGCTCAGCGGCGGTGCCTTCGCGGCGAAGCTCGGGATGCCGCTGCTCCTGACCGACCCGCAGGCCCTGTCGCCGGAGGCCTTCCGCTATGTGACGGACCTGCGGCAGGCCAAGGCGCTGCAGTTCGTGGAGATCTTCGGCGGCCCGAACGCCGTCAGCCCGGGGATCCAGAAGCTGCTCAGCGCCATGTGATGCCCGCCGATGGCCGCGGACGCTCCGGACGTCCGCGGCCATCGGCCGTCAGCCGGATCAGTGCTCGCCGAGGAAATCCAGCACCACGGGACCGGCGACGTCCCGGAACTCGTCGAAGTACGCATGCCGCGCACCCTCGATCAGGACCATCCGCGCCCCCGGGATCCGCTCGGCGATCAGCGGTGCGTTGGCCGCCGGGTTGAACATGTCGTCGGTGCCGTGCACCACCAGCGTCGGAGCGGCGATTGCCGGCAGCACGTCCCAAGCGTCGTGCTTGCCGCTGGCCGTCAGATGCCGGCCCTTCGCATACGCCGGCATCTCCGGATCGCCGACCACGTAATAAGGACCCTGATGCGCGGCCAGCCAGCCCGGCGTGTACATCAGCTCCAGCAGATACCGATTAGCTGCCTCGCGATCGGCCTGCGCCAGCGCCTGACGCACCGACCGGTCCCGCTCGATCGCGTGCGCCCCGCCCGGCGAGGTGCAGCCCAGCACCAGCGCCCCGACCCGCTCCGGGAAGTCGGCGGCCAGCCATTGCGCGACGCGGCCGCCCATCGAGGTGCCGTAGACCTGGGCCCGCTCGATGCCCGCCTCGTCGAGCACCGCCACCACGTCCGCCGCGAAACCCCTGGTGCTGTAAGGCTCGTCGGGCTTGTCGCTGGCTCCGGTGCCGCGCCAGTCCAGGGTGATCGTGCGGTAGCCGGCGGTCTCGAAGTCGGCGCGCGCCGAGTCCCACCAGCGGTGGGTGTTGGACTGCCCGGCGAGCAGCACCAGCGGGATGCCGGCGCCGGCGCTCTGGTAGGCGATCGCGGTTCCGTCCGCCGCGACCGCTTTGCCCGCCTCGAATGTCATGCCGGCCATCCTCGCACCGATGCCGTTTTCGATGCTCGGCGCCTGATCGGTGCCCGCCATGACCACGGTCACAGGCCGTCTGCCAGGCTGAGGCCATGACCGAGATCCCACCCGCGGCGATCGCCGATCTGCAGGCCCTGCTGGGGGAGCGCGTGCTCACCGAACCGGGGGCGCTGGCCGCCTACGGCCGGGACGCCACGCCGCTGTTCCGGCACGCGCCGGACGTGGTCGTACAGCCGCTGACCACCGAGGAGGTCGCCGGGGTGATGCGGATCGCGACCCGGCACCGGGTCCCGGTCACCACCCGCGGCGCCGGGACGAACCTGTGCGCGGCGACCGTGCCGCTGTCCGGTGGGATCGTGCTGTCCACGACCCGGATGACCGCCCTGACCGAGGTCAGCCGGGACGAGATGCTGGCGGTGTGCCAGCCCGGGGTCACCGCAGGGGCCCTGAACCGCGCGGCGGCGGCCGTCGGGCTGGTCTACGTCCCCGACCCGGGCAGCAAGGAGGCCTCCACCGTCGGCGGGAACGTGGCCACCTGTGCCGGGGGCCTGCGCGGCCTGAAGTACGGCGTCACCCGCCAGTACGTGCTCGGCCTGGAGGCGGTCCTGCCCGACGGCGAGGTCATCCGCACCGGCGGCCGGCTGGTCAAGGACGTCGCCGGCTACGACCTCACCCGCCTGCTGGTCGGCTCGGAGGGCACGCTCGCGGTGATCACCGAGATCACCATGGCGCTGGTCCCGAACCCCGCCGCCGCCCGCTACGGCGTGGCCTACTTCGAGTCCATGACCGACGCCTCCGAGGCGGTCCGCGACATCGTCGCCTCCGGTCCCGCGCCGGCCACCCTGGAGTTCATGGACGCGGTCTGCGTCGCCGCCGTCGAGGACTTCGCCCACCTGGGCCTGCGCCTGGACGCCGGGGCGCTGCTGCTGTTCGGCGACGACGGCGAACCCGACGCCGTGGACCGCTCCGTGGCCCGCATGGCCGAGGTCTGCGGCAAGCGCGCGACCCACATCGAGCTCGCCGAGTCCGTCGCCGCCGCCGAGGACCTGCTCGCCGCCCGCCGCTGCAACCTGCCGGCCCTGGCGCGCAGCGGCAGCATGACCATCCTGGAGGACGTCACCGTGCCGCGCCCGAAGCTGGCCGAGATGGTCGCCTTCGTCGCGGCCACCGCCGAGAAGCACGGCGTCCGCATCGGCACCTTCGGCCACGCCGGCGACGGCAACCTGCACCCCACGGCAGTGGTGGACGGCGACGACCCGGCGGCCACCGCGGCGGCCATGGCCGCCTTCGACGAGATCTTCCGGCACGCGGTGGATCTCGGCGGTACGATCACCGGCGAACACGGCGTGGGGGCGGCGAAGCTGCCCTACCTGGAACACCGATTGGGGCCCGAGCAGATGGCGCTGCTGCGGCGGATCAAGGGCGCGTTCGACCCGCTCGGGCTGCTCAACCCCGGGAAGCTGGGATCGTGAGCGAGCAGACCAGCGCGGAGCAGACCGGCTCTGAGCAGACCGGCCCCGGCGCGCCCAAGGGCATCTTCAGCAAGGACCTGCTGGATGCCTGCATCTCGTGCGGCTTCTGCCTCCCGGCGTGCCCGACCTACGCGCTGACCGGCCAGGAGCAGTCCTCCCCGCGCGGCCGCATCACCTTGATGCGCCTGCTGGAGACCGGCGATCTGGCCCCCGACGACGCCACCCTCGCCGAGGAGGCCTCGCTCTGCCTGGGCTGCCGCGCCTGCGAGACGGTGTGCCCGGCCGGCGTCCAGTACGGCCACCTGCTGGAGGAGTGGCGCGACGAGCAATGGAGCGGCCTGAAGCGGCCGTGGATCGTCCGGCCGCTGCTGCTGGTCGCGAATCGCAAGTGGGTGCTGCGGATTCTCGGCCTCGTGCGCCGCAGCGCCCGCAAGCGAAGCGGCGCGACCGGCCAGCCGACCCTCATGCTCGGCTGCTTCGAACGCGGCCTGTTCCCCTCGGTCAGCCGCGGCATCGCCGCCCTCGACCCGGACCTCGCCGTCGACCCGGACCAGGGCTGCTGCGGCGCCCTGCACGCCCACAACGGCGAGCTCGAACAGGGCCGCGACCTGGCGCGCAAGCTCGGCGAACGGCTGCCCGGCACCATCGTCACCACCAGCGGCGGCTGCGCGGCGCACCTGGCCGACGTGATCGGGCGCGAGCGCGTGGTCGAGGCTTCCGAGTGGCTGTTGAAGAAGAGCACCGGCATCGGTACCGAGACCGACACCAATACCGACACCAATACCGACACCAATACCGATGCTGCTCCCGCGCAGCGCCCCCTGTGTGTCGGCCTGCAGGACAGCTGCCACCTGCGCAACGGCCTCGGCGTCTGGAAAGAACCCCGCGAACTCCTCGGCCGCACGGCCACCTACGTCGAGCTGCCCTCCGCCGGCTCCTGCTGCGGCGCCGCCGGCACCTACGCCCTGGTGCGGAAGAAGGAGAGTAGGGCCATCCTGGCCAAGAAGATCGCCGAGATCGAGGCCGCGGACCTGGACCTGGTCATCGCGGTCAACCCCGGCTGCCTGCGCCAACTCCAGACCGGGCTGCGGAAGTCAAAGAGCCGCACAAAGGCCGTGCACATCGTCGACTACCTGCGAGGGCCCAAGGTATGACCGCGCCGGAACTGCTCGACGCCTCCTTCAAAGGCCTGCCGCTGCACGCCGCCACCACCCTCGACGGCCTCGCGGCGCAGGGCTGGAACATCCGCCGCGGCGACACCTCCACCCCGGTCGCCGTCCTGCGCGACGCGGCCCTGGACGCCAACCTCGATGTCATGCGCCGCTTCTGCGACGCGGCCGGCGTGAGCATCGCCCCGCACGCCAAGACCACCATGTCGCCGCAGCTCATCGCCCGCCAGCTCGCTGCCGGCGTCTGGGGCCTGACCGCCGCGCTGCCGGCGCAGGTGCGGATGCTGTGGTCCTTCGGCGCGCGCCGGGTCCTGATGGCCAACGAGCTGACCGACCCCGCGGCGCTGCGCTGGCTGGCCCGCGAACTCGCCGCGCATCCTGAGCGCGAGCTGCTGTGTTACGTGGACTCGGCGGAGGGGGTCCGGCTCGCCGAAGAGGCCTTCGCCGAGGTCGCGGAAGCTGCCGATGCCACTGCTGCCGCCGCCTCGCTGCCGGCCGACGGATCAGCCGCACCGACCCTCCAACTCCCGGTCCTCATCGAGCTCGGCCACGAGTCCGGCCGCACCGGAGCCCGCGACCTCGACACCGCCCTCGCCGTCGCCGAAGCCGCCTCCGCCGCCCCGCATCTTGCCGTCGCGGGTGTCGCCGGCTACGAGGGCACCATCGGCCACGACCGCACCGAGCAGACCCTCGCGCGGGTCGACGCCTTCCTGACAGACCTGCGCGACCTCGCCGCCACACTCGCCGAGCGCGGCCTGTTCGCCCCCGACCGCGAACCGATCGCCACCGCCGGCGGCAGCAGCTTCTTCGAGCGCGTCGCGCACATCCTCGGCCCGCTCACCACCGACGGCATTCGTGTCGTACTGCGCAGCGGCTGCTACCTGACCCACGACAACGGCCAGTACGCCACCCTGACGCCGAGCGCGCGCCCCGAATGGACCCTCCCGCCGTTCCAGCCGGCGCTGGAGGTCTGGACCCGCGTCGTCTCCCGCCCCGAACCGGACCTGGTCCTGCTGAACGCCGGCCGCCGCGACGTCTCCCACGACGCGGGCCTGCCGGTCCCGCTGGCCGCCTGGCGCGCCGCCACGGACAGCCCGGTCGAGCTCGGCGACGCCGCCCACATCAGCGCCCTGAGCGATCAGCACGCCTTCCTGCGCGTGGATCCCGCCAGCCCGCTGGCCGTCGGCGACCTGGTGGCCCTCGGCGTCTCGCACCCCTGCATGACGATGGACCGGTGGCGGCTGTTCCTGCTGGTGAACGAGGGCTACGACGTCGTCGGCGGCGCTCGTACCTACTTCTGAGCCGCAGGAGCCGCAGGAGCCGCAGCAGCCAAGGGATAGCCCATCTGATACGCCAACCGCTCATCGGCGCCGTCGGCGATGTCGGTGAGCAGTGTGTCGAGCTCCAGGAACTCGTCCCACGCCTCGCGCCCGCTCGCCGCGGCCAGCCGCGCCACCACCAGATCCTCCAGCTCGGTGCGCCGCTTGCCCTTCCACACGGTGTCGGCGAGGCTCACCAGGAGTTCGTCCAGCGTGGAGTCGGTGCTCAGCGTCGAGTGGATCGCCGCGTACTTCGCCAGCTCCGGTGCGATCCCGTGGGCCAGCAACAGATCGCGGCCCGCGGGTTCGTGCTCTGATCCCGGGCCGGACAGCTCGCCGGGATGCACCGCCTTGCCGATGTCATGCGTCGCCGCCCCGAACAGGACGGCGTCCGCGTCTATCGGCAGCCCCCGCTTCGCGGTCCAGGCGACCAGCTGTGCCGCCACATCGTGTACCGCCCGCAGATGCGCGACGAGCCGAGGCGGAGCCTGGACGTCGCGCAACAGCTCTGCCGCGCGCAGCGGCAGCGGACGCAGTACCGGCCGCGTCGTCTCATCCAGCGCGATCGGCAGTACCCACAAAGCAGCGGTGTCGGCATTGGCGGCGGCAGCAGCGGCATCGGTCACCGAGTCAGGCTAGCCGCGACAGCGCCGAAGGCACATCCGGCAGACCCACCGGCCCGGTCGGCAGGACGTCAGCCAGGTAGGCCTCCATGTCAGGCTTCTCATTCATCAGCATGTGCCGGATCCACGCCGACCGCTCGTGCACCAGCACCGCGAGCTCGTACACGCAGCCGATCACCGGCGGCTTCACCGGGGCCAGCTTTCCGGGGTCCTCGTCCGGGCTGCCCAGGAACGGCACGCCGCCGGTCGCGAACTGCCCGTAGATCACGTTGTCCCAGTACCAGCTGTAGACGTTCAGGTGCAGTCCGGCGCCGCTGCGGAACAGCACGGTGAAGGCCGCCGGCGGCGTCTCGTCGCGCGGGGCGAGCATGCCGGGGATCAGTTCGGCGGCGGCCTGCTCCCAGTCCGGGTTGATCGGGGTCGCGTCGCGGGCGATGTGGTAGCGCTTGACCTGGCGGCCGTCGATGACGTCGGTGCCGGCGTGCCAGGCGATGGGAGTCGGGTAGCTCATGGACCGACCGTAAGAGGGCGTCACTGACATCTTGTGTCAGTGACGCCCCGGCGAACTGAAAACGGCCGGGCTCAGCCGGTGTACTGCACCAGGATCTTCGTGAAGTCCCAGGGGTTCTGCGTCACGCTGGAGCACGTCCCGTCGGCCCAGTTGTGCGGCACGCTCGGGTCGCAGGCGCGGTCCCGGTTGGCCGACCAGTAGGAGAACCACGCCGGGTGGTTCGCCTGGGCGAAGCCCAGCAGCGCCGAGAAGTCGCTCTGCTGGAACAGCTCCGAGGGCTGGTCGGTGTGGCCGTTCATGATCTGCAGGCCCAGGTGCGACCAGGCCTGCGCGGTGCTCCAGCCGTAGATCGACTGCAGCTGCGCGATCGCGTCGTCGGCGATCGCCTCGGTCTGGCCGACCTCGGTGCCGGAGGTCAGGCCGGTGTCGAAGTCCATGATGTTGACGACGTCCAGCCGCGCGCCGGCCGCCACCGCCTGCTTGATCTCGTCGACGCCGGAGCCGGGGAAGCCGACCGTGGTCATCGGGATGGTGAGCGAGACCACCAGGTTGGGGTTGTTCTGCTCCAGGATCTTGATGGCGCCGAAGCGCACGGCGGTGTTGCTGTCCAGCGCGGTGTTCTCGTAGTCGAAGTCGACGTGCTTCAGCTGGTACTTGGTGATCACCTGCTGGTAGGCCGCCGCCAGGGCGCTGGCGCTGCCGCACGAGGAACCGAGTTCGGTGCCGTTGTAGCCGCCGAAGGAGACCGCGGCGTCGCCGCCGGCCGCGCGCAGCGCGCTGATGTCGGCCAGCACCGTGGTGTCCGAGGAGACCGGCGTCGAGGCGTTGCCGCCCCAGGCCGGGGTGCAGCCTCCGGAGTCCAGGACGAAGGCCAGGTTCAGCTCCTTCTCCCCGGCGTTGACGATGTCCGAGATCGCCTGCGGGCTGTTGTCCAGCGGCATGAAGTACGCCGGATGGTTGAACCCGGAGTTCGGCGGGGGCGGGGGAGTGGAGCTGGACGACGAGGTCGGGGTGGTCGGGGTGGTGGGCGGCGTCGTCGGGGTGGTCGACGGCGTGGTCGACGGCGTGCTGGTGGGTGTCGTCGATGGCGTGGTCGGCGGGGTGCTCGACGAGCCCGAGCCGGCCGGCCCCAGCAGGCTGACGTCGTCGGCGTAGTACGTGCCCTGGCCGTACCAGCCGTGCAGGTAGACCGTGACACTCGTGGTCGAGGCCCCGGTGGTGAACGACGTGCTGAGCTGGTTCCAGGCGCCGTTGCTGCTCCACGTGCTGGGATCGGTCCCGCCGGTCCCGCTGGCGCCGAGGTACACGTAGCTGCCCTGCACCCACGCCGACAGCGTGTAGGACGAGTTCGGCTGCACGCTCACGGTCTGCGTGCACTGCGCGTCGTCGGAGCCGGCCGGAGTCGCGCTGAGCGCGTGCGACCCGGAGTGCACCGGACTGGACACCACCGAACCGCTGTTCGCGCTGCACGTCCACCCGGACAGCGTCCCGGTCTCGAATCCCGGGTTCGCCACCAGGTTGGCGGGGGCGGCGTTCGCCCCGCCCGCCGCGAGAGCCACGCCCGCGGCAGCCAGAGCCCCTGCCGCGACCACACTCACCACACCCGCCGTCCGCCGCGATCCCGCCGGTGGCCGGCCTCTGCCTCCTGCTGTACTGAGCTCCCTGTTCATCAGGTCTCCTCGTTGCTGCGTCTCCTGAGCGACCCCGCACCGTGGAGCGTGGACTAGACCATTCCCACCGTCAAGGGTCTACACCAATTCATTGCCTGGCCAAGGGGGTTGTGGGCGGGAACGAGGCGGTTTGGCTCGGCCGCCGGCGATCAGGGCGCTCATGTGCGGCGCGTTTGCGTTGTGCGCAGGCGCGCGCGTATCGCGCGAGCAGAACAGGTCCTCGTGCGCGCGAGGCCCTTTGCTGTGGGCATGACCGTCGTCGCGCCCCCGCCGGCCTCGCAAGACACCACGCACCCCGCGCCGCAGCCCGCGCCGCGTCCCGCCAGGTGGCGGCGACGCCCCACGCCGTGGCTCCTGAAGGCGTTCACCGCCGCGGCCGTCGCGGCCTCCGTGCTCTTCGCCGTGATCGCCGCCCTCGCCGCCGCGGACGTCCGCTCCGGCTTCGACGCCATCGGCAGCACCGAGGAACCGCAGGTCTCCGCCGGCAACGACCTGATCTACGCGCTCAACGACATGGACGCCAACCTCGCCAACATCCTCATGGTCGGCGGCAAGGCCCTCGGCCCCGGCGTCGACCGCGCCGCCTTCACCAAGCTCTTCGAGGCCGACCGCGCCGAGGCCGACCACGACCTGCAGCTCGCCGCGCTGCACGCCGGCGCCGCCGGCACCGGCGCGCAGCAGGTCGGCGACGCCCTCAACGCGCTCGGCGACTACGAAGCCCTGGCCGCGCAGGTGATGTACGTCGACTCCGGCTCCGCCGCCCGCCCCGCCGGAGACCTCCCGCAAGCCGAGTCGGCCCAGTACGCGAAGGCGACCGACCTGATGCGCAGCACGGTCCTGCCGGCGGCGCACGCCGTGGCCCAGAGCAACGGCGCCGCCCTGGAGACCTCCTACCAGGACCGCCACGGCCTGGCGCGGCAAGCCGTCTGGTGGATCGTACTCACCGGCGTGCTCGCCCTGGCCGCCCTGGTCGGCTTCGAACTCTGGCTCACCCGCCGCACCCGCCGCGCGCTGAACCCGGCGCTCGCCGGCGCCACGCTGCTCACCCTCGTCGTGATGGTCTGGGGCGCCGTCTCCATGGGCTCGGCCGCCGAACACCTGCGCGCCGCGAAGAAGGACGCCTACGACTCCGTCGCCGCCCTGTCCGCGGCCAAGGCCGAGAGCACCGACGCCAACGCCGACGAGAGCCGCCTGGTGGTCGATCCCGCGCGGGCCGCGCAGTATCAGGCCTCGTTCCTGGCGAAGAGCCGCGCGCTGCTGGACCCGGGTCCGAACGTCACCCTCGACACCTACGACGCCGCCGTCCGCACCGACCTGGACGCGTACTTCGCCGACCCCTCCCACCCGGTCGACTTCGGCGGCTACTTCGGCACCGAGATGAAGAACATCACCTTCCCCGGCGAGCGCGCCGCCGCCGAACAGATGCTGCGCACGTACCAGGCCTACGAGCTCGACGACCGGGTCTTCCGCCAGAAGCTCGCCACCGACGTGCCCGAAGCGGTCCGCTTCGACACCAGTCCCGCCGCCTCGGACTCCGACGGCGCCTTCACCGCCTACGCCGCGGCCGTCCAGAACGTCATCGACATCAACGCCAGGGCCTTCACCGGCGACATCAACGCCGGCGTGGACGAGCTGACGCTGTGGCGGTGGCTGCCGCTCGCGGCGTGCCTGCTGGCGATCGGGTGCGCGGTGGCCGGCGTGCGCCCCAGGCTCGCCGAATACCGGTGACGTCTTCGGGTAAGGGGGCGCAACTGCAGGTGACGACGGTGTACGGTCTGTGATGTCGCCGTTCGGTTCGCGTGAGGATTCCGACCCGGACCATTTGGGTCTCGTTTGCACAGATCGAGCTATGTCATCCCCTTGGGTATTGTGTACCCGATAAACACGAGTCATGCGCGAAAGCGCGGGGAGAGTGCATCGGGATGCGGAACACCGCAGATGTCCGTTACACCTACACCAGCTGGCAGACCGCTTATCCCGGACACGCGGTCGACTTGACCGAGCTGGAGTTTCCACCGGTCCGCTACGACGACGGCGTCGACGCCGCGTTGCGACTGCTGGACCTGGGTCCCAGCCCTCGCACCGAGGTTGTCGGCGAACTCCGTGACGACCTGCGCGGCGGGCTGTACGCCGCCGAGGACTTGGAGTGTGCCTACTCCGCCGTCCTGTACCCGGAGCCGAACCGGACCGCCGAACACGTGTGGGTCGGCTTCTCCGTCTTCGACAACCGCGACGAGCCGGTGACCCCCGGCTGAGGCGCTTGCCGAGGAGATCCTGGACCCGGCCAGGCACGACATCGTCTCCGAGCGGATCAAGGACATCGATCTGCTGGACGGCCCGGCCGCCCGGGTGTTCCAGACCACGGTCACCCGGGACGCGCCCACCGAGTCCTTCCACTTCCAGCCGCGGCTGACGGTGTGCGGGACGGCCTGCGCGGCCGGGGCCCGGTACGTGATCCGCGGCAACGCGACCAGCGCCGCGCTGGTGGACACCCTGGACCGGGTGGTCATGGCCTGGGCCCGCGGGGTGTCCTTCGGCGTGCCGATCAACGGCGTCCCGCGCGGCGCCGCGGAACTGGTGACCACCGGTCCCACGACCGCCTTCCACCCCGGTGCGGCCCCGCTGCCACCGCTGGTCTGACCGCGCTGGTCTGACCAGGCCGGTCTGACCAGGTCGGTCTGGCCACGCCGGGCTACTTCGGTCTCCGATAGTTCTGGGCGGCTCCGCAGCGGAGCCGCCCAGAACGCTGTGTGACGAGTTGGGATCCGCGCAGGTGAAACGGGGTTGCTCACCGTGTCCCCTTGACCGCTACAGCAGGTCCGCCCTACAGTTCCCGCGATGTTACATCGATGAACGATGCAAGAATGGCGGCCAGCGTGACCCAGCTCCGGTTCACCCAGAAGGGGACCAAGAGTTCCCTTCGGGCGCGCAACGACGTGCTGGTGCTCCAGTGCGTCGCCGCGGGTGAGGGCCGGTTCTCGCGCACCGACGTGATCCGGGAGACCGGGCTGCCGACCGCCACCGTGTCGGAGATCGTCAGCGATCTGATCGAGCGCAAGCTGGTCCGCGAGGCCGGACGCGAGGCGCAGCCGGTGGGCAAGCCCCGGGTGCTGCTCGACCTGGACGACGCGCACCACCGCTTCATCGGCGTGCAGGTGGCCAACGAGCGCATCACCGCCAGCCGGTTCACCCTCAACGGCCACATGGAGCAGACCGAGACGGTCTCGCGCCCGCTCGACGCCCCGGCGCTGACCGCGGTCCCGGACATGGTGCGCCGCATGGCCGCGCCGACGCCGGGCCGCATCACCGGGGTCGGTGTCGCGGTGCCCGGCATCGTCGGGGACGACGGCGTGATCCGCGAGGCGGTGAACTACGACTGGCACATGGTGTCGATGGGCCACGAGCTCTCAGAGCTCTGCGGAGGCCTGCCGGTCCACGTGGTCAACGACGCCAACGCCGTCGCGCTGTCGGAGGTCGCGCTGGTCGCCGACCGCGACAAGACGGTCGCGGTGCTGTGGATCGGCACCGGCATCGGCGCCGGGATCGTGCTGGACGGCCGGCTCTACCACGGCGGCAACTTCCGCAGCGGCGAGATCGGCCACATCGACATCGGCACCTCGCTGCGCTGCCGCTGCGGCCTGATCGGCTGCCTGGAGACGGTCGCGGTGCAGCCCGTCATCCTCGGCGACGCCACCGAGGACACGGTGACGCGCTACCTGGCCGGCGGCGACGGCCAGGACGCCCGCGCGCTCGGCGAGCGCGTGAACCGGGCCGCCCGCGAGGTGGCCCGCTTGCTGTCCACCCTGGCCGGCACCCTGGACGTCACCGAGTTCATCCTCGGCGGCCCCATCGCCGGCGACCCCCTCGGACCCGCGCTGATGCGCGAGATCAACGACCTGCTGGCGCTGCGCGTCATGTCAGGCTTCGAGCAACTGGTCCTGCGCGCCTCCACGCTGGGCACCCACAGCCTGGTCTTCGGCGCCGCGGCCCACGCCATCCGCCAGGAACTCGGAGTCGTCATCACGATGCCCGCCGGCGCCGACGAGGCCGGTGATAGCGCGGCCTAGCCACGAGCCATCCCGCACCCCCAGACGGTGCCGTCCCGAATTCCTGAGCCGGGACGACGCCACCCGGTGCCGCCCCGAATTCCTGAGCCGGGGCGACTCCGCGGAAGCCGTCCCGCATTCCTGAGCCGGGGCGGCGTCCGGACAGCGCCGCCCCGAATTCCTGAGCCGGGGCGGCGCTGTCTTTTCGGGTGTGGGCGGCTGGCGTGGGCCCCGGCGTGAGCTCCGGAGCGGGCTCCGGCGCAGTCAGCCTGCTGCTGCCGCTGCCGCCGCGACCTCCCGCCGATACCGCCCCGGCGCGATTCCGAACTCCCGCTTGAACGCCTTCGCGAACGCGAACTCCGACGCGTACCCGACCCGCTGGGCCACCGCGCTCAGCGGCGCGTCCGACTCGCGCAGCAGGCGGCCGGCGACCGTCATGCGCCACCACGTCAGGTAGGTCAGCGGCGGCTCCCCGACCAGCGCCGTGAACCGCTGCGCGAACGCCGACCGGCTCAGGCCCGCGCGATCGCCGAGCTCTGCGACGGTCCAGGCGCGCGCCGGATCGTCGTGCAGGTCCGTCAGCGCGCTGCCGATCGCGGGGTCGGTCAGTGCGCCGGGCCACCCCGGCGCGGGCTCGGCGCGCGCCGAGCGCTCGATCCAGCCTCGCAGGATCAGCAGCAGCAGCGCGTCGACCAGCGCCGGCACCACGCCGTCCTGGCCCGGCCGCGCTTGTTCCAGTTCCTGGCCGAGCAGGGTGACGGTCGCGGCCAGCCCCGGCGTCTCCTCGGCGCGCAGCAGCAACAGGTCCGGTAGTCGGGCGAGCAGCGGGTGCGGCCGTGTGCGTCCCAGCTGGTAGGCCCCGCAGATCAGCAGCGACCGTTCGCCGGGCCCTTCGACGTCCACCCGCCCGATCGTCTGCCCCGCCCGCCACGCCGCCGGCCGGAAGTCGCGCAGCGGGGTGGCCGGATCGTCGGCGAGCGCCACGGAATTGCCGTGCCGGACCAGCGTCACGTCGCCGACCGCCATCGGGACCGGCTCGCCGTCCGGCGGCAGCAGCCAGCACCGGCCGCGCAGCAGCACGTGGAACGTCGTTCCGCTGACGGCCGCGAACCGCAGGCCCCACGGCGCGTGCACCTCGGTGCGCGCCGAGCGGGCCTGGCCGGTGCGCATCGCCGCGAGGGCGTCGGTGAGTACGTCCATGGCCCGATGCTAGCGCCGCGCCGGACGATCGGACATGTTCTCAGGACTCGACGACATTCATCATCCGCCACCATCGCCCTACCGTTGAAGACGTCACCAAGACGACGAACTCAGGGAAGCGAACGCAGGGAGCTGATGACGATGGCGATTCTGGTGATCGGCGCGACCGGCAAGACCGGCCGGCCCGTGGTGGAGGCCCTCTCCGCCCGCGGCGCGAAGGTCGCCGCCGCCAGCCGCGACCCCGAGACCGGCTTCGCCGGCTCCCGCACCGACGGCGTCCTGCCGGTCCGCTTCGACTGGGCCGACCGAGCCACCTGGGCGCCGGCCCTGGAGGGTGCCGAAGCCCTCTACATCGTCGGCCCCTACGCCCACCCCACCGGCGAGCGGCTGGTCGCGGACCTGCTCGCCGAGGCGCACGACACCCGCCGCGTGGTCCTGCTGTCGGTGATCGGCGCGGAACTGCTGCCCGAGGAGGCGATGATGGCGCACTGGGAGCGTGCGGTGCGCGCCTCCGGCAAGGAGTGGATCATCCTGCACCCGAACTGGTTCTTCCAGAACTTCGGCACCGGGTTCCTGCCGGCGCTGCGCGACCGCGGGGTGCTGGCGCTGCCGGCCGGCCAGGCGCCGGTGAGCTTCGTCGACACCCGCGACATCGGCGAGGTGGCGGCCGCGGCGCTCACCGAGGACGGCTACGCCGGCCGGATCCTGACCATCACCGGGCCCGACGCCCTGACCCACGCCGAAGCCGTCGCCATGCTCGGCGACGTCGCCGAGCGTCCCCTGGCCTACCAGGCCGTGGACCCGGAGCAGGCCGAGGCGGACTCGCGGGCCGCCGGTGCCGGCGAGCGCACCGTCATCTCCCAGCGCGGGCTGTTCCAGGTCATGCGCGACGGCGGGAACGCCCCGGTGACCGACGTCGTCCAGCGGGTCACCGGCCGCGCGCCGCGCAGCTTCGCGCAGTACGCCGCCGAGCACGCCGAGCTGTGGCGGGAACTGAACGCCGCAGAATGAACTAGTACAAATTAGATTGCCACTAGTTCAAAATGGGGATAGCCTCACGATCATGACAGCGAAGACGCCCGCGCCGATCACCCTCACCGGCTCCCACATCCGTCTGGAGCCCCTGACCCGAGGCCACCTCCCGGACCTGTTCGCGGCCGGCGGTAACGACGACGCGGTCTGGCGGTGGCAGGGCGGCCCGACGCCCACGACCGAGGAAGAGCTCGGGGCGAAGCTGGACACGCTGCTCGCCGACGACTCCTTCGTCGCCTTCGCCGTCATCCTGCTCGCCACTGGGAAGGCCGTCGGCTGGACCACCTACCTCGACATCAGCCCCGCCGACGAGCGCCTGGAGATCGGCTGGACCTGGTACGGCAGCGCGTACTGGCGCACCCCGGTGAACACCGAGGCCAAGCTCCTGCTCCTCACGCACGCCTTCGAGGACCTGGGCATGGGGCGCGTGCAGTGGAAGACCGACCACCTGAACCAGCGTTCGCAGAACGCCATCGCGCGGCTCGGCGCGCAGCGCGAGGGCGTGCTGCGGCGGCACCGGATGCGGCCCGACGGGACGTTCCGCGACAGCGTCTACTTCTCGATGCTCGCCGACGAGTGGCCGCCGGCCAAGGCGCGCCTGACCGAGCGGCTCGCGCGGGGCTGAACCGATGACCGCGGCCCGCTGTCCACGGGGGATGGCGGGCCGCTCGCTTGTTCTCCCCCATGGTTAGGGTGAGGGCCATGACCGCCACGCCGGCTCCCGTCGCGAGCGACCACCCCGCCTCCGACGAGAAGGCCGCTCCGCGCCGGGTGACCACTCTGGAGCTGTTCTTCGACCTGGTCTTCGTGTTCACCATCACCCAGTTGACCGTGCTGCTGGCCGACGATCTGTCCTTCGTGCAGGTCGGCCGCGTGCTGCTGATCTTCGCGGTGCTCTACTGGATGTACGGGGCCTACGCCTACCTGACCAACCAGGTGCCGCCGGAGAACCTGAGCCGACGCGTCATCCTGATGGTCGGCATGTTCGGGTTCCTCACGTGCGCGCTGGCGATCCCGAAGGTGTTCGGCGTCGATGGCGTCGCCTTCGGTCTGGCCTTCCTGGTGGTGACCGCCGTCCACAGCGCCCTGTACGCGCTGATCCATCGCAAGTACGTGCTCAGCTTCGCCGTGCCGAACCTGGCCGCCGCCGGATGCGTCACCGCCGCCGGGGCCGTACGGGGCAACGCCTCGGATCTGCTGTGGCTGGCCGCGGTACTGCTGCAGCAGCTCGCGCCGGTGGTCTCCGGCCGCATCACCGGCGACTACGGGCAGAGCCGCGCCCGGGTCACCGAGAACGTCGGCGACCTGGACCCCGCGCACTTCGTCGAGCGCCACGGCCTGCTTCTGATCATCGTCTTCGGCGAGTCGGTGGTGGCCATCGGCGCCGGCGCCGCCGGCACCCGGCTGGACTGGGGCCTGGCCGCCGGGATCGCGCTCGCGCTGGCGTTGGCCGTCACGCTGTGGTGGACCTACTTCGGGCACGACGAGTCCGCCGCGGAGCACGCGCTCGCCGCCGTCACCGGCATCCGGCGCTTCCGCCTGGGGATGCGCGCCTACTACTACAGCTTCATCCCGATGCTGCTGGGCATCGCGATTCTGGCCGCCGGTCTGAAGAAGGCGATCGGCCATCTCGGCGACGCGCTGCCGACCGCCGCCGGGGTCGCGCTCGCCGGCGGCGTCGCGGTCTACCTCCTCGGCGATCTGTGTTTCCGGCTGAGCCTGCGCATTTCTCCCATGTTCTTCCGGGCCCTCGGCGCGCTCGCCGTGCTCGCCACGATTCCGCTGGCAGGCGCTTCGGCGGCGGCGGAACTTCTGGGACTCACGCTTGTCATGGTCCTGATGCTGGTGGCGGAGGAGAACGCCCGGCGCCGTCAGCGACCGGGCCCGTCTTCACACGGAGAGTCGATCACCCATTGACGCCCGCGCCGAGGGCGGTTAGACAGGGCAGAGTCCGAGCATCGGACGCCTCTCAATAGGAGTGCGAAGATGAACGAACTGCTCGAGTTGGAGCCACGCGAGACCGATGCCGACGAGCTCGACGTGGACACCGCCTTCAGCGGGATCGCTGACGCCTCTCGGGACCACAGCCAGTGTCTGCACTGCTGTGGCGACGACGTCAGCCACTGGTTCTTCGCGACCAGCATCCCCTGGTAGTCCCTGACCGACCAGCGCTGGGGGCGACCCGCGTCAGGACTGACGGCGACACGGCAACGCAGCACCACGAAAGAAGGACGTTCGATATGAACGGCGGGCTGTCGCCTGAGGATGTGGAGCGGCTGATCCGAAAACACGCGGCCGCGGCCGGCGTCGAGATCGGGCTCAAGGAAGGGACCACCTGGCTGGGCGTCCGCCCGCCGGGTGCGCACGTGGTGGAACAAGGGTGGAAGCTGCACGTCTCCAGCCGGACCGGCGCCCTGGCCGAGACCGCGGACGTGATCGTGCCGGCCCTGCTGGCCGAGGGCTGCGCCTTCAAGATGGCCGCCTCCACCGGTGTTCTGGCCTGGCTCAACGACGGCACCACCACGCCGTCCTCGATCGGCAAGGCGTTCACCGTGTACCCCGAACAGGACCGCGTACGCGACGTGGGGCTGATGCTCGCCCGCCTCTTACGCGGCCGGGCGGCGCCGCGCGTGCTCAGCGACCGCCGCGTGGCCGCCGACGCCCCGGTCTACTACCGCTACGGACCCATCGACAAGCCCTGGGGCGCCGACGCCCAGGGCAAGCTCGTGATGACCCTGACCGGTCCGGACGGCGAGGAGTTCCCGGCGCTGGCGACCCTGCGCTACCGCCAGCCGACCTGGGCCGTGGACCCGTTCACCGGCGAGCCGGGCGCGCGGGACTGGGAGCGGTCGCCGAGCCCTTCGACCCGGCTCGGGGACTACTACGAGATCGACTCCGGCATCGTGCACGCCGGCCGCGGCGACGTGATGCGCGCCGTGGACGTGCGCGACGGCGCCCGGGTCATCGTCAAACAGTCGCGGGCCCTGGTCGACGAGGGCGAGGACGGCGTCGACACCCGCCTGCGGGTGCGCAACGAGCGCCGGGTGCTGGCCGTGCTGGAAGGCGTGGACGGCGTCGCCGGCTACGTGGACCACTTCCGCGCCGGCACCGACGAGTTCCTGGTCACCCGCGACGTGGGCCGGTACAACCTCGCCGACGACGTCATGGAGAACGGCCGCTACGCCACGGCCGCGGACCCCCGCGCCGTCCCCGGCCGCACCCTGGAACAGCTCGCGCGGCAACTGGCCACCATCATCCTGGCCGTGCACGAGCGCGGCGTCCTGATACGCGACCTGAACCCGCGCAACGTGGTCGTCGCCCCGGACGGCAGCGCCAAGCTGATCGACCTGGGCCTGGCCGGCCACAACGGCCTGTACCTGCCCGGCGGCACCTCCGGCTACTCCAGCGCCCGGCAGTTCCGGCACCAGGAGCCCACCACCGGCGACGACCTGCACGCCCTGGGCGCCACGCTGTGCTACGCCTGGTCGGCCCTGCCGGCAGTGGTGCTCAGCAGCGATATGGACGAGCCGCGGCGGATCGCCTTACGCATGATCCGAGCGCGCTGCGGCGAAGCCCCGGGCGCAGTCCTGGGGCTGATCTGCGACCTGCTCGGCACCGACGACACCCGGGTCCAGGACGCGGCCCGGCGGATGGCCGCCGGCGACTTCTCCCTCGCTCGGCGCACCCGCACCGCCCTCGCGCCCTCCGCACCGGTCACCGACGCGCTGATCGAGGAGATCGGCTCGAACCTGCTCGCCGACCTCACCGACCAGACCCGCAGAATCCTGACCGAGGTGCCGCGCACCGAACAGGTCGGCGTCGACGGCTGCGTCTACCGCGGCGGCGCCGGCATCGGCCTGGAACTGCTGGAGCACCTGGACACCCCGGGCGTCCCCGGCCTCGTCGCCGACCTGGTGCTGTTCAGCCGGCGCGGAGCCGCCGTCGTCCGCCTGGGACCGGGCCTGTGGACCGGACGCACCGGACTGGACGTCTTCCGGCTCAGCGCGGCACGGCGCCTGGCGCCCGGGGCCGTCTCCCGCGCCGACACCGACATCCGCCCCGCGCAGACCATCGGCACGGACTGGAAACCCGAATACTCCGACCTCATCAGCGGCGCCTCCGGCATCGGCCTGGGCCACCTGCTGCTGCACGACCTCGACCGGCGCCCCGAACACCTGGACATCGCCCGGCTGTGCGCCTACCACGTCCTGGCCAACACCATGCCCGACGCCGAATCCCAGCCCGGCCTGCTCGGCGACGCCGCGGGCGTCGAACCCTCCACCGCGCGCGGACACGGCCTGGCCGGCACCGTCGACGCGCTCGCCGTCATCGGCACCCGCCTGGCCGACGACACCATCCTGGCCGGCGCCGACGAACGCGCCCGCGAACTCCTGCGGCGCGCCGACCGGCTCGCCGCCCTGTCCGCCCGGCCCACGACCGCACCGCTAGCCGCCTCCTGGTGCCAGGGCCTGGCCGGCATCGCCACCAGCCTGTTCACGGCCGGGGAGTACCTGAACGACTCCGCCTACACCGATGCCGCACGGCGCGCGGCGGACGCCTGCACCGCCCTGATCCCGCGCATGGACAAGCCCACCCAGTGCTGCGGTCTGTCCGGGATCGGCAACATGCTCATCGACCTCGCCACCCGCGACGGCGACGAGCGGTACTGGCAGGCGGCGCGCGCCGTGGTGGCGCAGCTGCTGGTCCGCAGCGCCGGACCGGCCGACCACCCGGTCTTCGTGCGCGAGAACCCCGGCGAGTACAGCGCGTCCTGGGCCTACGGCCTGACCGGGATCCTGAGCTTCTTCCGTCGCCTCTCCCGCGGCGGCGGCCCGATGGCTCTGGCGGTCAGCTCGTCGCTGTCCTGCGTCCGCTGATCACCGCGTCCATGCCCAGGTGCTCCTTGATCAGGGCCCTGAGGCGTGCGCCGTCGACCAGGGTGATCCGCCCGACCTCGGCGGCGAAGGCGTGGCTGGCCGGTCCGAAGGACGAGGTGGTGACGACCAGGCCGGTGTAGGCCTTGTGCTCCTGCATCGTGCCGTACAGCGCGCGCACCGCCTCGACCGGCACGGTGTGGGTGTAGCGCTTGGCCTGGATGACACAGACACCGCCGATGGCGATGTCGTCGCGGACCGCCACCGCGTCGACACCGCCGTCACGGCTGTCCGGGGTCTTCCAGGCTCTGAAACCCATGGCGAGGAACAGGTCGCGGATGAGGCGTTCGAAGTCGTAGGGGTCCATGGTCGCCAGGTCCAGGACGGCCGCTGCTTCGGCGGGCCGGCGGCGCTCCAGGCCGGGATCAGCGAACGGGATCACCGGCTGGAGGCCGCAGGGATCGTCGGACAACAGGGCCCTGAGATGTATCAGGCATTGCACCGGATCCAGACGCGGCTCGTCCAGCGCGACGCGCTCGAAGACGTCGCGTTCCACGAGAAGACTCACCAGACACGGCCGCACCGGCCGGCCGGTCGCCGGATCGGTGGCGCGCACGTGGCCGTTGACGGCGATGACATCGACGGCCTCCGGTGCGGTGACGGCGGCGGCGTAGTCGGCGACGCACAGGGCAAGGCGTGCCACGGCGTCTTGGTAGATACTCTGTTTCTCCGCCTCACGCCTCGGTATCGCCACGATCTCGCCTCGCGCCGCGACGTAGCGGAACGCCTTGTCGGCCGGGACGCCTTCAGGCCGCGGCAGATCGACTGCGACGGTCAGACGACGTGTGTCGGGGGAGTAGGCCACCTCTGGACGCGCACGCTTGAGGAAGGCGCGCTCGGCGAGGATTTGCGAGACGCGGTCGGCGAAGCCCTCGGCGCCGCCGCTGTCGAGAGCGGCGCCGGAGTCCGCACGCAGCGGCTCCAATCCGCGGTCACGACCGGCCAGGACACTGCCGATCGCCTCAACCCGCCGCTCGATCTCCCGGGTGCGCTCCGCCGCCTCGTCCTTGAGCCGCTGCACAGCCTGCGCCTTCTCGTCCCGAGCGGCATTGCGCTCCCGGACCATGGCCTCGCGCGCTTCGGCCTGCTGGCGCAGCGTCTCCCGCTTCTCCATCTCCCGGAGCACCTGCTGCACCTGGCGCGCGTCGGACGCCTGCTGCCGCTTGGCCGACTCCTCCGCGGCCCGCCGGGCCTGCCGAGCGGCGGCCTCCTCCCGACGCGCCGCAGCCCGCTTCTCCTTCTCCCGCGCCGCCAGGGCAGCCTTCTCCAACGCCGCCTTGTGCGCCGCTCTGCGCTGCTGCGCTTCGAAAAGCTGCTGCGCGACGCCTTTCGGCTTCGACCCCGCCACGAAGTCTTCCTCCCCGGTGAAAAACCCTCGACCATCAGTCTGCCCGCCCCGGCCCCCTACAATTGCGGTGATCGGCGCGGCGACATCAGGGGTGGAGACATGTACGCGGAGGAGCGCCAGCAGGCCATCCTGGCGAAGGCGCGGGCCGCCGGACGGGTCGACGTGGTGGGGCTGGCCGAGGAGCTGTCGGTCACCACCGAGACCATCCGGCGGGACCTGACCGTGCTGGAGCGCGCCGGGGTCGTCCGGCGCGTGCACGGCGGCGCGATTCCCGTCGAGCGCCTCGGGTTCGAGCCCGGCGTCGCGGCCCGGGACGCGGTGATGACCGCGGAGAAGGAGCGCATCGCCAAAGCCGCCCTGGCGGAGCTGCCGCAGGAGGGCTCGATCATCATCGACGCCGGCACCACCACCGGGCGCCTGATCGAGATCCTGCCGGTGGACCGGGAGCTGACCGTCGTGGTGAACGCCCCGGCCTTCGGCGCCCAGCTGGCCACCCGCCCGAATCTCACGGTCCTGATGCTCGGCGGCCGCATCCGCGGCCGGACCATGGCGGCGGTCGACGACTGGGCACTGGCGCCGCTGTCCCAGCTGTGCGTCGACGTGGCTTTCCTGGCGACCAACGGGGTCTCGGTGGCGCGCGGACTGACCACCCCCGACATCACCGAGGCGGCGGTGAAGCGCGCCATGATCGGCGCCGCCCGGCGCACCGTGCTGCTGGCCGACCACGGGAAGGTCGGCAACGACTGCATGGCGCGCTTCGGCGGGCTGAGCGACGTCGACCTGTTCATCACCGACACCGGTCTGGACGAGGAGACCGCAGGGGAGTTCGGGGACGCCGGGGTGCGGGTGGTGCGGGCCTGATTTACCAGGGCAGCCGCAGCCAAGGACTCTCCGCCTTGCCCAGCAACGACTTCCCTGCGTTGGTGTACTTCCGGTAGTCGGCGCTGATCTCTTGAGCGTCGAACCCCGCGTTTGCCTGCCAGAAGACCCGCCCGGCCAGGAACCCCAGCTGGAACTCCGCCCACGACGGGTACTCCGGCCGCACCATCCGCACCGCCGCGTCGATCGCCGCCCACGCCTCGTCCGCCGGCAGGTACCCGGCGTCCACGACGAACCGGCTGACGTGCACCACCCGCGCCGCGTCCCAGGCCGCGACACTGTCGACGATCCGCCGCGGGTGGTACCACTGCATCATCGCCCGAAGCGGCCATGCCGACTGGAAGTAGTTCAGCGCCAGATCCGGGCGCTCGCCGCGCTGGACGGCGATCGCCGGGATCTCCCGCGTCGCCTGCTCGACCCGGGCTCGCTCGTCGGCCCGGCTGAGGTCCCAGCCGGCGTTCAGGTAGCCGCGTAGGCAGGAGTAGATGGCGCGATGGCCGCCGTCGTCGAGCAGGAAGCGGTAGGTGGCGCGGGCCGAGTGGGCGTCGTGGACGTCCCAGGACTGCTCGAGGATCTTGGCCGCGATGTGTGGTTCGGCCGCGGTGGTCAGGGCGTTGATCGGCAGGTAGTCGCCGGCTGCGTACACGGCGCCCAGCGCGAGGCCGCGTTCCTGCTGCGGGGTCAGCGCCGGTGCGTCGGGCAGCACCTTGAAGCCGACGTCGACGATGCTCTTCAGTCTGCCCAAGATGCCCACGGATGTTCCCCTCGCCATTCCCGGATGGACACGGGACCCTAACCCGCTCCGTAGTGGGGGCACACCGGCAGAACTACCCGCAGCGCTCTGGGGGATCAGGTATTTCTACCGGTGCCGGGTCGCCTGCTCCACGATCGCGTCCAGGCTGGCCGAGTGCGCCCCGCGCCAGTAGGCGTGGCCGCAGGACTCGCATTCGGCGAAGGCGTCGTAGGACTTGGCGGTGCCGCTCTCCAGCCGGTCGCGCATCTCCTCCTTGGGCACCGGCCGCAGCACGCCGTTGCACGCGGTGCAGCGCGTCCACGGCGCCAGCTCCGGCTGGAAGCGGTCCAGGATCTCGTCGAGCTGCACCGCGGGCTTGTGGCTGTAGACGTAGGCCCCGGCGAACAGCTCGCGCCGGTGCAGCAGCCCGCGATCGCGCGAGAGCATCACCCGCTGCTCCTGCGCGGAACGCGCCGCCAACGCCGCGTCCCCGATGTCAGGGGTCTCATACGCGGCGTCGATGCCGAGCACCCGCAGCCGCCGCGCGAGCGTCCCGAGGTGGATGTCCAGCAGGAAGCGCAGCGGACCCGGAACACGCTGCGGAAAGACCAGCTTGCGGACCTCGACGTGCTCGCCGGAGACCGGCACGCGCCCGGCCGCCGCGGGCTGCCCGTCGACCAGCAACTCGCCGACCTCGACCAACGGGACGCCGAGCGCCTCCACGACGTGCCCCAAGCTGGAGGTGGCATCGGTCTCCACAGCCGCCCCGGCCCGCCGGTTCGCCGCCGCGAGGAAGATGTGCAACCCGGGGTCGAAGGTGATGCTGATATCCGCTTTCGCCACGGAGCCAGCATGCCAGCGGGGTGATCGCACGACCACCGCTTTCCGCCCCGCCGCCCGTCACCCGCTTGGCCGCCACCCCGCGCGCCCTCCGGATGCGCCCCCAGCCCCCCGGCCCCAGCCTGGACCCCAGGACGACCAGCCGGGAGACCACCATGAGCGAGCACACTTACCGCGTCACCGAGATCGTCGGCTCCTCCCACGAGGGCATCGACGCCGCCATCCGCAACGCCATCAAGCGCGCCGGCACCACCCTGCACAAACTGGACTGGTTCGAGGTGACCCAGATCCGCGGCCATCTGAAGGACGGCGAGGTGGCGCACTTCCAGGTCGGGCTGAAGGTCGGCTTCCAGATCGACGAGGCCGACTGAGCGGGAGGGGCTCGCCTTTCGCGCCTTTCGCGTGGGCGCGCGAGCCGGACCGGTGCCTCGGCCCGCGCGCCCGATCTCTGCGCGTCAGCCCCCGCCCTCACCCGTACTGCCACAAGTGATCCAACAACTCCCCCAACCGCGCCGTCGCCAGCGCCACCACCGAATCCCCGGCCCCGTAGTACAACCGCACCTCGCCGCTGTCCTCGTCGTGCACCATCCCCGTCGGGAACACCACGTTCGGCACGTCGCCGCGGGTCTCGTACTCCGCGGCCGGGCCCATCACCCAGGCCGGGGAGCGGCGGACGACCCGGGCCGGGTTGTCCAGGTCGAACAGGACCAGGCCCGCGCGGTACAGCGGGCCCGCCGGCATCTGCTTCACGCCGTGGTAGACGCCCAGCCAGCCGTGCTCGGTCTCGATCGGGGCCGGGCCCAGGCCGATGCGCGCGGCGTCCCACCACGGGCCCTCGCGGCTGGCCATCACCGGTTCGGGGGCCGACCAGTGGTGCAGGTCGGAGGAGCGGGACAGCCAGATGTTGCCCCGGTTGCCGTCGCGGGAGCTGACCGGGCGGTGGTACAGGATGAAGTCGCCGTTCACCCGGCGGGGGAGCAGTGCCGCGTCCTTGTCGTCCGGCGGCATCACCGCGCCCAGTTTCTCCACCGACTGGAAGTCCTCGGTGGTGGCCAGGGCGACGCAGGGCCCTGACGGTCCGTACGCCGTGTAGGCGATCACGTACTTCGCCAGCTCCGGCACCCACGTCACCCGGCAGTCCTCCACGCCCCACATCGACGTGTGGTCGCCCGGGTCCTCGGCCAGCAGCGGCTTGGGCTCCACCCGCCAGCCGTGCACGCCGTCGGGCGAGCGCGCGACCGTCAGGTGGGAGATCCCGCGCTGGTCCTCGACCCGGCACAGCAGTACGGTCTCGGCGCCGTGGGTGGCCGCGCCCGGGTTGAACACCGTGTTCACCCGGTAGGGCCAGTCCTCGGCGGTCAGAATCGGATTGGCGGGTTCCCGCGTGAACAGGTCCCGGATGGCGTCGTCCTTGGTCGGCAAGGCCGCTTCCCCTCATCGTGAAATGGCTTCGTCCCTGTCGTCGGCCAGGCCCGCCCGGATCAGTCCCAGGCGCGCCTGGTGATAGGCCAGCGTCGACTCCGCCCCCTGGTTGGGGTTGGTGTCCCCGGCCTGCAGTCCGTCCCGGCACCCGCCGGAACCGGAGTCGTACAGCGGTAGTCCTAGCCGGTTCTCCCCCAGGAACCAGCCGAACGAACGTCTCGCGCACCTGGCGTACCGCGTGTCCCCGGTCACCCGCCACGCAGCCGCGCACGCCTCCACCGCCGCCGCGGCGTCGACCGGCTGCTCCGCGCCCTCGTACTCGGGACGCGCCGCCCCCTTGCGCCGCCACAGATTCCCTATGAGTGCGAGCCGGACGTTGGCGTTGGCATCAGCGTTGGCGTCGTCGGCGCGGACCCCGAGCCCCACCTGCGCCAGATACCAGTCCAGCGCCCTCAACCCCCGCCCGGCCACGGCCGCGTCCCCGGCCCGCGCCCCGCCGGCCAGCAGCGCCTGCGCCAGCCGCGCGTTGTCGTACGACAACTGCTCCTCGAACCACGGCCATCCCTCGATGGCGGCGTCCTGCCACGCCGCGTCCAGCCGCGCCACGCACCGCTCGAGCTCCCGCGTCGGCTCGGCGACCTGCACCAGCCCGAGCACCGCGTACGCCACGCTCCGCAGATCGCGCAGCCCCCCGACCGCGGGCAGCGCCTCCATCAGCTGCTCAGCCGCCCGCTCCCGGAACTTGTCCGGGACCGCCGGCGTCGCCGCGATCTCGCCCAACGCCCAGATCATCCGCCCGACATGGTCCCCGGAATGCGGCTCGTCCAGCCAGGCGCCCTCGACGGTGCGCATGTTCCGCGCCGCCCGCGCGTCCGGATCGTAGGCCGCCTGCAGGAAGTCCAGGCTCGTGTCCAGCCACTCGTGCGGCGCCGCCCCGCGCAGCGCCTGCGGCGGCTCCGCGCACAGTCCGGCCGCGACGATCGCCAGCCGCGCCACGTCGTCGACGCAGTGCCCGGACGCCGGATCCGGCCGCATCCCCTGCCCGAACTGCACTATCCCGCCGGAGTCGGTGAGCTGGGTCAGGTACTTCAGCTTCAGCCGCGGTGGCCGCACGCTCCCGGCCGGCACCGCCGGCACCGTCGGCACCTCCCGCCGCCGCTGCTCCGCACAGGCCCGGACGATCGCCGCGAACCGCTTCGCAACCGCGTCCCAGCGCAGATCCGCCCCGCGCTCCCGCGCCGCCCGGCCCGCGGCGGCCAGCCGCGCGTCGTCGCCGAGCAGCGTGCGCAGCGCCCCGGCGAAGGCCTCTGCGTCCTCCGGCGGAACGGTGATCCCGGCACCGTCACCGAGCATGTCCACAGCGTAGTGGTAGGCGGTCGACACCACCGGCTTTCCGGCGGCGACGGCGAAAGTGAGCGCCCCCGAGGAGATCTGCTCCCGCGAGCGGTACGGAGTGCAGAAGATCTCCGTCCGCGCCAGGATCGCGCCGATCTCGTTCTCGGTCAGGAAGCTGTCCAGGAACGCCACGCGGTCGGCGATCCCGGCCTGTTCGGCTGTCTGAACCAGGGTTTCGCGATAGTCCTCGCCGCTGGTGCGCACGATCTCAGGGTGCGTCGATCCGGCGATCAGATACGCGGCGTCCGGGTGCTCCGAGGCGATCAGCCCCAGGGCCTCGATCGCGGTCTGCAGGCCCTTGCCGGGGGAGATCAGACCGAACGTCGACAGCAGACGCCGCCCGGCGAGCCCGTCCAGCGTCCGCCGGACCTCCGTGCCGATCTCGTGCGATGCCGTGGCGTCCGTGGCGCGCTTGGAGTCCGTGAAGCCCGTGAAGTCCGTGAAGTTCGTAGCGTCCGTGAAGTCCGTGACCGCCGTCGGCGCGCCGTGCGGCACATGCACGATCCGGTCCGGCGGCGCGATCCCGGTGCGCACGGCCAGCGTGCGCGCCGTCTCGGTGAACACCGTGACCGCCGCCGCGTCCCGGCACAGCCGGTGCAGCGTCGCGGCCTGGCTGTGGGTCGGCTCGGAGAGCACGGTGTGCAGCGTCACCAGATACGGCACCCCGCGCTGCGCCAGCTCGGCGGCGAACCCGGTGATCCACGCCCCGTCGGGGCCGCCGAAGATCCCGTATTCGTGTTCGATGACGACGGCGTCCACCCCGGCGTCGGCCAGGTGTGCGGCGGCCCGTCGGTAGTCGGCATGGCAGTCCTGCTCGATGACGGTGCGGACCTCGGCCGGGTAGTCCAGGCCGTCCCGGTCCAGCGCGCAGATCTCCACCGCCACGTCCGGCGCGGACCGGGCCAGGGCGGTGGTCAGATCCTGCGAGAACGTGGCGATCCCACAGCGGCGCGGCGCGTAGGTCGAGACGATCGCCAGCCGGGTCGCGAGCGGCGCGGGGGGTTCGGGGGCCTCGGGAGTCTCGGGAGTCTCGGGCATGCCTTCTCACCTATCGGTCGGATGAATGAGACCAAAAAGATGGAACAGCACACAGCGTGGCATCTGGATGTTTCCGTCACGGAAACAATGTTTTGCGACAGTGCCGCACACAGGCATGAAAAAAGCGTGGTCCCGGCACGGCCTGAGCCGTACCGGGACCTCGCTTCGTCGGGGAGGCCCTCTCTCCCCGAAGCCTTGTGAGTCTTGTGGGCCTTGTGGGCCTTGTGAGGCTGTCAGCCCTGTCGCAGGGTCCTCACTCGCCCCCGAACATCGGGTACGACCACGACGGGTCCGGCTTGACCGGAGGCGGCGAGGTCACCTGGTTGTAGTGGCCGGTGGCGATCTGGCCGAAGTTCGCCATGGCCGGCGAGGACGGGTCGAAGTAGTAGTCGTGCGCGGCCACCAGGCCGCTGGGGCCGACGCCGCCGTCGAAGACGTGCGCGCCGAAGGCCGGGGTCACCGGGTCGGTGTTGTGGAAGCCCTCGGCCCAGACGATCGGGTCGTTGTCGTCGCGGGTGGCCCACACGTGCGCGGTGCCGTCGGGGACGTGCATCGCGGCGGCGTTGTCGACGTCGATGCCGGGGCTGGCCGCCAGCACCACGTCGTCGGCGCGCAGGCCGCCGGGGGCCTGGGTGGCCTCGCCGACCACCGTGGTGCCGTAGCTGTGGCCGATCACCGTGGTGTGCAGCGGGTCGCTCGGATCGTGGGTGGCGTACAGGCCCTGCTGGAAGCTGTCCAGGACCGGGCCGCCGGCCTTGGCCGGCGCGTCGAACAGCGCGGCCGGGACCGATCCGGGGGCGTTGTAGTTCATCCATGCCACCGCCGAGGTGGACTGCGTCGGGTCGGCGTTGTGCGCGGAGTTGACGATGGTGTCGGCGGCGGTCGTGTACTGGTCCACGTGGCCCGCCGACAGGTCGGTGCTCACGCCGGGGACGACGGTCACCACGTTGTCGGAGGTGTCCGGGTTGCCGCTGGCCACGATCGCGTGGCCGATGCCGTTGGTGTCGATGCCCAGCAGGTACTTCTGCGGCGCGCCGTCGGTCCCGCCGTTGTCGAGCACCTTCTGCAGCTCGTTCATCCCGTCGAGCTTGGTCTGCAGGGCGCCGATCTGACTCGACTGCGCCGCGGCGGCCATCGGGTAGTCGTCGTACGGCGAGGTCGGGGTGTTCTTCAGGTCGGTGATCTGCTGCTGGGTCTGGGTCTGCAGGTTCGACAGGACCGTGCGGTTCGCGCTGTCGCGCACCGTGTCGGGAACCCCGTCCATGGCCCCGATCTTCGCCGGATCACCGGCCACCAGCGCGGCCTGCTGGTCGCTGCTCAGTCCGTTCCACCACGTGTTCACGTCGGCGGGGCTGGTGCCGGCCGTCGGCGTCGAGGGCAGGGTCCCGCCGATGCCCAGGCTCGCGAAGCTGTCCGAGACCATCGTGTCCAGCGAGGCGTAGTCGCTGGTGCAGGTCTGCAGCGCGCCGTTGAGGGTGCCGAACAGCCCCATGCCCGATGACAGGGAGCTGATGAGGTTGTCGTGCAGCTCCCCGTTGACCGAGCCGACCACGGACCCGATCTGGCCGAACGCCTCGCCGGCCAGGACCAGCGACCCGAGCTCGCCCAGCGCACCGGTGCCGGTGCCGAACAGACCCTCCAGGTCAGAAGTGACCATGCTCATCAGCGGCAGGTCGATGCTGAAGGCACCCGCAGTGTCGGCCACGCTTTCTCCTCGTCCGGTTCCGGTGGTGTCCGGCACAGCATGGCCCGCGCCGCGAACGCGGTGCGAGGGGAGAAGTACCCACTGCGCGGTGATCGGCGTCGCGGAGATTTCCAGAACGTTACCCCGCTGTTATTGCCCAGCCGTGCCGCCGGGTGTTGACTGCTCCCCGGAACCGGTTTCGGAACCGGTGCCGTAAGCGGTCGCGAGACCGGTTCCGGTACCGCACACAGCACCAAAGCACTGACATCTCCTGTCGGTACAAGCCATCCGAAAGGCGCCGTTCATGCCGATCACCATCGCCGACGTCGCGGCCCGGGCCGGGGTCAGCAAGACCACGGTCTCCCGTGTGCTCAACGGCAAGGGCGAGCTCGACGCGTCCACCGTGGCGCGGGTGCGGCAGGTCATCGACGAGCTCGGATACGTGCCCAGCGCACGGGCCGTGTCCCTGGCGCGCGGGCGCACCGGCGTCATCGGGATGCTGGTCCCCTCGCTCACCTGGCCGTGGATCGGCGAGGTGATCCAGGGCGCGGTGGACGTGGTGGAGAGCGGCGAGCTCGGGGTCATGCTCTTCACCTGCAACCAGGGCGACGAGTCGATGCGGCGCTTCGCCAGCCAGGTGAACGCCAAGGCCTTCGACGGGCTGCTGGTCATCGAGCCCGAGGGGACCCTGGACTACATCACCGAGCTGCACACCGGGGGACTGCCGGTGGTGCTCATCGACGACCGGGAGGCCCGGCCGCAGTTCGCCTCCGTCGCGACCACCAACCGCGCCGGGGGCCGGCAGGCCGCGCACCACCTGCTGGAGATCGGCCGCCGCCACCCGGTGGTCGTCACCGGCAAGCCGGGTTTCGGCTGTGTCACCGAACGGCTCGAGGGCTTCGCCGAGGTCTTCGAGGAGGCCGGGCATCCGCTGCCGGCCGCCGCCGTGCTGGAGGGCGACTTCAGCATCGCCTCGGGCCATGCCGCTGTGGCACGGGCCGTGGCCGACGGGGTCGAGTTCGACTCCGTGTTCGCGCACAACGACCTCTCCGCTGCGGGCGCCTTGCAGGCGCTGAGAGAGGCCGGACTGGCGGTGCCGGGGGACGTCGCCGTCGTCGGGTTCGACGACGTCGAGTTCACCGCGCTGACCGAGCCGCCGCTGACCACGGTCCGCCAGCCCCTGCGCGAGCTGGGGGCCACCGCGGCCCGGCTGCTGACGGCCCACCTCGGGGGCGAGCCCCTGCCGGCCGAACCGGTCGTCATCCCGACCGACTTCGTGGTCCGGAGCTCCACCGCACCACAGGACTAGATCCCATCCCGATCCGCCCGGCGCGCCTTCGACAAGGCCGCGCCGCGATACCGCACACCCCCGCACAGGGCGCGCGGTACGGATCCCCTCACTTGGAGGAGAAGCAATGACCCTCGCGACATCCGGCACCGCAGCCCGGCGTCCGCTCGCCGCGCTGCTGGCCGCGGGCCTGGCGCTCACCCTGGCCGCGGGTTGCGGCAGCGGTAAGAGCGGCGGCGGTTCGGCGGGCGGCAAGTCGGTGCTGAACGTCGGAATGCCCGACGGAGCGACCCTGCCCGCGAACAACAACCCCTACCTGGACTCCTCGTTCGCCAAGAAGCTCGGCTACACCTGGCTGATCTGGGAGCCGCTGGCCATGCAGGACGAGGCCAAGCCGGACCAGGACCCGGCGCCGTGGCTGGCCACCAAGTGGCAGTGGGCCTCGGACTACAGCAGCGTGACGCTGACCGTCCGCGACGGCGTGAAGTGGTCCGACGGCAGTGCCCTGACCCCCGACGACGTCGCCTACTCCTTCCAGATCATGAAGGACCACAAGGACGTCAACTACTACTCGCTGCCCATCACCAACGTGGCGACCAGCGGCAACCAGGTCACCGTGACCTTCAACGGCTCGCAGTACGTGAACCGCACGAAGATCCTGTCCACCCAGGTGATCAACAAGAAGCAGTGGTCGGCGATGGCCGACCCGTCCAAGGACACGGTCGCCAACCCGGTCGGCACCGGCCCCTACACCATCAAGACCACGACGCCCTCGACGGTCACCGTCGCCGCGCGCAGCGACTACTGGGGCTCGGCGCCGAAGGTGAAGACGATCAACTTCACCACCTACAGCTCCAACGACACCATGGGCGCGGCGCTGACCTCCGGCGCGGCCGAGTGGAGCTACTACTTCATGTCGGACGCCAAGAGCACGTTCGTGGCCAAGGACCCGGCGCACTACAAGCTCTACTTCCCGGCCCAGCTGTCGGCGGACGGCCTGTGGTTCAACACCACCAAGAAGCCGTACGACAACCCGCACCTGCGCCGCGCGATCAGCATGGTGATCAACCGCGCCGACATCTTCAACCAGGGCGAGGCCGGCTACTTCAAGCCGGAGATCGACAACATCACCGGCGTCCCGACCCCGCAGGGCGAGCCGTACATCGCCGCGCAGTACAAGGGCGTGTCGCCGACCACCGGCGTGGACGCGGCGAAGAAGGAGCTCACCGACAACGGCTTCACCTACCAGGGCAGCACCCTGATGGACCCGTCGGGCAAGCCGGTGACGCTGACCATGACCGACCCGGCGGACTGGAACGACTACCAGACCGACCTGGAGATCATCAAGGACAACCTGGCGACCATCGGCATCAACGCCACCGTCGACAAGGCCAACGACGACGCCTGGTTCGACAACGTCGCCAAGGGCAACTTCGACGCGGCGCTGCACTGGACCAACTCCGGCACCACGCCGTACGACATGTACGACCAGATCATGGACTCCGCCGGCCTGGAGCCGATCGGCACCGCGGCCACCGGGGACTTCGGCCGGTACCAGAACCCCGCCGCGGACGCCGCGCTGAAGGCGTACTCCAACGCCACCGACGATGCCAGCCGCAAGACCGCGATGGACAACCTGGAGCAGCTGTTCGTCCAGGAGATGCCGATGATCCCGACCTCGGCCGGCAACCTCGGGGCGGAGTACTCCACGAAGAACTGGAGCGGCTGGCCCACCGCGGACAACGCCTACGAGGCGCCGCAGCCGACCCGCTGGGGCATGGAGGACATCGTCCTGCACCTGACCCCGTCCAGCTGACCGACAGCGAACCACCACAGCCACAGTGAACAGGGCGGGGCGGCGGCGTTGAGGGGCGCCGCCGCCCGGCCCGCGGAAGGAAGACGAAAGCCCGTGGAAGGAACGCACTGATGACGGCGCTTGACCACGAGGTGGTCCTGGAAGCCGAGGCGCTGACCAAGCACTTCCCGGTGCGCGCCCGCGGCCGGGCGGCCCTGTCCGGCCGGGCGAAGGTCGTGCACGCCGTGGACGACGTCACCCTGAGCCTGCGCCGGGGCCGGGTCACCGCGCTGGTCGGCGAGTCCGGCTCGGGCAAGTCGACCGTCGCCCGGCTGCTGGCGCAGCTCTACCCGCGCACCGGCGGCGACATCCGCATCGGCGGGGTGTCCACCGCGGTGAAGGGCGGACGGCAGTTCAAGGCCTACGCCCGCCGGGTGCAGCTGATCTTCCAGGACCCGTTCGCGTCGCTGAACCCGGTGCACACCGTGCGCCACCACCTGACCCGCGCGCTGAAGATCCACGGCCGCTACGACGGCGAGCAGTCGCTGGCCGACCTGCTGGGCCGGGTGCAGCTGACGCCGGCCGCGCTGTACCTGGACAAGTACCCGCACGAGCTGTCCGGCGGCCAGCGCCAGCGCGTGTCCATAGCCCGGGCCCTGGCGGCCGACCCGGAGGCGCTGCTGGCCGACGAGCCGGTCTCGATGCTGGATGTGTCGATCCGCCTGGGCGTGCTGAACCTGCTGGCCGACCTGAAGGAGCGCCTGGACCTGGCAGTGCTCTACATCACCCACGACATCGCCTCGGCGCGCTACTTCGCCGACGAGACGCTGGTGATGTACGCCGGGCGCATGGTCGAGGGCGGCGACTCCGAGACGGTGACGCAGCGGCCCGCACACCCCTACACGCACCTGCTGATCCACTCGGCGCCGGATCCCGAACGCGTGCGCGGCGGCGCGGTGCCCTACGACGACGAGGACACCGGCGAGCCGCCGAGCCTGATCGACCCGCCGGCCGGCTGCCGGTTCCACCCGCGCTGCCCGAAGGCGATGGACGTGTGCCGGACGACGGTGCCGGAGCGGACGCTGGTGGGGGATGCTCCGGACCACTGGGTCGCCTGCTGGCTGTTCGAGGACGGTCAGGGCGAGGGCGGGAAGACCGCCGAGGTCGCGGGCGCCGAAAACGCATCCGGCAGTGAGGTCGTGGGCGCCACCACCACCGAACCCGCCATCACCACCGAACCCGATCCCGAAGCGCCCGACCTGGAAGGAGCCGAGCCGTGAAGTTCTTCGCCCGCCGCCTCGGCTTCTACCTCTTCACCCTCTGGGCCGCCATCACCATCAACTTCTTCATCCCGCGCATGATCCCCGGCAACGCCGTCGACTCGCTGATCGAGCAGCGCCGCGGCGAGGTCGACAGCAAGGCCGTGGAATCCCTGAACATCCTGTTCGGCCTGGACAAGCACCAGAGCCTGGCCTCCCAGTACTGGCACTACCTGGTCCAGCTCGCCCACGGCGATCTGGGCATCAGCTTCGGCAACTTCCCCGAGCCGGTGACCTCGGTCCTGAGCTCGGCGCTGCCCTGGACGCTCGGGCTGATCGGCACCACCACGATCCTGGCGTTCCTGATCGGCACCGGGCTCGGCGTGCTCGCCGGGTGGAAGCGCGGCACCTGGGTGGACGGCCTGCTGCCGGCGACCTCGTTCCTGTCCTCGATCCCGTACTTCTGGCTCGGGCTGATCACCGTGGCCTGGCTCGCGAGCCCGCTCGGCCTGCCCACGTCCGGCGGCTACACCGTCGGCAACACGCCGGGCTGGTCCATCGCCGGGGACATCCTCGGCCACATGATCCTGCCGGCGCTGACGATCATCGTCACCTCGGTCGGCGGCTGGCTGCTGTCGATGCGGAACATGATGGTCACGGTCACCGCCGAGGACTACATCACCGTCGCGCACGCCAAGGGTCTGTCCGGGACCCGCGTGATGACCAAGTACGCGGCCCGCAACGCGCTGCTGCCCTCGGTCTCCGGCTTCGGCATGGCCCTGGGCCTGGTGGTCGGCGGCACGTTCCTGGTGGAGCAGGTCTTCTCGCTGCCCGGGGTCGGGCTCCAGCTGATCAACGCCATCTCAGGACACGACTATCCGCTGATCCAGGGCATCTTCCTGGTCGTGACGATCGCGGTGCTGGCCGCGAACTTCCTCGCCGACCTCGCCTACATGGCGCTCGACCCGCGTACCCGGAAGGAGGGATGACCCCATGAGCCAGCCAGTCGTGGTGTCCGCGCAGGCGGCGGCGGCAACCGGGAGGGCGAAGTTCCGCTTCCGGATGCCGAGCGTCAAGGTCTCGATCGGCCTGGGCATGCTGCTCGTGTTCACCTTCGTCGCGCTCTTCGGCGCGTCCCTCGCGCCCTTCGACCCCTCCAAGCGCAGCAACGACATCCTGCAGAGCCCGTCCGCCAAGCACCTGTTCGGCACAACGCACCTGGGCCAGGACATCTTCAGCCAGATCCTGGTCGGCACCCGCTCGGTGATGTTCGTCGGCTTCTTCGCCGGCATCCTGGCCACGGCGATCGCCGTGCTCGTGGGCGTCACCTCCGGCTACCTGTCCGGCTTCTGGGGCGACTCGGTGTCCACGCTGTCCAACGTGTTCATCGTGATCCCGGCGCTGCCGCTGATCGTCATCGTCACCAACGTGATCCCGAACTCCGGGGACTGGGCCATCGCGCTGGTCATCGGCTGCACCTCCTGGGCCTGGGGCGCACGGCTTCTCAGAGCCCAGACGCTGTCGCTGCGCAACCGCGACTTCGTGCAGGCGGCGAAGGCCAACGGCGAGTCCACCTGGCGCATCGTGGTGGCCGAGATCCTGCCCAATCTCACCGCGATCATCGCCTCCTCGTTCATCGGCACCGTGATGTTCGCCGTGATGACCGAGATCGCGCTGGCCTACGTCGGCGTCTCGGGCATCTCGGAGTGGAACTGGGGCGAGGTGCTCTTCTGGGCGCAGGGCCAGCAGGCGCTGGCCATCGGCGCGTGGTGGTGGTTCGTGCCGGCCGGGCTGTGCATCGCCCTGCTGGGCACGGCGCTGGCGCTGGTCAACTTCGGGATCGACGAGATCGTCAACCCGCGGCTGCGCGGCGGTGCCAAGACCGTGGTCCGCACCGCCGACGGCCGCAAGGCCCGGATGCGGATCGGTTTCACCCCGGTGCTCTCGCCGCGGACGGACAGTGGAGAAGGGGGCGGCGGCCGATGAGCCCGGTCCTGGAGATCAAGGGACTGTCGATCGACTACGGAGTCGGCGAGCAGTCCGTGCGCGCGGTCAACACGGTGGACCTGACGCTCAACCGCGGCGAGGTCCTGGGCCTGGCCGGGGAGTCCGGCTCCGGCAAGTCGACCCTGGCCTACGGCGCCACCCGGTTGCTGCCGCCGCCAGGGGTGGTGACCGGGGGATCAGTGCTCTACCACCCGGAGCAGGGCGACCCGGTCGACCTGCTGCGGATGACGGACAACGAACTGCGCGCGTTCCGCTGGAGCGAGCTGTCGATCGTCTTCCAGGGCGCGATGAACTCGCTGAACCCGGTGGCCAGCGTGGCCGCGCAGCTCACCGACGTCATCGCCGAGCACCGGCCGAAGTCCACCAAGCTCGAGCGGACGACCCGCGCCGCCGAGCTGCTGACCCTGGTCGGCATCGCCAAGGACCGGCTGGACAGCTACCCGCACCAGCTCTCCGGCGGCATGCGGCAGCGCGTGATGATCGCGATGGCGCTGGCCCTGGAGCCGCGGGTGGTCATCATGGACGAGCCGACCACGGCGCTGGACGTGGTGATGCAGCGGCAGATCATGCGGCAGCTGTCCCGGCTCAAGGAGCAGCTGGGCTTCTCCGTCATCTTCATCACCCACGACCTGTCGCTGCTGGTGGAGTTCAGCGACCGGATCGCGATCATGTACGGCGGCCGGATCGTCGAGGAGGCGCCGGCCGTCGAGATCTACGACAAGTCCCTGCACCCCTACAGCGACGGGCTTCTGCACTCGTTCCCCGCCTTGCGCGGGCCGCGGCGGGAGCTCACCGGAATCCCCGGCTCGCCCCCGGACCTGCGGGACATGCCGGCCGGCTGCGCGTTCGCCCCGCGCTGCTCGAAAGCGTTCGACCCCTGCGGCGTCTCGCCGCCGCCGCTGGTCCGGCCGGCCTCGGACCCGGAGCGGTCCGTGGCCTGCTACTTGCACCCTTCGGCGTGAGCTGACTGCGTCAGTTTGTTAAGGATATTGAGGAGAACCATGTCTTTGGAGCTTCCCCGCGACTTCCGGTGGGGCGTCGCGACCTCGGCGTACCAGATCGAGGGGGCGGTGAATGAGGACGGCCGGACCCCGTCGATCTGGGACACGTTCTGCCGCGTTCCGGGTGCGATCGACAACGGCGAGGACGGCGACGTCGCCTGCGACCACTACCACCGCATGCCGGAGGACGTGGGGCTGATCAAGTCGCTCGGCGTCGACACGTATCGCTTCTCGGTGTCCTGGCCGCGCGTGCAGCCCGGGGGGAGCGGGCCGGCGAACCCCGCCGGCCTGGCGTTCTACGACCGGCTGGTGGACGAGCTGCTCAGCGCCGGGATCACGCCGTGGCTGACGCTGTACCACTGGGACCTGCCTCAGGAGCTGGAGGACGCGGGCGGCTGGCCGAACCGCGACACCGCCTTCCGGTTCGCCGACTACGCCGAACTGGTCTACGACCGCCTCGGCGACCGCGTCGAGCACTGGACGACCCACAACGAGGCGTGGTGCGCGGCGTGGCTGGGCTACGTCGAGGGCGTGCACGCCCCGGGCCGCCGGAACTACGCCGACGGCATCGCCGCGATCCACCACCTGCTGCTCGGCCACGGCCTGGCGGTCCGCCGGCTGCGCGCCGCGGCCGCGGCCGCCGACCGCCCGATCGACCTGGCGATCACGCACATCCTGGGCAACTCGATCCCGGCCTCCGACTCGCCGGTGGACCTGGAGGCCGCGCGCCGCGGCGACGCCCTGCACTTCCGGGCCTACATGGACCCGCTGTTCAAGGGCGCCTACCCGCAGGACCTGCTCGCCGACCTGGAGGCGATCGACGTCGCCATCCCGATCGAGGAGGGCGACCTGGAGATCATGGCCGCGCCCCTGGACACCCTCGGCGTGAACTACTACCGCTCGATGAAGACCACCGGCTTCGCCGAGGACGGCTCCACCGTCGACGCCGCCGGCCGGCCGGTGACCCGCACCGTCGACTTCGGCGACCGGCCCAAGACCTACATCGACTGGGAGGTCATGCCGGACGACTTCGCCGACCTGCTGGTCCGCATCAGCCAGGACTACCCGGGGACGCCGCTGGTCATCACCGAGAACGGCGCGGCCTACGACGACGTTCCGGACAAGGACGGCTTCGTCGACGACGAGGACCGCACCGAGTACATCGCCACCCACCTGGCCGCCGTCGCCCAGGCCCGGCAGCGGGGCGCGGACATCCGCGGCTACTTCGCGTGGTCCCTGATGGACAACTTCGAGTGGGCGTACGGGTACGACAAGCGGTTCGGCATCGTCCGCACCGACTATGAGACCCAGACCCGCACCCCCAAGCGCAGCGCACTGTGGCTGCGCGACACGATCGCCCGCGCCCGGAGCCCTCGCGGCGACGAGTGACGCGGGAAGTGCCTGGAGCCGATCGCAGCCGGCTGTAGGCGCTGGGGCGGGGACCGTGTGCGCCGGTTCCCGCCCCTTTTGGCTTTCGCCTTTCACACGCGCCGGAAAACGGCGACCAGATCCGGGTCGCCGAACGAGACGATGCGTCTGATGCGGTCACCGACGACGTCGAGGACGATGACGCCATAGGGCTGATACCGGCCCTCCTCGTCGCGCAGATACCCCACGGCCGCCGGGTGCCCGTTGGCCCCGCCGGCGACCGGGACCATGCGCCACAACCCGGGGTCGCCGAGGACATGGTCTCGCAGCACCGGGATGCAGGTCTCCACGCCCTTGAACCAGGCCCGGATCGGCGGCGCCTCGATCGAGGCGTCCTGGAGCAGCAGGCGGGTCAGGGCGTCCGCGTCGGCGTTCTCGAAAGCCTTGATGTACTTCGCGAGGACCGCTCGGGCCTGCGGCGCTGTGGGCTCGGTGGTGCGCTCGGCGGTCGGCGCCTGCTCCTTGAGCGTCGCGCGGGCGCGCTGCAGTGAGCTCTTGACCGACGCGGTCGAGGTCTGGAGCATGTCGGCGACCTCGGCGGCGGGGAAGGCCAGGACGTCGCGGAGCACCAGCACGGCCCGCTGCTTCGGCGGCAGGTGCTGGAGGCTGGCGACCAGCGCCAGGCGCACCCCTTCGCGGGCCGCGACCACCGATGCCGGGTCGCCGGACTCGGGGGTGACCCACGCGTCCGGGACCGGCTGGAGCCAGTGCTGCCGCTGGTCGGGGTCGAGCGCCGCTGTCTCCACGTCCGGCTGCGGCGGGCCCAGGCCGGAGGGCAGGACCCGCCGATCGGCGTCGCGCCGTCTGGCCAACGCGGTCAGGCAGCCGTTGGTGGCGATCTGGTGGAGCCAGGTGCGCACCGACGAGCGGCCTTCGAACCCGTCGTAGTGACGCCACGCGCGCAGGTAGGTCTCCTGCACGAGGTCTTCGGCGTCGAAGACGGAACCGAGCATGCGGTAGCAGTGGGCGAACAGCTCACGCCGGTACGGCTCTGTCTCCCTGGCGAATTCGGCGGCGTCGGCCACAGGCGCGTCCCTACACCTCTCGCCCGAGGAACGCGGCGAGCCGGTCCGCCGGACACGCGCCCTCAGGCGCCGCGCACTCCGGCCCGAACGAGGCCTCGGTGTCCGGCCCGCGCAGCGAGTCGTCGATGGAGACGTGGGCCAGCCCGAGCAGCGCTACCGCCAACTCCGGCGCCAGGTCGGTGTCGTGCCCGAGAGCCTGCGCCAGGTCCCAGCCGTGGGCGAACTGGTCTGTGGCCGCGAACCCCTCAAGCGCCGCACCCGGGAACTCCCCGAAGGGCACCGTCACCATCCGCTCCGCCGCCCCCTCCGCCCCGAAGGCATCGAGCGTGACACGGATGCTCTCCTCGTAAGCGGCCACGAAGTCGCCGGCGGCATAGTCCTCACCCTCCGCGGCCTCAAGCCCCTTGTCACCGGAGACCATCGACGCCCACCAGCGCGCCGCGCTGATGACGTGGTTGACGAGCGCCCGGACGTCCCACGAGGCGCACGGCGTGGGTTTCGCCAGGTCATGCGGCTCGACCTTCCGCAAGACGCTCATCGTGCTGTCGAAGGCCGCACTCAACTCCACACCCGGGAACGTGTTCGATTCCGTCATCATCGATCCTCTCATTCGCGGACGGCGACCGCCGTCACCCAGGCAGACTCGGCGCGGGCGGGAAAGGAATCGGTGGGGGTTCCGACCTGCGGATAGGTGCCGGACGTGCGGTCACACAGAGTGAACGCGACGCTGGCGTGTCGGAGGGCGGAAGACCTGCGCCCGGTGCCAGCCGAGGTGCGCGGTGTCCGGCAGCGGGAAGCCGCCCCGCGGCGGCAGTCCAGTCCACCGGGCAAGCTTGCTCGCTACCGCCCCCGCAACGCCATCCCGAGGCAGACGACGGCTGTGATGAGCACCACCCCGCGCGTCGCGTTCCACGCGTTCCATGCTCGTTCGAACCGCGCGCGCACAGCTCCGGGCTCGGCGATCGCCGCCGGTTCGCCGGCCGCGTCCAGCGCGTTGTTGAGCGGGACGTTCGCGGCCACCGTGATCAGCAGCGCGGCGATGTTCAGCGCCAGTGCCGCGATCGTCCAGCCGGACGCGCCGTCCTTCGCGGCCTGGAGCCCGACGGTCACGGCCGCGAAGGCCGGGGCGCCGAAGAAGGCGGCGAAGAACACCGGGTTCTGGATGGTGACGTTGATCTTCTGCATCACCTCGATGAACGTGCGGTCGTCGAGCCCGCGCAGGGCGAGCATGACGGAGGTCGCGTAAGCGAAGTAGGTACCCGCGACGAGCCCGGTCAGGACCGTCGCCACGATGGTGGTCAGCTGCTCGGTCGGTGTCATGCCTCCAGCTAACGCGGGTCGCGGCGAGACTATCCATAGCCGAGGGTGTCGAAAACATGCGTCTGCGTCTCAGCCTGCGCCGCGACCGCATTCCCACGGCGACGTGTGGGTGACACGATGTGCGGGTGAGCAGGGGGAGCGGCTGGATGCCCAATGGGGATTTCGGGACGCGCGACAATCCGGACGCGGTTGCCATGGCCGCCTGGACGGCGAGCGGGGTCGGCGCCCTCGACGAGGCCGTCACGGCCGCGCGGCAGGCGGTCGAGGACGATCCCGACGACTGGCGCCGGCAGCTGGACCTCGTCAGCGCCCTGGCCGCACGCCATAAGCGGATGGCCGACCTGCTCGGAGGGGACCTGGTCCGGGAGGCCGTCGCCGCGGCACGCCGGGCCGTCGCGCTGGCCCCCGACGAGCCCGAGGCGCATCTGGCGCTCGCCGACGCGCTGCGGGCGGTCTGGCCGCGCCGGATCACGACCAGGTTGGAGGCGTTCGCGGAGATCGACAAGGCCGAACTCCTGGGCATGGATCAGCGGGACCTCGCCGAGCGGCGCGCCGGGGTCGAGGGCGGTTCGGTGCCCGTGATCATCTCCTGGCCGATCTCCACGCTCTTCTTCATGTTCGGGATCCAAGGCGTCGGCGGCGGCATCGGCCGGGTGATCGCGGACGTGGGGTTCGTCGCGTTCGCCATCGCAGCGCGCACATTCCGCGCGCGGGCCAAAGGTCAGTCGCTCAGAGAATCGCTGGACATCAGGAGGAGGCTCCACCGGAAGCGCTTGGCGACCGACGAGCAGATGCTGCTCAGGGCGCCGGCCGGTGCGGCCGTCCTGACGATCCTGGTCTTTCCAGGCGCGGCCCTGGCGATACCCGGCGCGGAGAAGGTCGCCCAGTCCTCGGTGGCGTCGTACCTGCTGCTCGCCGCGATCGCCGTGCTGGTCCCGGCGATCTGGATCGGCGTGGACCGCTGGCTCCGGCCCGGAACGGTGGTCAAGGCCCTGCGACACGACGTGTTCACCGCGGTCTGCGTGCCGATCACCCTCGTCATCGCGCCGATCGTGCCCGTGCTGGTCCTGCTCAGAGTCCATTCCTCAGGACTCTGGTTCTCACTGTTCCTCGGCCCGATGGCGTGGATGGTCGGCGTCTTCATCTGGGGCATGACCCTCACCTCACGCCGCAAGAAGGCCGCTCAGTAGACGCCGGAGCCGTCGGCGGCCTCGCCGGCCGTGGTCGCGGTGCTCGGTCTGCTTCCAGCAGTACTGTTGCCGAGGGCCTGAGGGAGGAATCTGTCCGTGCCGAACATCACGTGGTACCGCGGCGATTGCCACGTCCACTCAGTGCACTCCAACGGCGGCGAGCTGACTCCGGCACAGGCGGTGGCCGCCGCCCGGGCCGCCAGGCTGGACTTCGTCGCGGGCACCGAGCACAACACGGCGCAGGCGCACGATCTCTGGCGCGGCCTCGACGCCGAGGACCTGCTGGTGCTGCTCGGCCAGGAAGTGGTCACCCGCGACGGCCACTGGCTCGCGCTCGGCCTGGCGCCCGGGCAGCTTGTCGCCTGGGATTACGACGCGGGCGAAGGTGTCCTGGCGCGGCAACTCGCCGAGGTACATCGCGTCGGCGGCCTGTGCGTGGCCGCGCACCCTTACGCGCCCTATCCCACCGGCACTCTCCGTCACCCTTATCAGGGCTTTGACGTAGTCGAGGTCTGGAACGGCCCCTGGACCTCCGACGTCGCCTGGCAGGCGGACAACGAGGCAGCGCTGGCCGACTGGGCCCGCGCCCTGGCCGCCGACGTCCCCGAAGGCCGCTGGCGCCCGGTGATCGGCAACAGCGACACCCACCTCCACGGCCAGATCGCGGTCCCGCACACCGTCGTGGCCGCCGACCGCCTCAGCGCCGACGCCCTTCTCGCCGGCCTGCGTGCGGGGCGGAGCTGGATCGCGGAATCGGCTGCGGTGCACGTGACTTTCAGCGTTTCGGCCGGGCCCCGGCACGCCGGAATCGGCGAGCGGCTGACGACCGGTGGGGAGGTGGTCGTGGCGCGGGTTGAGGTTCGCGGCGTGCCTTCGGGCGTGGTGACCTTCCACAACCAGGACGGTCCGATGCACAGCGGTTCGCCGCAATGGCAGACCAGCGCGGCGGAATCAGCGTTCGTGCGTATCGAGGTTCGCCACCCCGAAGGCCATATGGCGGCTCTGGCAAACCCGATTTTTCTGTCCTGATCAATGGTACGGTCGGCCGGTGCCTCGGACTCTTTTGCCCGGCATGGCCGTGGTGATCGTGTTTTTCTGTGTGGCTGCGGAAGCCGGTTGTGACTCGGGATCCGCGGCTATAACTGCGTCGCCCAGTACTTCCGCTACTCCTTCCTTGACAACGCCGTCCGCGTCCAGAACGGTCGCTGCGCCGAAGTCCCCGTCGCCATCGAGATCGCTGTCACCGTCGCCATTCCCATCGTCATCGTCATCGTCGTCGCATTCCGCGACGCTACCGGGCTCCGCCTGGCCGAACGCCGCGACCACCGGCGTAAAACGGGGGTCCGGTCTCGTGCCGAAGAAGGGCGAGATCCTGGTGACCGAGAACGGCGCCGTCATCCAGAACATCGACTTGGTCGGCGACATCCGGGTGGAAGCTGACAACGTCATCATCCGCAACGTGCGGATCTCGGCGCCGCAGAGTTCGGATATCGATCAGTGGGGAATTCTGCAATGGGTCGGGTATTCCGGTCTGACCGTCGAGGACAGTGAGATCGGCGGACGGTCCGATACCGAGCTCCGGCAGGCCGTCATGAATGACGGCGGGCTGGTGACGGTGCTGCGGTGCAATATCCACGGGATGAGCAAGAAGGGCGTTTACACCAGCCAGGGCGACATCGAGGACAACTACATCCACGACCCCTACTGGTTCGCCGCCGCCGACGGCGAGATCGACATGGTCCGGGTCGACGGTTCCCCCGACCCCGGCACGTCGCTGCTCATCAAACACAATGCCCTGATAGACACCACCACCACGAACAGCGCGATCAGCCTGTTCGAGGCCGACGGCGGCACCCCGTCCCGGGTCACCGTCGAGGACAACTACATGGCGACCGCGGGGTGGGCGATCTACGCCGGCGGCCAGACGGCGGCGACCAGCGACATCGTCGTGAAGGACAACGTCTTCGGGGTCAAGTTCAAGAACGGGTACGGCTACGTGACCGAATGGAATCCGCAAGGCCCGGGCAACGTCTGGTCGGGCAACCACTGGGAGGACGGCCGGGCCGCGCCACTGCCGAGCTGACTGAAGGCCCGGCTCCCCCCTCTGGAGTCGGGTCTTCAGTCAGGGCTCGGATAAACCCGCTCCGCTACCGCCCCAGCCGCCTGACCAGCCCGATCGCCGTCGGCGCCAGCAGAAGCAGCGTCGCCACCTCGACCAGCACGCTGACCAGCGACTGCGGCGAGGGCTGCCATCCGCGCTCGGTGAAGCCGAACACGCCGACCGTGCGCGACGCGGCGAACCCGCCGAGCGCGCCGGCTGCCGCTCCGGCCGCGGCGATGCGGATGTAGACCGGGCCACCGACCAGCAGCAGGGCCGCCAGCGCGAAGGACGCGCTGGCCTGGAGCAGGAACAAGACCCCCACGACGTGGATGAAGCGGTAGCCGGAGACGTAGAGCTGAGCGTGGATGTAGCCGCTGGCGGCCAGGGTGGCGGCCAGCGCGACCCGCAGGCCGATCTCCGTCAGGGTTCTGCGTGTCATGCCAGCCTCGTGTCCGTGATGGCCAGCGGCGTCGCGCCGGCCTTGTACGTCACGCTCCGGATGCCCAGCGCGTCCTTGAGCTGCCCGGCCGGCAGGACCTGCGGGGTCGGTGCCGGGGCCTTGCCGGGGGCCGGGAGCGGGTAGGCCGTGGTGGTCGCCGAGTGGAAGGTGACGTTGCCCTCGGTCTTGCTGAACAGCTGGTGCACATGGCCGTTGAGGCACGTGACGGAGGCGAACCTGCGCAGCAGCGCCAGCACTTGCAGCGCGTCGTCGGTGCTCCAGCCCCACGCCGGATACATCGCGAACAGCGGGATGTGGCTGAAGACCACGATCGGCGTGTCCGAGCTCAGGCCCGCGACGTCCTTGCGGACGAAGTCGATCTGGGCGGCGCCCAGATGCCCGAGCTTTTCCAGACTCAGGGTGTTGACCAGCGCGATGAAGTGCACGCCGTGGGTGTCGAAGGAGTACCACCCGTCCCCGGTCGTACCGGCGCCGAACGTCTGGCGGTAGGCGCGCCCGGAGTCGCCCACCGAGTCGTGTTCGCCCGGGACGGTGAACACCCGGCCGGTACGCACCTGGGTGAGCATCTGCCGGACCTGGTCGAACTGCGCGGCGGTGGACAGGTGTGTCAGGTCGCCGGTGTGCATGACGAAGTCCGGCCGGAATCCCAGACTGTTGACCTGCTCGATCGCCTCGTTGAACGACGCGGTGACGTCGGTGTTGGCCGGTCCCGTGAACCCGATGTGGCTGTCGGAGATCTGCACGAAGCGCAGCGCGTCGGCGTCGGCGGCGGTCGCGGCCGCGGCGGCGCTGTCCTTGTCGTGCGCGATATGGCTGACCACCTCGCCGCCGGCGACGGTGAGCACGACGGCCGAGCCGAACCAGCCGGCGTGGCGCAGCAGTTGGCGGCGGCTCATGCCGTTCGGGCCATCGGAGCCCTTCGGGGCGTCGGGCAGGTCGGGCAGGTCGGGGGTGAACTCGTTGCTCATGGGGTCACCGTCACTGTCGCGGTCATGAACGGATGGATCGTGCACAGGTAGGAGTACGTGCCGGGCTTGGTGAACGTGTAGGAGTAGCTCTGCCCGGTGGCCAACGCCGCCGAGCCCAAGGGCCCGCCCGGACCCTGGCTCGTGACCGTGTGCGCGTCGGAGTCCTTGTTCGTCCAGGTCACCGTGGTCCCCGCCTTCACCGTCAGGGCGGCCGGGGAGAAGGCGAAGTTCATGATCTGCACGGCGTTCCCGGCGACCGGAGCCGCCGGTGCGCCGCCGGCGCTGGTCGCCGTGGGCATGGACATACTCGGCATACTCGACATGCTCGGCATGTCCGAGGCACCGGCGACCGGTCTGGTGGCGGTCGCCCCGGGGGCGCCGGCCAGCGACTGGCCGCTGCCCGGCTCGATCGCGGTGGAGGTGTTCGCGGCGGCTGCCGGATGCGAGGTACCGCCGCAGGCGGTCGCCAGCGCGAGGGTGGTCACGGCCAGTGCGGCCAGCGCCGTTGTGCGCGACCGCCCGGCACCGCCGGGGCTTCGGTCGGCTCTGGGATTCATCGGAATTCGACTCCTGATATCGGCTCGATCGTGTTCGTAGACCGATAGCCGTCGGGGTTACAGAAGCCGGCGTGTAACCCCGGTCCCTATCTGTCTGTGAGACCGGACCTTCCGGCACCGGCGGACGCTCTGCGACGTCGATCACAGATGGGCCCTCTAGGATGAGGTGTGAGCAGCGGGCGCCTGGCGCGGCTTGTCAGAGTTCTGGGACAGGGCATGCCCAGTCCGCGCCGTGAAGTGCTGGGCGCCGTGCCCGAGCGCCCTGTCGCCGTCGACGAGCCGCGGACGCTGCCCACGGCCGCGTACCCGGGCTGGGAGGCGATCTACGCCGACAACGTCGAGCGGATCTATCGCCTCATGTACGCCAAGGTCGGCAACCGCCACGACGCCGAAGACCTGACCTCCCAGGTGTTCCTGACCGCCTTCGGCCCGCTGCGGACCACGGCCAGCGTCGGGGAGGTGCGGGCCTACCTGCTCGCCACGGCGCGCACCGTCCTGGCCACGCACTGGCGCTCGACGCTGGGCCACCAGGTCACGGTGATCGACGTCGGCGAGGCCGGGCTGGAAGACTTCTCCTCGGGACCGGCGCAGGACGAGCGGACCGGCCGGACGACCGAGCGGATCGGGACGATCCTGGCGGGGCTGCCCGAACGGCACCGGGCGATCTTGACGCTGCGCTTCCTGCGGGGCTACTCCATCAAGGCCGCCGCGGCCGAGCTGGGCGTGTCGGTGGCCAACGCCAAGGTGCTGCAACACCGCGCCCTGCGCCGCGCCGCAGGACTGGACAAGGAAGGGGAAGCGTCGTGAAGCGCCCGATCGACCGCTACGTGGACAGCCTGCTGCGCCGGCGCCGCCCCGCGGCCTTCGCGCCCACCGAGGACGACATCGCCGTCGCCCGCGCCGCCATCGACCTGGCCGCCGCCGCACCCGACGCACAGCGCCCGCGCGAGGCGTTCGTCGAGGACCTGCGCCGCCGCCTCGCCGAGCGGCAGGACGCCCCGCCGCCGGCGCCGGCCACGACGGAGGCCCACCGGATCCGGGGCCGCCGCCGCTTTCTGACCGCGACCGCCCTCACCGCGACCGGCGTCGTCGCGGGCGTTGGCGTGGAGGCGGCCCTGGTCGGTTCGGCGTCCCCGGCGGGCGAGGGCGGCGACCAGGAGCTGACTCCGACCGTCGGCAGCTGGCAGACGGTCGCGGCCGCCGCGGATCTGCCGGAGGGCGCGGTGCTGCCGTTCGACCTCGGCGCGGTGACCGGCTTCGTCCGGCGGGTGTCGGGCCGCGTCCAGGCCGTGTCCGGGTTCTGTACGCACCAGGGCTGCCGGCTGCGCCTGGACACCCCTCACGATCAGCTCGCCTGCCCCTGCCACGGAGCCACCTTCACCCTGGCCGGGGCACCGCTGACACGCCCGCACGGCGGCTCGCCGCTGCCCGCGCTGCCCCGGCTGGCGGTCCGCGTCGACTCCGGGAACGTCCAGGTGTACGCGCCGAACCGGGCCTGAACAGAACGCCGGTCAAAATTCGTGTTATGCGGGCCTGGCCCGCACGGTCTCCTCTATATGGTCATCGCACAACCACCACCGTCGACCACAGTTGATACAGAGGACGGCCCGGCATGAGAGCACCGCGGGGCGGATTCGACGCCGCCACCGTGCGGGCGGCGCAGCGCGGCGACCAGGCCGCGCTGCGCGATCTGCTCGCCGAAGCACTGCCGCTGGTCTACAACATCGTCGGCTTCGCCCTCCAGTCGCACGCCGACGTGGACGACGCCGTCCAGGAGACCATGGTCCGCGCCGTCCGGAGCCTGGGCGACGTCCGCGACCCGGCGGCGTTCCGGTCCTGGCTGGTCGCGGTCGCGATCCGCCAGGTCCACGACCACCAGCGCGCACGCAGCGCGGTGCAGGCCCGCACCATGCCGCTGGACGAGGCGGCGGCCGTCGCCGACCCCGCCGCCGACTTCGCCGACCTGACGGTCCTGCGCCTGGAACTGACCGGCCAGCGCCGGGAGGTCGCCGAGGCGGCGGGCTGGCTGGACGCCGGCAACCGCGAGCTCCTGGGGCTGTGGTGGCTGGCCGAGCACGGCCGCCTGGACCGCGCCGAGCTGGCCGAGGCCCTCGGCGTGCCGCAGAACCAGGCCGCGGTGCGCATCCAGCGGCTGAAGCAGCAGCTGTCGGCCACGCGCGTGGTCGTGCGCGCACTGCGGGCGCCGGAGAGATGCCGGGGCCTGTCGGACCTGACGAGCAGGTGGGACGGCCACCGCAACGCCTTGTGGCGCAAACGGTTCGTGGGCCACACCCGGGACTGCGAGATCTGCGACGCGCGCTCGAGCGACCTGGTGCCGGTCGAGAAGCTGCTGGCCGGGCTGCCGCTGGCGGTGGTGCCGACGGCGCTGGCCGCCGCGGTGTTCAAGGCGGCGACGGCGGCGGCCGGCGGATCGGGGGTGCTGGGGCTCGGGGGCGGGCACGGAGTCGGGCACGGGGCTGGTTCGGCCGGCGGTGCTCACGGTTCGGCGGGTTCGGCGGGCTCGGCGGCTCTCGGCCACGGCTCCGGCAAGCTTCTCGGGTTCCTGCCCGCCAAAGCCCCGGCCGTGATCGCGGCGGTGGCCGCGGCCGGCGCTGTCAGTGTGGCCGCCACGGCGGTCTGGGCCGGCTCCTCGACATCCGGCGCTGTGCCGGCACCCACCTCGATCGCCGCCGTGACCACCACTTCCCGCAGCGCGGTGTCCATAGCGAGCCCCTCACCGACCCCCAAGCCGAGCTCGTCGTCGTCGCCGGCCGCCTCCAGCCCCAGCCTCAGTTCCAGCTCCGCCCCGAAGCCGCCGGCATCGCCCACCGCGCACACGGGCCCGAAAAAGGGCGTCGCAGCCTGGGGCGCCCCCGCCCTCGACACCGCACTGACCGCGTCCAAAGCCTCCTGGTACTACGACTGGTCGCCCAGCCGCATCGACCAGCTCGGCCACGCGGGCCCGGAGTTCGTCCCGATGATCTGGGGCGCGAAGAACGCCGACCCCGCCACGCTGGCCACAGCCCGCTCGCAGGGCTCCACCCTGCTCGGCTTCAACGAGCCCGACATGGGCGCGCAGTCCAACATGACCGTGGAGCAGGCGCTGGACCTTTGGCCCAAGCTCCAGGCCACCGGCCTGCGCCTGGGCAGTCCGGCGGTCGCCACCGGCGCGGCCACGCCCGGCGGCTGGCTCGACCGCTTCATGGCCGGTGCGGCGGCGCGCGGCTACCGCGTCGATTTCATCACCGTGCACTGGTACGGCTCGGACTTCCGGACCGGCCCGGCGGTCGATCAGCTTCGGTCCTACCTCCAGGCCATCCACGACCGCTACCACCTGCCGATCTGGGTCACCGAGTACGCGCTCATCTCCTTCTCCGGCGGCACGCAGTATCCGGCCCCGAACCAGCAGGCCGCCTTCGTCACCGCCTCCGCGGCGATGCTCGACTCGCTGCCGTACGTCGAGCGCTACGCGTGGTTCGGGCTGGCGGCGTCGGGTGCCCAGACGGGCACCGCGTTGTTCCAGAATGGTTCGCCGACTCCGATGGGGGTGGCGTATGAAGCATCCTGAGATATCGGTGCGATGGCTGCTCGCGCTGAGCGCAGCCGTGGTCTGTGTCATCACGGCGGCCGCGTGCTCCAGCGGGACAGCGGTCACGGCTGGAAAGCCCTCTTCGCAGCAGCCGGGCTCATCGCAATCCAGCCCACAGCAATCGCCGTCCAGCGCATCGCCATCCATCGCACCGCCGACCAGTGCGCCGATGGTCACCACGTCACAGACCGGCGCCTCGACGGCCACCGCACCACTGGCCACCGTGCCGAAGTCCGGCACCACCGCCCTGCCCGGTACCGGCACCACCGCCCCACCCGGCACCGCCACCACCGCCCCATCCGGTACCGGCCCCGCCACCGGCCCGCGCACCCTCACCATGGTCAACAAGCTCTCCCAGACCATCTGGCCCGCCGTCGCCGCCGACCCGAAGCACCCCGTCGCCGCGACCGGCTGGGTCCTGGCCCCGGGGGCCAGCGTCACCATCAGCATCCCCGACCACTGGGACGTCCGCGTCTGGGCGCGCGCCGGCTGCGCGTTCAACTCCGCCGGGACCGGCCACTGCCTGTCAGGGGACTGCCAGGGCAAGTTCCAGTGCGGCAGCACCTGGGGCGAGTTCCCCTCCACGCTGGCCGAGTTCAACCTCAACGCCTGGCAGGGCATGGACTTCTACGACGTCAGCCTCGTCGAGGGCAACAACCTGCCGATGTACGTCAACCAGTCCGGCGGCCGCACCCCGGACCCGATGAGCCCGGACGGCTGCACCAAGGCCGGCTGCACCCGCGACGCCAGCGCCACGTGCCCGTCGGTGCTCCAAGTGGTCCGCGGCGGCGCGGTCACCGCGTGCAAGAGTTCGTGCCTGGCCCTGGGCGGCGACCAGATGTGCTGCCTCGGCCAGTGGTCGAGCCGGGCCGCGTGCGACCCCGCCAAGTGGCCGGTCGATTCCGCCGCGGTGTTCAAGAAGGCCGAGCCGTTCGCGTACTCGTACGTGGACGACGACGCCACCAGTGTTCTGACATGCACGGGGGAGTGCAGCTATCGGATTACGTGGGGAGTGAGCCCATGACCGGGCATCGCAGCGGACGACGCGGATATCGGCCCATCGTGGCCGGCGGACTGGCAGGCATGGCGGCGCTCGCGCTCGTGCTGTGGCTCGCCGGGTTCGGAGCGAGTCGTGGCAGCGCGAATCAGGCCTCGAATTCGGCTGTGGCGCAGACCGCATCCGGGTCGGGATCCGGATCGACTTCCTCGGCCCAAAGCCCGGCGGGTTCCTCCACCTCGGCGACATCGGCGTCGTCTTCGACATCACGGGCGAGTGCGACCGGCTCGCAGCCTTCGACGTCGGCGCGCGCCGGCTCGCCGACACAGAACGCGTCCAGCGTGTCCAGCACATCCAGCACCACCTCCAGTCCCGGATCCGTCGCCCGCCCCGCCGGCGCGCACCTGATCACCATCGTGAACGCCGACACCCAGACCATCTGGGCGGCGACGAACCCGAACGCCCAGCACCCGATCCCGCAGACCGGCTGGCGTCTCGACCCGGGCCAGAGCGTCACCTTCGCGGTCCCGCAGGGCTGGGGCGGCCGGGTCTGGGGACGTACCGGCTGCACCTTCTCCGCCTCCGGCTCCGGCCACTGCCTGAGCGGCGACTGCGGCGGCGTGTTCCAGTGCCGCGGCGCGGGAGCCCCGCCGGCGACCCTCGCCGAGCTGACCCTGGACTCCTTCGACGGCCTGGACTTCTACGACGTGAGCCTGGTCGACGGGTCGAACCTGCCGATGTACATCAACACCAGCCACCGCGTCGGACCGGACCCGGTCTCCCAGGACGGCTGTTATCAGGGCTCGTGCACCAAGCCGATCGTGTGCCCGGGCCCCATGCAGGTCAAGGCGGCCGGCCAGGTCGTGGCGTGCACGACCCCGTGCGCGGCGTTCGGCGGCGACGCCTACTGCTGCACCGGCCAGTGGTCCGGCCGCCAGAACTGCGATCCCGCGAAGTGGCCGGTCGACTACGCGAAGCTGGTGTACAAGGACGCTGAGCCTTATGCGTACTCGTACGCCTTCGACGACTCGGCGACCATGTCCTGCAAGGGCGACTGCGACTACCGCATCGTTTTCGGCACCAGCTCCAACAGATAGCTGCTCAGATCGAGCAGGACGTCCCGGCAGGAGGAGCGTTCGCGCGCGTCGCAGAGGATGACGGGCACCCAGCCCGACAGGTCCATCGCCGCGCGCAGCTCCTCCACCGGGTAGACCGGCGCCTCGGGGAAGCAGTTCGCCGCGACCACGAACGGGACGCCGCGGTCTTCCAGGCGTTCCAGGACGTCGAAGCTCTCGTCCAGGCGCCGGACGTCGACGAGCACGATCGCGCCCAGCGCCCCTTCCACCAGGCCGTCCCACAGGAACCAGAAACGTTCCTGGCCCGGCGTGCCGAACAGGTAGAGGACCACGTGCTCGTCGATGCTGATGCGGCCGAAGTCCATGGCGACGGTGGTCGTGCTCTTCGTCGGCGGCGCGCCGGCCGGAGCCGGGTCCGACATCGGCTCCTCGGTGGTCAGCGGCGAGATGTCGCTCACCGAGGTGACGAAGGTGGTCTTGCCCACGCCCAGCGGACCGACCACGGCGATCTTCAGGGCGACCGAGGTGGTCGCCGGCAGGCCGGGCGCACCGGGGGAGTCGGCGGCGCCCGGCGGTTCGGGGAGGCCGGCTTCGCCGCGCTCGGCTGCGCCGGCTATGTCAGCCGTGTCGGCTATGCCAGCCGGCTCGGCCGTGTCGGTCGCGTCGCGCGAACCGTGCACCTCGGCGGCGAGGGCGCGGTCAGAGGCGCCGGAGGCCATTGATCACCTTCTTGAGCAACTCGGGATCGACGCCGGCGGCCCGGATCGGCCGGCGCTGGACCAGCAGACCCGTCGCCAGCAGGTCCGCGACCAGGATCGCGGTCGCGCTGAACGGCAGCCGCACGTAGGCCGACACCTCCGCGACCGACAGGGGGCGGCGGCACAGCCGCATGATCGTGGCCTGTTCCGGCGACAGGCCGGGGGGTGCCGCGTCGGCCGCCACGATCAGCGTGACCAGGTCCAGGTCGGCAGCCGGGGCGGAGCGTCCGCCGGTGATGACGTAGATGCGCTCCAGCGTGCTGCGGCGTGGGGACGGCGGCGATTCGGGGTTCGTGGTCTCGCCCCGGCGGGGCATGGCCGCGGCCGGCGGAGCCTTTTCGGCGCCGGCACGGTCTGGGCTGGCATGGTCTGGGCTGGCACGGTCTGGGCTGGCATGGTCTGGGCCGGCATGGTGGTCGGCGGCATGCCGGGGCCGGGGCGGCGTCGACTGCTGCGACGGCCCGGAACCCAGCCACGACGTCCGGGGCGGCGGCGATCCGGTACTCACCAGATCACCTGCCCTCCCGGCGCGCGGGGCTCGCCAGATGCTCGCCTATCCGCACCACCAGATCGCGCAGCTGCCGCCCCATCAACCCGGCGTCCACACCCTCGTCGGCCACCACCGCCACGTACGCGCCCTCGCCGGCGGCCATCACGTAGAAGAACCCGCCGCCGACCTCGATGACGATCATCCGCGTCCGCTGGTCCGCGCCGGGGAACATCTCCGCCACCGCCGCCGACAGGCTCTGCAGGCCGGCACAGATCGCGGCCAGGCGATCGGCCACGTCCTCCTCGACCGCGTAGTGCGCCAGCCGCATCCCGTCCGCGGTGAGCACCAGCGCGTGGCGGGCCCCCGGAACGCCGTCCACCAAACCCTGGAGCAGCCAGTCCATCTGCATCTGCGGCCGGATCACGAAGCCGCACCTCGCTCTCGGTCGTCGTCATCGCCGGGGGACGCGGCCGGGCCGCCGCGGAAGGCGTCGAGCCACTGCCCGGGGCCGGGTTCTGGCTCGGGGCCGGAGCTAGAGCCAGAGCCAGGGCCAGGGCCAGGGCCAGGGCCATGGTTGGGGCCAGCGCCAGGGTCAGCGCCAGGCCCAGGTCCGGATTTCGCGTCGAAGGGACCACGGTCGCGGTCGTTCACACCCGGCACCCGAACCGTTCTGGCCACCGTCGGCGGCGCCGTCGGCGGACGCCTCCGCCGTTGCGGCAGCCCGCCGGGCCGTCCGTCCGCCGTACCGTTCGCCCGCACACCCGGCTCATCGGACGTCCGCGCGTCATCCGCCGGCGCGCGCCCCGCCGATCCCGATACGCGAGGCGCCACCGGGGCCGTGGCGGCCCCGACGAGAACGAGCTCCTCCGGCAGGAACAGCTGTGCCTTCACCCCGCCGGCCGCCGACGGCCGCACACTCGCCTGGAAACCGACCGTGTGCGCGAGCCGCCCTATCACCGCCAGACCGAGCCTGGGGGAGCCGCCCACGTCGGCGAGGTCCAGGCCCGGCGCGCCGGGATCGGCCAGGACCCGCGCGACGTGTTCGGCCGCCTGCGGCGCCAGCCCGACCCCGGCGTCCACCACCTCGATCATGATCCCGCCGGCGGTGCGGCGCGCCGTGAGCGCCACCGGTGAGTCAGGGGGCGAATACCGGGTCGCGTTGTCCAGCAGTTCGGCCAGCGCGTGCACGACCGCCTCCACCGCCGTCCCGGCCAGCTCGGCCTGGGGCGCCTCGGCCAGCTCCACCCGCCGGTAGTCGACGATCCTGGACATCGCCCCGCGCAGCACGCTGAACACCGGGACCGGTTCGGACCACTGGCGTCCCGGGCGCTCGCCGGCCAGCACCACCAGGCTGTCGGCGAACCGGCCGATCAGCGCCGTCGCGTGGTCCAGGCGCATCAGGTCGGCGAACATGGCCGGATCGCCGCCGTGCCGCTCCTGCATCTCGCTGAGGTCGCCGAGCTGTTTGTGGACGATGGCCTGGACCCGGCGCCCGATGTTCACGAAGGCGCGCTCGGTGAAGTCCGCGCCGGTGTCGCCATCAGCGCTTGCGCCTGCGCCTGTACCTGCGCCAGTGATTGTGCCTGCGTCGGTGCCTGCGCCGGCCGCCGGCTCCCGGTCGCGCGGAGCCGCCGGGCCCTCGGCCGGCTCACGGGCGCGGCCGCTGTGCGCCTGCCGCCAGCGTACGTTCTCGGCCTCGGCGTCCGCGCAGCGCACCCGCAGCACCGCGACGCGCTGACGCGTGACCAGTACCGTGACGCCCCAGCCGGCCATGGCGCCGCACAAGGCGAGCGCCGTTCCCATCGCCGTCCCCACCACCGCTATCGAATCCTCCGCCCCACCCGTCAGTCACCCAACGCACCCGACGAGTCACAGCGCATAGCCCTATCGCAGACCTCGAAGATCCCGCAGGTGTTTGCGCGACTACTTTGGGTGACTTCCGGATCCGCGTCCGCGCACGGCGCGTTGTCGCAGGCCTACGCGTTGTGCCGCCGCCGACCGGTCTGGGGCCTTTTCGGCGGAAGCGGACTCCTTGGGGACTCTGTTGTTCGAACACCGTCGGCGGCCCTCGTCCGTGCCAGGGTCGTGGCCCGTGAAGGCGTCCCACCCTCGTGTGGACGCCGACGTCCGCCCGGTTCGCGTCCGGCGGTCCGGGATGAAGGTGGTGAAGCGTGCCAGCACGGAAAAGGAGCGATGAGGCGGCCGCCCCGGTCCCCGCTCGCAGGCCCCCAGCCCGCGCGGCGAATCAGTCCCCAGCGAAGAAGGAGTACTCCATGTCGATGACCATTGACGTCGCGCTGAAGGAAGCCATGCGCACCGAGGGGGCGATCGGCGCCGCGCTGGTCGACTACGGCAGCGGCATGTCGCTCGGCGAGATCAGCGTCTCCAAGGAGCTCGACCTGACGGTCGCCGCGGCCGGCAACACCGAGGTGGTGCGGGCCAAGATGCGGACGATGGAGATGCTCAAGATGAACGACACCATCGAGGACATCCTCATCACCCTCGGCCGCCAGTACCACATAATCAGGCCCCTGGCCTCCCGCAGCGGTTCGGGCCTGTTCCTCTACCTGGCCATCGACCGCACCCGCGGGAACCTGGCGCTGGCCCGCCACCAGATGCGGGTGGTGGCCGAGAGCATCGAGATCTGAGGGCCGGCCGGCTGCCCGCCGCGACGGTCCCCGCCGTTCACCGAGCGGGGAAGCGCTCCGGGCGGAAGTCCGCGAGCAGCGCATCACGCGTCCCGCTCAGGATCTCCACCGCGAGCAGCCGGCCGAGCACCGGTCCGAGCGTGATGCCGCTGTGCGAGACGGCCTCGTAGTAGCCGGGGACGGACGGCACCGCCCCCACCGAGGGGAATCCGTCGGCCGGGATGGGCCGGTTGGACACCCGCGTGCCCACGATGCGGGAGCCTTCGAGTTCCGGCAGGACGCGGCGCACCGATTCGTGCAGCAGCCCTCCGAGCTCCGCCGGATCCTCGACGGTGTCGATGAGCGCGTCGATCTCGCGGCTGTGCAGGACCATCGAGGCGTCCGAGTCGGGGCGGATCTCGATGTGCGGCGCGTGCATGACGTGCCGGATCGGCACCCGGGCGCAGGCGATCCGCGTGACGGCACCGGGCTCCCTGCGCATCGGCAGGTCCCGCGCGACGAGTCCGGCCACCTGGGAGGCGTCGGGCCCGGCCGCGTTCACGACGACGTCGACGGCGAGGCTGCTCCCGTCGGACAGGACGACGGCCTGTACGGCCCCGTCACCGCCCCCGCCCCCGCTCCCGTCCGCGCTCCCGTCCGCGTCGGTGCGGATGGCGCTGACCCCGGTACCGAACCGGCACTCGGCGCCCGCGGCGGCGGCCGCGCCGACCAGGCGCTCAACGAGATGGCGTCCATGGACCCAGGCCTCGTCCGGATAGAACAGGACCGGTGTGGCCGCGGGCATGGAGAGCGCCGGTTCCAGGCGGCGCGCCTCGTCCCCGGTCAGGACCTCGACCCGGTAGTCCCAGTCGGCCAGCAGATCGGCGATCTGCAGCCACTTCGCCTCCGTCGCCGGATCGTCGGACCAGCGCAGGTGGCCGCCGGGATACCACCACGACTCCGGACCGACGGCCTCGGAGAGCCGGCGGTACTCGGCGAGCCCTGCGACGTTCAGGTCGAAGTAGGACCGGCGCACGGTCTTGTTGCTGGCGTTGACCCACGAGAAGGTCCAGTCGGTGACGCCTTCGCCGGGCCGGCCGGCATCGATGAGGACCACCTCGGCGCCGCGCCGGGCGAGGTTCCAGCCCACGCAGGCTCCGAGGACGCCCGCTCCGATGACGGCGGCGCGCACAGGCTGCTTCGCGGGTTCGGTCCCCATGCACGACTTCTTCCCCGATCGCGGCCGGATCCACCCGATCCACCCGGATCCGCCCCGACCCACCCCGGTCCGCCCCTACAGCCAGCCCCAGCATGTCGCGCGGTATCCGAGCTGGGCCCGGCTCCGCGCGCCGGCCAGTTTCATCAGGTCCCTGATGCGGCGCTCGACGCTGCTCGCGCTCATGTTCAGGGTCCGGTCGGCGGCGGCGTCGGCCAGCAGGAGCCGCAGCAGGTGCATCCCGCAGGCGTCGGGGGTGTGCGGTGCCACGGGCTCGGGCCGGCGCTGGTGCGGCAGCGGCAGGCAGGCCAGGTCGGCCACGGCCGCCAGGGCGGCGCGGTGGCCGAGCTGCATGCGGTTGGCGGACTCCGACCAGTCCATCAGCTCCCTGATGCGGCGCTGGACGGTGCGCTCGCTCACCCCCAGGCGATGCGCGCTGGCGTGGTCGGTCAGGCCGGCCACCAGGTTGGCCAGGGTCTGGCGGTGGTCCGAACCGAGGCGGTTCGACCAGGTCATCGTATCGGGCACGGGCGCCTCCGTTCGCCGGGTCCTCGAATATCAAGACGCGCGCGGGGCGTTCCCGGGTTGCATCAGGCTCCTGTCGTATAGCCGTCAAATCAGATAGCTGACATCACTCACGGTTTCCGGTAGATCACTGGAGCGAACCCTGTTGTACGGATTTTCCGAAGGGACCACAGGTGATTTCTCGCAGGATGCGAACGACCTCGGCGGCGGCCACGCTGCTGACGGCCGTCGCTCTGACTGTTCCGGCGGCGGCCTCGGCCACCGCCTCGACCGGCTCCGGCACCGCCCCGGCGGCCGCCCCCACCGTGACGGCGGCCGGTGCGCGCGCCGCCGCCGTCGTCCTGCCCACCGGCGACCGGCTGGTGGTCGGCACCGGTGCGAACGCCGGGCTGGCTGTCGACCAGAGCCCCGGCTCGTCCAGCGCGTTCGCCAGCGTCCAGGCCGGCGGGGACCGCTACGTGATCCCGTCGGAGGCCGCGCCGTACGTGGGGCGCTCGCTGGATCTGTCGCTGTTCGACGTGACCAAGCCGGCCGCCGCCGGCACCCCGAGCGCGCACATCCCGGTGCAGCTGACCTTCGCAGCGGGCGTCACGCCGACCGCTCCGGCCGGCGTCACCCTCACCTCGGTCAGCGGCCAGAGCGCCAGCGGGTATCTGACCCCTGATTCCGGTAGGGCGTTCGCGCAGGCGCTGCGGGACTCGATCAAGGCCGACCTGGCCGCCGGCCACAAGGCCGGGACGGCGCCGCTGTTCGGCGGCCTGACGTCGATGGCCGCGCCCGGGGTCGTGCCGCCGGTCCAGCCCTTCTACCCGCTGCACATCCTGCAGGTGAACACCCTGGACAGCACCGGTGCGGCCTCCAGCGTGCCGATCATCCTGATCAACACCGACAACGCGAAAGAGTTCAACCAGCAGGTGTTCTCCTCGGACGGCATCGCCAAGGTCGCGGTGCCAGCCGGGAACTACGCCGCGATCGCGTTCGACTTCACCTTCGACGCCTCGGGCAACACCCCGCGGACGAACATCGTCTCGCAGGACGGCATCAGCGTGCCGGCCACGGGCACCGCTCCGGTGGCCACCATCGACGAGCGCACCGCGACCAGCCAGGTCACCTTCACCACGCAGAAGCCCTCGACCGCGGTCGGCGGCTACGTGGGGATCGACCGCATGGACCCGAACGGGATCGGCGGCGGACTGATGCTGCTCGGCGGCGGCGGGGAGACGTACGTCAGCCCCGAGGCCAAGCCCGCGACCGGTTCGCTCAGCTACAACCTCAACTATGTGGGTGCCGGCCCGGCGGCGGCCGCCAGCCCGTACCGGTACAACCTCATCGAGTCCTCGGACCAGATCTCGGTGAACCAGACCTACACGGTGGCCGACAGTTCGCTGGCCACGCTCCGGCACACCTTCAACCTGGACCCGGCCTACGGCGCCAACGAGCCGGGCATCGGCAGCGCGGCCAGCACGCCCATGGGCTGGTCCCTGTCGGGGATACCGGCGCCCGGCAAGTCGGTCACCGAATACCTGACCGGCGGGCTGCAGTGGTTCAGCAACATGTTCCTGCCCACGGTCCCCAACCCCACCAACCCGATCTTCAGCTTCGCGCTCCTCAGTGACGACGGCGCCGTGTACCACGCCGGCCAGTTCGCCCAGCGCACCTGGGCCTACGCGCCGGAGGCCCCGAACGTCGGCCAGCACTCCGCGTCGCCGGCCGGGGACCTGTTCGGCTGCCAGGCCTGCTCCGGGGCCGGGAGCCTGAACGTGACCCCCGGGATGCTCGGGGACAGCAACCGGGACACCACCGGTCTGGACTTCACCGCGTCCGGCACCTCGCAGCTGTACTGGAACGGCCAGCTGGTCTCCTCGGACACCGACCACTTCGGCTACCTGCTCCAGAACGTGGCGGGTCCCGGGACCGTGCGGACCGTCTTCGACTACGACCGCACCCCCGACGCCGTGACGCAGTCCTCGAAGATCCACACCGACATCACCGTCCCGTACTCGGGGCAGACTGATCCTTCGCTGGCCCTGCCCTCCGGCATCGGCTGCGGTCCGGCCGAGGCCGCCGGCACCCCGACCGCGCCGTGCCAGATCCTCCCGGCGCTGACGCTGAACTACCAGCTCAACGCCCTGAGCGACACGAACACCTCGCACGCGCCGGTGCAGAACCTGGTGCTGCAGGTCGGCCACCTGTCCTACGGCGGCGTCGGTTCGCGGGCGCACATCGACTCCGCGCAGGTGTCGGTGTCCTTCGACAACGGCACGACGTGGCAGAACGTCCCGACCCACGGCGCCGACGGCTTCTACGACGCGCTCTGGCGCAACCCGGCGGCCGGCACCCCGGTGCAGCTGCGGGTCACCGCCACCGACTGCCTCGGCGGCTCGATCACCCAGACCGTGACCAACCCGTACACCGTCGGCTGACGCGATGAGGAGCCTGATGAACCCGAACAACTCCAGCCCGGCTCCGGCCTCGGCCTCGGCCTCGGCGCCGCGGCGCGGGCTGCGCGTGGCGACCGTCGTCGCCGCGGCCTCGACCCTGGTGGCCGCGCTGACGGTCACGGCGGCCACGGCCACCGCGGGCGTCGCGGCGCCGAACGGCCACGGCAAGCCGGCGGGCAACGTCAAGAACGCCTGCGGCCCGGCCCGGCCCGGCCAGGCCCGCTGTTTCGCCGAGGTGCGCACCGACGTCCACGGCGGCACCGGCGTCCGGGGCGCGGCGGCCGCGGCGGCCGTGGCGTCCGGCAAGACGGCTGCTGCGGCGACCGCCCTGCCGGCCGGCTTCGGCCCGGCGGACCTGCGCTCGGCCTACAAGCTGCCGACCACCGGCGGCGCCAACCAGACGGTCGCGATCGTCGACGCCGGCGACGACCCGACGGCCGAGGCGGACCTGGCGGTCTACCGCTCCACCTATGGTCTGCCCGCCTGCACCACGGCGAACGGCTGCTTCCACAAGGTGAACGAGAAGGGCGCGGCCACCCCGCTGCCGCCCGACCAGGGCTGGGGCGTGGAGGAAGCCCTCGACCTGGACATGGTCTCGGCGGCCTGCCCGCAGTGCAAGATCCTGCTCGTCGAGGGCGACTCAGCCTCCTTCGACGACCTGGGAGCCTCGGTCAACGAGGCCGTGGCGCTGGGCGCGACCGAGGTCTCCAACAGCTACGGAGGCACCGAGGCCAACGGCGTCGCCGCCTACGCCCCGGACTACACGCACCCCGGTGTCGCGGTCGTCGCCTCCTCCGGTGACAGCGGCTATGGCATCCCGAGCGTCCCGGCCGCGTACACCAGCGTGGTCGCGGTCGGCGGCACGTCGCTGACCAAGGCCGCGAACACCACCCGGGGCTGGACAGAGACCGCCTGGCAGGGCGCCGGCAGCGGCTGCTCCGCCTGGATCGACAAGCCGGCCTGGCAGACCGACGCCAACTGCCCCGGCCGCATGGTCGCGGACGTGGCCGCCGACGCCGACCCCAACACCGGCCCGGCCATCTACGTCACCGACACCCCCGACCTGGAGGGCCTGCCCTCCGGCTGGAGCATCGTCGGCGGCACCAGCGCCTCCTCGCCGTTCATCGCCGGTGTGATCGGCCTGGCCGGGAACCCTCAGAAGTTCCCGAACGCCTCGGCCTTCTACAGTGACCACAGTGCTCTGTTCGACGTCGTGGGCGGTAACAACGGCGTCTTCCAGGACTGCGGCGGCGACTACCAGTGCAACGCGGTCACCGGCTACGACGGGCCGACCGGCTGGGGAACGCCGAACGGTATAGCAGGGTTCTGATGTAATGCGGTGAAAGCCGCGTGAATTCTCTGTGGGGTGGTCCGCTTCTGAGGAAGCGGACCACCCTTGGCGTCTTCGGAACGCTCAGTCCGCATGCGCGGCGGCTACAACCAGCCGCGCTGCCCCGCCTTCAATCCCGCCTCGAACCGCGACCCCGCTTCCAGGCGCCGCATCAACTCCTCCATGCGGCGTTTCACCGTGCGCAGCGACACGCCGAGCCGCTTGGCGGCCGCGTCGTCGGTGAGGCCTTTCGCCAGCAGGCGGAGGAGTTCCTGCTCGGAGACGCTCAGGCCGCCGTCCGCGGCCGGCATGGGGACCTCGAGCAGATCGGTGGCGTTCTCCCAGACCCGGTCGAAGAGTTCGGCCAGGGCGGCGACGATCCCGGGCGCGGTGACCAGGATCGCGCCCTCGCGCGGGGTGGCCGGGTCGGCCGGGACGAAGGCGGTCGTGCGGTCGATGATCAGGAGCCGGTGCGGCAGGGCCGGCGCCGTGCGGATCCGGGCCCCCAGGCCGATCATCCAGCGGCTGTGGGCCAGGGCGACCGGGTTGGTGCGCGTGTGCTCGTGGCACAGCACCTTCTGCAGGACCCCTCGCGCGGCCATCTCGGCGTCCAGTTGGCGTGAGGCCTCCAGCGCCTCGGCCGGCATCAGGGCCGGCACGATCGACCAGGTCTCGGTGACCGCGCTCTGCGTCGTCGACTCCATCCGGCTCTGGATCTCGTCCAGATCCCGCAGCAGCTCCACGCCGGCCGGCATCCGGTGCAGCGCGTGGGCCCTGGTGCTCACCGTGCGCTCGGCGGCGGCGCGGCTCTCCTCCAGGGCCCGGCGCCGGGCTTCGAGCTCGGCTTCCTGCCGCCGGATCAGCAAAGCGATCCCGCGCTCCAGGCTCACCGCGCGCCGCTGGCCCGGATCGGTGCGCGAGAGCCGCAGCAGGGCCAGATCGGACAGCGCGTCCATCGCGCCCATGATCTGGTCCTGCGACAGTCCCAGCTGATCGGCGACCTCCGCGGCCGTCATCGTCGGCTGGTCCAGCAGGGTCCGGTAGACCTGCTCGGCCACCTCGTCCAGCCCCAGCTCACGCAGCATGCGCGTCCCCCCACACCGGTGATCATCAAACCCGCGTTCGAACCTTGCCACGGCCGGGCGGAGTCAGGCAATAGCCACCCTCAGTGACGCCCCGCAAAGTCGATGTCAGGCCCGCGCGACCGCTGAACATCCGTCGTGCTGGGGCGTCGGTGGCGCGATCGTGCCATGGAACCTTCGTGCCACCGGCGATCTCTTCCGAAGCCCTGACCTGCACGGAAGACTCTCACTCACCGGAAGGCGCCGACGGGCCCGGACGGATACGGCGCCGGAATCCCCGGATCTGCCACACCCCTGCCGCACCCACGGAGGCCCCGCCATGCCCAAGCTCGCCCGATTCGCCCCCTTCGCCCTGATGGTCGCGATCCTGTCCGGCGCCACGGCTACAGCGGCCACCGCTGCCGCCACGACGACCACGCCCCACACGACCATCGCGGCCGTCAAGGCTTGCACGAGCTGCTGGTAACCGCCATGACCGACCGCTACGCCGTCGCCGCGCGCCTCGAGCCCCCGCCCGAGGCGCCGCCGCTCAGCCCCGCCATCCTCGCCGACCTCCTGTGGGCCCACGCCCGCCCCGGCGACCAGCTCGACCACGTCCGAACGGCCCCGGACCCGACCGGCGGCATCACCCTGGTCCTGCTGGTGCGGGCCGACTCGCAGCCCGAGGCCGTCGGGACCGCGACCGGGTTGTGCGTCCGCGCGCTGTGCACTCACACGCTGACCGACTACGGCCTGCACGACATGGCCGCGCTGCCGTTGTCCGACGTGACGAGGGCTCGGTAGCACGGCGTGCCGTCGGCGCCGTCGTCGTGACCTCGTATCCCCATTCCCTTGCCGCCATTCCTGGAGACTTCCATGCCTCGTATCCGCCGCAGCCTGTCCGCCATGATCGTCGCCGGAACGCTGACCGCACCGCTGTGCGCGATGCCCGTCGTGCACGCCGCAGCGTCCGCCGGCCCGGTTCCGGTCGTCAGCGTCAAGACCGCGCCGTCGCAGCACGCCATGAGCGTCGACGGTGTCGCACTCACGGTGACGAACCCTGATATGCCGGTCGGAGCCTCGTTCACCCCCAAGCCCGGGGACTCGGTGCAAAGCGCGTCGGCCGAGGCCTCCGGACCGTTCCGGTTCTTCTCCGTCACGGCGGTGCCCTTCGGCGAACGGCTGCCGAAGTCCGACTACCCGGTCGCGGCGCCCGGCGGTGCGGCCGCCTGGCGTTCGGTCGGCGGCGCTTCGGTCCCCGGCCCGGTCGCGACGCTGTTCGGTCAGAAGGTGACCGCGCAGGTCCGGCACGAGGCCGACGGCACCTCGAAGATCCAGACGGCGCAGTGGATCGTCGAGGCCGGTCAACGGATCTGGATCATCCGCGCCGAACATGCCGAGCCCGCCGTCCCGACCGGGTTCGGCACCGGCATTGCCGTGACCGCGGCGAGCCTGTCGACGCCGACCACGGTCAACGTCACCGCCGCCAACACCGGCGCCCAGCCGCACACAGCGCTCAAGGCCGCCACTGCCGCGGCTTCGGGGGACCCGGCCATTTCCGTCGGGACGCTGGCCTCGGTCCCGTCCAGCTACTGGGACCACGGCAACGGCACCTGTGACGGCGGCTACTAGAGCCTGCTCAACGAGAAGATCGACGGCCTGCAGGTCTGCGGCTACAGCAACGGCAACGACCGCGCGACCGGCTGGGGCGGCAACGAATGGGAGTGCGCCGAGCTGCCTATGCGCTACGCGATCCAGCGCTGGGGCCTGACCGGCAACGACGGAGGCGACGGCAAGGACCAGGCCGACAACCTCACCGCCGCGCTCAACAAGATCCACCCCGGACGCTTCGTCCTGCGCGGCAACTCCTTGTCCGACCACACCGCACCGCAACCCGGCGACGTCATCGCCTACTACGACAGCGGCGCCGGCCACACCGGCGTCGTCCTGGCCAGCCACGTCGACGCCAACGGAAACGGCACCATCGACATGGTCCACCAGAACTGGAACGAGGTCCCCTCCACTCCGGGCGAATGGGACGGCATCTCCGTCAGCAACGGCATGGTCGAGAACGTCCTCGGCGGCTCCGGCGACGTGCACTGGATGCACGACACCAGCAGCGACGTCGCCCCCTCGGTGTCAGCACCCGGCGGTCTGGCCAACGGCGGCACCTACCACGGCACCGTGACCGTCACCGGCAGCGCGTCGCCGAACGCCAGCGCGTACTACCTGCACCTGCGGCCCGCCGCCGGCGGCGCGGACATCGTCCCCCACCCGGCCATCGCCGGCGGCACCTCCTTCAGCTACCAGTTCGACACCACCGGCGCCTCGGACAGCCCCGCCCTCACCATCCCCGACGGCGGCTACCAGGCCTTCATCGGCGCGGTCGTCAACGGCGCCGAGGTCGATGGCCCCGCGGTCAGCATCACCATCGCCAACGCGCCGGCCATGCCGACGTTCCACGCGCCGGCCGGCCTCGCGTACGGGATGATCACGCTGACGGCATCCGCCATCAGCAGCAATACGACCGCCGTCCACTACAAGGTCGACGGGGCCGAAGTCGGCCAGGCCACCTCGGCCACGGCGTTCAACTACACGCTGGACACCACTTCCCTGACCAACGGCACCCACACGATCACCGCCTACGCGTCCAACGCCGGCGGCCGCTCCGCGGACACCCCCGGAGTCACGATCACCGTCGCGAACGACCGGATCTACGCACTGGCTCCGGACAAGAGCGCGATCTCGGTCTACAACGGCACGGGTACCGGCCCCGGCGCGTGGACCGCGATCGGCGGCGCGGCGACCCAGATCCTGGCCGGCGACGCGGGCCTGTTCGCCGTCAACCCGAACGACGGCAGCATCAACAAGTACAACGGCAGCGGGTCCGGCCCGGCGGCGTGGACGTCCATCGGCGGCGCGGCGGCGCAGTTCGCGGTCGGCGGCGGCCACCTCTACGGCCTGGCCTCGGACAAGAGCGCGGTGTCGGTCTACAACGGCACGGGCACCGGGCCGGGAGCGTGGACGGTGATCGGCGGCGCGGCGACGCAGATCTACGCCGGCGACGCGGGCCTGTTCGCCGTGAACCCCAACGACGGCAGCATCAGCCGGTACAACGGCTCCGGCTCGGGGCCTGCGGCCTGGACCGTGGTCGGCGGTGCCGGCGCGCAGTTCGCGGTCGGCGGCGGCCACCTGTACGGCCTCGCGCCCGACAAGTCCTCGGTGTCCGAGTGGGACGGGACGGGCACCAACTGGCACGTCGTCGGCGGCGCCGCGACCGCGATCTACGCCGGCGGCTACGGCCTGTTCGCGACGAACCCGAACGACGGCAGCATCAGCCTGTACAACGGCACCGGCAGTGGTCCCGCCGCCTGGACCGCCATCGGCGGACCGGCCGCCGCCTTCGCCGTCGGCAACAGCCACATCGCAGGCCTGGCCGGCGATCTGAGTGCCGTGTCCACCTACAACGGCTCCGGCACGGGCCCGGGCGCCTGGACCGCGATCGGGAACGCAGCGAGCCAGATCGCCATCGGGAGTTGATCCCCATCGGGAGTTGATCCTCATCAGGATCTGATCGCCTCGCAGGAATCTTGCCTCTACTGATCGCCCGGCCGCTCACGTGGCCGGGCGATCAGCCGTTTTGCCCGCGAACCGGGCAGGTGCTCGAACCGCACTGCGATGGCTCGGGGCCATGAGGGCAGGGCCGGCCCTCCAGGCCACCACCGATCTCGGCTCGCTCCCATCGCGCCATGCGCCGATCCCGGCGTGCTCGCCGCGTGATTCGTGTCCGCTTCCCCGCCTCGGCTCCGACTACCAGGTGAGAGCGTCCGTGCCGGGCGCCCGATCATGAGGAGCGGAACCATGAAGTACATGCTGCTGATCCACCTGAACCCGAAGGCCAACGCGGAGCTGACCGAGGAGCAGCAGGCCGCCGTGGGGGCCGCCCACGAGAAGCTGATCGGCCTCACCCACGAGTCCGGCGAGTTCGTCACCATGCAGCCGCTCGCCGAGCCGGCGCAGACCACCGTGGTGCGCGTGCGCGACGGCAAGACGGTCCCCTCCGACGGCCCGCTGGTCGAGGCCGAGGAGTTCTTCGGCGGCTACTACGTGTTCGACGTCGCCGGCAAGGAGCGTGCGGTTGAGCTCGCGGCCATGATCCCGGACGCGCAGTGGTCCGCCGTGGAGGTCCGGCCGTTCCTGGAGATGCCCGAGGGCTGACCGACCGGGGCCGGCGGCGGGCGTCCGCCGCCGGCGGGGCGTCACCAGCCCGGCATCTCCTCGTGTGCGGATACCGGAGCGCCGGGGGATGTCCGGATCGGCGTCTCGGCTCCGACTACGCGGTAGAGACGCAAACCAGCGTGAAGAAAAAAGGGAGACCACCATGGACAGCGCCGTGGAGCCCGGGGCCGTCGAGGCCCTGCGGGCCACAGTCACCGGTGAGGTTCTTGTGCCGGGGGACGACGGTTACGACGCCCGCGCCGACATCTTCGCCCACACCGGCCACCCGGCCGTGATCGTCCGGGCCGAGAGCGACGAGGACGTGGCCCGGGGCATCGCCTTCGCCGTCGAGCACGATCTGGAGATCTCCACCCGCAGCGGCGGCCACAGCAACGCCGGCTTCAGCACCAACGTCGGCGGCCTGGTCCTGGACCTGTCCCCGCTGGACACCGTCGAGGTGCTGAACGAATCCGAGCGCCTGGTCCGCCTCGGCGCCGGCGCCCTGTGGACCAACGTCGCCAAGGCCCTGGCGCCCTACGGCCTGGCCTTCACCTCCGGCGACACCACCAGCGTCGGCGTCGGCGGCCTGCTGGTCGGCGGCGGCGTGGGCTGGATGGCCCGCAAGTACGGCCTGGCCCTGGACAGCCTGGTGTCGGCGACCGTGGTCACCGCGGACGGCCGCGTCCTGACCGTGAGCACCGAGGAGAACCTGGACCTGTTCTGGGCGATCCGCGGCGGCGGCGGCAACTTCGGCGTGGTGACCTCCTTCACCGTCATCGCCCAGCCGGTCAAGCAGGTCTTCTTCGGCCAGATCGCCTTCGCCCCCGACGAGACCGCCGCGGTCCTGCGCGGCTGGGCCGCGTACATGGACTCCGCCCCCGAGGAGCTCACCTCCACCGCCATGTGCTGGCCGACCTTCGGCGGGGAGGCCCCGCCCCTGGCCATCATGGTCTGCTACGCCGGCGACGACGACGCAGCCGCGGGCCTGGCCATCGACCCGATCCGCAAACTCGGCACCGTCGTGGACGACCAGGTCCGCCTGATGGACTACGGCGACGTCCTGGCCGACGCCAACGAACTCCCCCCGGGCTGGCGCCCCCGCGTCCGCAACCGCCTCGCCCCGGCCGTCACCGAGGACATGGTCACCACGATCCTCACCCAGCAGGCCAAACTCGCGAACCTGTACGTGGAGATCCGCAGCATCGGCGGCGCCCTGGGCCTGGTGGCGGAGGACGCGACCGCCTTCGCCCACCGCTCCACCCAGGCCCTGATCATGGGCGTCCTCCTCGGCTCCCCGGAGGACAACGAACCCCTGCTGCCGACCTACGAGGAGTTCTGGTCCGCCCTGGCCCCGTCGCTGTCCGGCGCCTACAGCGGCTTCCTGAGCGACATCCTCCCGGTGGACATCGACGCGGTGTACCCGCACCAGACATACCGTCGGCTGGCGGAGCTGAAGCGGCAGTACGACCCGGCGAACATCTTCCACCTGAACGTGAACGTCGTGCCGGCCGGGACCGAGTAGCACTGAGCTTCGCCCTGTGCCGGGGGCGGAGTCGGGACCGGGGCGTCGCCAGGCGCCCCGGTCTTGCACTTTGAACGCCCGGTTTTGAACTTAAGGAAGCAGGCGCCCTCTAGGAAGCCGGCGCCCTCAAACCACCATCACCCGCACCGGCACCCCATTGAAAACCGCGTTCCCTGAAACCGGGTCCACGACCGCCTCATCAGTCAGCGCATTCGCGTTGACACCGGCGTTCTTGCGCGCCACGGCCTGTCCGCTTTCCGCATGCCCCCAGCCGTGCGGCAGGCTCACCACCCCCGGCATGATGGTGTCCGTAACCTCCACCACGACCTCAACCTCGCCGGCAGCAGACCGCACCCGCGCGCGCTCCCCGAGGCCCAGGCGCGCCACATCCTGCGGGTGGATGTGCAGTGTGCACCGGTTGCTGCCGCCCACCAGCGAAGGTACGTTGTGCATCCAGCTGTTGTTCGAGCGCAGGTGCCGACGACCGATCAGCACCATTTCCGGCGCCGGCTCGCGCATCCGCCCCAGCAGGCGCGTGACGTCCGCGACCAGAGCCGGCGGCGCCAAATCGACCCGGCCCGAGGCGGTACACAGGATCTCCGCCAGCCGCGGCTTCAGCGGGCCGAGATCCAGCCCGTGCGGCGCCTGCCTCATCGCGTCCAGCGACAGCCCGTAGGACCCCAGCTTCAGTAGCGCGTCCAGAATCCTCTCGGTGCCGTCCGCGCCATCCAGACCGGCACGCAGTTCCGGAACGGCCGCGAGCAACTGCCCGAGCAGCATCTCCTCAGCCCCCGCCGGATCGGCGTCGGGTCCCTGCCCGGCCAGAATCAGCAGCAGCTTCGCCAGGATCGCCGTCTCGGAGCGCTGGTCCTCGCGCAGCGGCAGCACCGGCGGCGAGAAGCGCGCGTAGTTGCGGACCATGATGATCTGCACCAGAAAATCGAAATGCGGACTCTGCAGAATCCTCGGCGGCGGCAGAATCACGTTCGCGTGCCGAGTGGTCTCGTTCAGATACGGGTCCACACACACCATGAAGTCCAGCCCCGACAACGCCTCGCTCAGGCGCGGTGCGTTCGGTGCGGACAGGGCCGGATTGCCGCCAACCGTTATCAGGGCCCGTATCTGGCCCTCCCCGGGAGTCTCAATCTCGTCCGCCATCGTGGCGACCGGAAACTCCCCAAGCACCTCCGGCAGCCCGCGCACCCGGCTGTGCCAAGCCCCGGTGCCGAACGGCTGCCCGCTTCGGAAGATCTCCAGCCCCGCGGTCTTGGCGAACATGACCCCGCCGGGCCGATCCAGGTTCCCGGTCAGGGCATTGATGACGTCGACCAGCCACTGCGCCGTCGAACCGAACTCGGCGGTACACGTACCGATCCGCGCGTACACGCACGCCGACGGCGCCGCCGCGATCTCCCGCGCCAGCCGCACCGTCGTCGCGGCCGGTACGCCGCAAGCCCGCTCCACCACCTCCGGCGTGAAATCACGAGCCAGAACCCTGAGTTCCCCCAGTCCGGTGACCTCGACGTCCACCGCCGCCAAACCCTCATCCAGCAACGTGTGCACGATCCCGAACAACAGATACGCATCCGTCCCCGGCCGAATGAACAAATGCTCATCGGCAAGCTCCGCGGTACGCGTACGCCGCGGATCCACGACCACCACCCTGCCGCCGCGCTCCTGCACGGCCCGCAGCCGTCCCTTGAAATCCGGCGCCACACAGAGCGAACCGTTGGACTCCACCGGATTGGCCCCGAGGATCAGCATGTAATCGCTGCGGTCGATGTCCGGCACGGCCACAGCGAACGGATCGCCGAACATCAACCCGCTGGCGACATGCTTGGGCATCTGATCGATGGTGCTCGCCGAGTACACATTCCGGCTGCCGAGCACCTGCGTCAGCGGCTGCCGGTACAGAAACCCGGCCATGGTGTGGAACGTCGGATTGCCGAAGTACAGCGCCACCGCATCACGTCCGTGCGCCGCCATGGTCTCGGTCAACCCGCGGTGCACCTCGGCGAATGCCTCGTCCCAACTGGCGGGCCGCAACTCCCCGTCGACCCGGACCAGCGGGCGCGCCAGCCGATCCGGGTCCTCATCAAGCTGGCCCAGCGCCGCGCCCTTCGGACACAGGAACCCCTTACTGAACGGATCGTCCCGGTCGCCCTCGACGCGCAGTACGGAACCTGCGCCGTCCAGGGTCAGCCGCAACCCGCAAGCGGTCTCGCACAGAGGGCATGTCCGAAGCGCGGTCTTCATGCTCTCGGACGCTAGCAACGCCACCGCGAGCGCCCTTCTCGCTGCGTGCGAAGCCGGCGAGCCCGTTCGGCACCCCCGAAGATGTCGGCCGCCGCCGGCCGGATCGATCGTGAATGCAGACCTGTCGAAGAGAGGATTCGCCATGGCTCCGCATGCCGAGCCGGCCACTGTCGCCGGACCGCTGACCGCCTTCCGTGAAGCCGGCCTGGAAGCCGGCCCAGAAGCGGGCCCCGAAGCCGGCCCCGAAGCGCTGGCCGAGGCGTTCCACCGCCTGGTCGGCACCTTCTGGACCGCCGGAGCGCTGACCGATCCCGCCTCGGCGGCCGAGGCCGTCCCCGACCTGCTGGCCGCCTTCGACGGCGCCGACGCCGCCCATCGCGGCTACCTCGCGATAGCCCTCGGCCTGTTCGCCGAGGCCGAATACCCGACCTTGGACGGCCCGGTCGCCACCGCCGTCCGGCAGGGGCTGGACGTCGTCCTCGACCAGGTTCGCGGCACCACCACCGTCACCCCGTTCACCCTCGCTGCGCTGTACCTGCTTTCGCACTTCCCGCATGAGGACGACCGCGACCGCATCAAGTCCGCGTTCAACACCGTGCCGCTCGACCCCGACGACCGGACCCGGCTGGACCGCGGCCTGACCCGGCTCGACCCGGCCGACCCCGACCTGGGCCGGGCCTGGCCCTCGCCCTTCGACTGGGACATCGACGAGCAGGAACGCGACTTCGACCGCGCCTGGATCAGTACCCTGACCCCGGAGCAGATCGCCACGACCTGGGAGAGCGACACCCGCTCGCTGTGGGCCACCGCCGGCGCCAAGGCCCTGTGGTCGATGAGCCACGGGCTGCCCGCGCTGGTCGCTGATCAGAGTCCATACTGGTCGACCCCGCACCGGACGCCCGGCACCGCCGATGGCTCCACGTTCGCCCGCCACGAGGCTGCGCTGCGCTGTACCTCCTGCGCGAGCCCGCTGGAGTTCGAGAAGAAGGGTGCACGCTGCACCGGCTGCTCCACGTTCTATCCGGTCGTGCTCGGCGGCATCCTCGACCTGTCCCGCCGGGAGCGCTCCGGCGCCGGCGTGAGTGACGAGGCCGAGGATGTCGAGGCCGACGTGCTGCAGAACGCTGCCGTGATGAGCACCGTGGGACAGCACTACGAGGTCGGGCTGCGTCCGGCGTTCCTCCGCATCATGGGGCAGAACTGGGACGGCGCCGTCACCCCGGCGATCGAGGACGCCTACATCGCTGATCGCCTGCGCATAGCGGCCGCTGCCCGCGCTGATGGCGCTGATGGCACTGACGGCCCGATCCTCGATCTCGCCGCCGGCGCCGGGCGCTGGACCTGGGTGGTCGCCGATGCCGTCGGCGCCGACCGGGTCATCGCCCTGGACCTCAACGACGCCATGCTCCACTGGCTGCGCGGCCGCCTGCCGCGGGTCGCCGCGGTCCGTGCCAGCGCCCTGGAGCTGCCCGTCGCCGACGGTTCGCTGGCCGCCGTCAACTTCTGGAACGCTTTGCAGGCGGTGCCGGACGCGGCGCAGGCTCTCGCCGAGATCGGCCGCTGTCTGCGGCCCGGCGGCGTGCTGACGCTGATGACCTTCCGCTGGGCCGACGACGCGGTGTACCGGTACTTCCAGCACTCGCACATCTTCCCGGCCGCGCCCGACGGCTACCTGCTGTTCGAGCCGGAGGAGATCCGGGCTTGGCTGGCCGCCGCCGGGCTGAGCGTGGTCGAGGAGTCCGGGCCGGGGACGTTCGTGTTCCTCACCGCGAAGCGGGAGGGCTGAGGCGTGGGCGGCGGGGACCCGATCGTCATCGGGATCCTGCTCGCCGAACACCCTGTTCGGGAGGGGTTCCTGGACCCGGTGCGCCGGCGGGCCGCGGAGTTCGGTGCGGCGCATCCCGGGTACGAGGTCCGCATTTCGACGTACCGGACGTTCACGGGGCGCGACGAGTTCATCGGGATCCTGGACTCCGGCCGGGTCCCGGCGATCGTCGATGTCTTCTTCACCGAGACCCAGCGCGCCCGCGATGCGGTCTCCGCGACCGGCGGGCCGCTGTTCACCCCGGTGCAGCGGGCGGTCGGCGGGCGCCGGGAGATCCTCGGCGAGCCGGTGGTGCTGGACGACTTCGTCGACACCGCGCACCGGTACTACAGCTACGACGGCGAACTGGTGTCGATGCCGTTCAGCGTCTCCACGGGTCTGCTGTACGCGAACATGACCATGCTGCGGGCGGCCGGGATCACCGAGGTGCCGCGGGACTGGGACGCTTTGGAGGTGGCTTGCCGGCTCCTTATGGGGGGCGAGGGCGGGCCGTCGCACGGCGTCGCGTGGGCCAATGACGGCTGGTTCTTCCAGCACGTCGTGGCCCAGCAGGGCGGACTGCTGGTGGACAACGCCAACGGCCGGGCGGGTCGGGCGCAGAAGGTGAATCTGGCCTCTGATGAGCTGCTGGCCTGGGCCGCCTGGTGGCAGCGGCTGCACAAGGACGGGGTGTACCTGCACACCGGCGTGGCCCAGGACTGGGCGGGGACGTTCGAGGCCTTCATCGCGGGCCGGGTGCCGTTCCTCTGGAACTCCTCGGTGATGGCCGAGCCGGTGGTGTCGGCCGGAGCGCAGGCGGGGATCGAGGTGCGGGCGAACCGGTTGCCCCACAACGGCGACGTGCCGTACTCCGGCGACGTCCTGGGCGGCGATTCGCTGTGGCTGGCAGCGGGGCTGTCGCCGGAGGTTCAGGACGGCGCGCTGGCGTTCCTGCAGTACCTGCTCAACCCCGAGGGCGCCGCCGAGTGGCACAAGTCGAGCGGCTTCATCCCGGTGACGCGCAGCGCGCATCGACTGCTGGAAGCAGAAGGCTGGTTCGCCGAGAAGCCGCATCACCTTGTGGCCCCGGCGCAGCTCGATGCCTCCGACGGATCGCCGGCTGCGACCGGCGCGCTGGTCGGGGAGCTCGCGGGGATGCACGTCGATCTGATCGAGGCGATGACTGACGTGCTGGAGCAGGGTGCTGACCCTGAGCGGCGGTTCGCGCAGGCGACGGTTGCGGCGCAGCGGCGGCTGGATGAGTACAACGCGGAGGTGGCTGCGCGGTAGGCGTGGCTGTGGGGCGTGGCGGGATCGGCGGTGCGTCGGAGACGGCGCGCCGCTGATCTGTTTACTGCCGACCGGAGGCGCGAAAACCAGCACCGAAGCGGCGACCGCCCTCTATCGGTCGCCGCCCCGGTGGGCTCGTCAGCCGCGCCGCCTCACACCCGCCCCGGCACCGGCTCCGCCCCGGCATCCGCCCCGGCCTCCGCCACCGCCGGCGGCACCGCGGCCGGCCCGGCCGGCCCGCGCAGCGCGTTCAGCAGCACCCTGGCGACCATGCCGGGGCGCATCAGCTGCTCCGGGCGGTCGAGCATGCCGGCGGCGCGCATGTAGCCGCGGGTCACCGAGCTGTCGCGGGTGGCCGCGACCTGGACCATCGCCAGGTAGCGCTGGCCCATCCGGACCTTCAGGTCGCGCTTGCCCTCGACGCCGTCGAAGCCCAGGTCGACGGTGCGGGTCATCTCCCACGGCGGGTCGATGACGTCGCGGGCCAGGTCGCGGAAGTACTGCCGGGAGTCCGGTGTGGTGCCGGAGTGCAGGTGGTGGCGCAGGGTGAGGGCGGACAGGGCCGCGACCGTCATGCCCTGCGCGTAGACCGGGTTGAAGCAGGACACTGCGTCGCCGATGACCAGCAGGCCCGCTGGGAACCGGCTCATGCGCTCGTAGCGGCGGCGCTGGGTGGTGGGGAATCGGAAGGCGACCGGTTCGTCCAGCGGTTCGGCGTGCTTCAGCGCCTCGTGGATGTCCGGGACCGGCAGGCCCTTGACGAACTCGTACAGCCCCTGCTGGTCCGTCGGCGGGTGGTCGCCGAGGATGCCGTAGACCGTCAGCAGGGTCTTGTCGCCCTCGGTCTTGGTGAAGATGCAGCCGCGTGGGACGTCGGGGGAGGCGACGGCGATGATCGCGAGGTCGCCGTGGTAGGGGTCGGCCTTCATCTTGTAGTTCTGGGTGACGTAGCCCAGGCCGATGTTGGTCCGTTCCTCCTCGACCCGCGGGTAGCCCATCTCCTCCAGCCACACCGGGGTGCGTGAGCCGCGGCCGGTCGCGTCGACCACCAGGTCGGCGGCGATCGTCTCGCCGGCCTTGCCGTCGTTGCGCTGGACCTTCACGCCGGTCACCCAGGCGTGGTCGGCGCTGGCGGTCAGGCCCAGGATGTCGCAGCGTTCGATGAAGCCGATGTTCGGCAGCTGCGCTGTGCGCTCGCGGATCCGGCGCTCCATCAGCGGGGCCGAGGCCGGGACGGCGATGTAGCCGATGTCGGCGCGCTTGACCGGGCGGCCGCGGAAGTACCAGCGGACCGAGCCGGAGAAGTCGCCGAAGGGGGTGCCGTCGGCGATGAGCTGGTCGGTGATGCCGGGGTAGAGCTCTTCCATCACGACCCGGCCGCGCACGTGCATGGCGTTGATGTGCTTGCCCTGGGGGCGTCCGCGGCGCGGGCCGTCGATTCCGGTGACCGCGTCCCGGTCGACGACCAGGACCTCGTCGTAGGCCTCGGCGAGCACACGGGCCGCGAACAGCCCGGCGATGCTGCCGCCCAGCACGACGGCGCGGGTCGGGTCGCCGTCGGCCGCCGGCCGGGGTGCTTCCTTGGGCATCTCGCCCACCTCCTGGAGATCGTGCGCTGATGAGCTCACGATCGGCGCTGCGGCCCGGGCCGGGCATCTCCTGGATTGCGCGCGGGCCACCGCCGCCGCGCGCCGCGGCCACCGGCGCAACCATGAAGATGCCCGCCCTCGGCGCCCTGGCGACCATGAAAGCCATGGAGAGCGAGATCACCCGGATCGCCGAGATGTTCGACGATTCCTCCGACATGTCGGACGCGTTCAACGACGGCCAGGTGCACCTGGCCTACTGGTACGACGACGAGGACCAGTCCCCGCTGATCGAGGCGACGCAGCGGCTGACCCGCAAAGTCGCCGAGTCGCTGCGGCTGCGCAAGGGCGAACGGGTCCTGGACGTCGGCTGCGGCCTCGGCACGCCGGCGATCCAGCTCGCCACCGAGTACGGGGTGCAGGTCACCGGCGTCAACATCAGCACTCGCCAGGTGGCCGAGGCACACGCCAGGGCCGAGGCGGCCGGGTTGGGCGACCAGGTCACGTTCGTGACCGCGGACTTCAGCGCGCTGGACTTCCCGGACGGCAGCTTCGACGCGGTCGTGGCGATGGAAGCCCTCGTCTACGTCCGCGACCTCGGGCCGACGCTGCGCGGACTGCACCGGGTGCTGCGCCCCGGCGGCCGGCTGACCCTGACCGAGCCCACCCGGGAAGGCCTCGGCGTGGTGGCCGCCAGCGAGCACGCCGAGGCCTTCGGGGCGCAGTGGCTGCTGTCGGTCGCCGAGTGGCTGGACCCGTTGCGGGAGAACGGATTCGAGCTGCTGGAGTACCTGCAGTGCGGGCCGCGGGTGTTCGGGATGGGCCCGAAGTACCTGCAGGCCGTGGAAACCCGGCGCGAGGACCTGGCCGCCCGGTTCGGGCCGGACGCCGTCGACGAACTCCGGCAGACGCTGGAGCACTTCTTCGCGCCGGGGGCGGACCGGATCGGCTATGCGGTCGTCACCGTCCAAAAGCCCTGGAACTGACCAGCGTCAGCCTTCACTTCAGGAGAGAGCTCACATGACCACGACTCCGGAAACCCAGCAGGTGACCGCGCCGCTGTCGTTGCAGCAGCAGTTCCTGTGCATCTTCGCCCAAGGCTTCGAAGCCGGGCCGTTCGGGCCGCATTACACGGAGGTCTTCGGCTGGCGGATCCAGGGCCGCGTCGACGTTGCCGCCCTGCGCGAGGCGCTGGCGGACGTGGTCGAGCGGCACGAGGCGCTGCGCACCGTGGTGCGGTTGGAGGACGGCGGCGGCCAGAGCGTGCTGCCGGCCGTGCAGCCCGAACTGCTGCTGGTCGACCTGGACGAGTCCCCGGGCGCGGACCGGGACCGGCGCGCCGAGCAGCTCATGATCGAGGCAGAGACCCGGCCGTTCCCGGCCGACCGGATCCCGTTGCTGCGCGCGGTTCTCGGCCGCTTCGACGAGCAGGACTCCGTCCTGGTCCTGTGCGCCCACCACAGCGCCGCGGACGTGTGGTCGATCCAGGTGGTCCTGCGGGATCTGGCGCAGTGCTACGCCGCTCGCGTGGCCGGGCAAGAGCCGCGGCTGCCCGAGGCGACGCAGTACCGCGATTATGTCGCCGCGCAGCAGGAGGACGCGGCCGGGCCGGCGGTGGCCGCTTCGCGGGCGTACTGGCGCGAAACGCTGCGCGGCGCCAGGATCCTGGTCGCGCCGGTGCACCGCTCGGGTCAGACCCCTGCGACGAGCTACCACCGCTTCACCACCGAGGCGCGGCTGAGCGTCGAGGTGTCCCGGCTGGCCAGGGCGACGCGCAGTTCGCCGTTCATGGTCCTGCTCGCCGCGTTCACCGTCTTCGTGAACCGCCGGACCAAGGAGACCGACATCGTGGTGCCCACCTTCGGGCCGGGCCGCGAGCCGCGCTTCCAGTCCACGGTCGGGTCGTTCTTCAACTTCGTCCCGCTGCGCGTGGACCTGGACGGCTGCCGGAGCTTCCGCGACGTCATCGCCCGCACCCGGACGGCCTGCATCGGCGCCTTCTCGCACGAGCTGCCGCTGCTGCACCTGCTCGCCGAGGCGCCCGAGCTGATGTCCTCGGCCGGCCCCGACGCCGTGCCGACTCTGTTCCAGGCCGTCCAACCGCCCTATCTCACGCAGAGCGAGAAGATCGGCGACCTCGAATACACGGCGATCTGGCGGCGCGTCATCCCGCAGCCGCTCGGCTCGGAGACCCCGGACGGCATGATCTGGTCGATGCACCTGGGCGCGGACGAAGTGGTCGGCGGGCTCAGCTTCAGCCGCCACCTGTTCGAGCGGGCCGAGGTCGAGGAGCAGGTGGACGGCTTCCTCGGGGTGATCGGCGAGATGGTGGCCGACCCGGACTCGGCGATTCGGGGCGCGGCGTCATGACCACCACTGAGAACGCGGTGCGGGGCGCGGCCACGCCTCCCGAGTCGGACGTCACCCCGGCCATGCTGATCGAGCGGGCCAAGGCCATGGTTCCCGACCTGGTGGCGCGCCAGCACGAGACCGAGCAGCGGACCTACTACGCCGAGGACACCCACCAGGCGTTCCGGGATGCCGGCTTCTACCGCATCACGGTGCCCAAGCGGTACGGCGGCTACGAGTTCGGCTTCGACACCTTCCTGCAGATCGTCATGATCCTGACTCGCGCCTGTGCGTCCACCGGCTGGATGTACTGCCTCGGCGCGGCGCACTCGCTGTTCGCCGGCAGCATGTTCGGCGAGAAGGCGCAGGCCGAGATCTTCAGCGGCGGCGACTTCATCGCGCCTCTGGTCAACGCCCCCTACGGGACGGCCAGGCGCGCCGAGGACGGCGGCTGGATCCTGGACGGCGTCTGGCGGTACTGCTCCGGCGCGCCGTACGCGACCCACCTGATCGGCAACACCGTCATCGTCGGCGACGACGCGGACGCGCCGCGCCGGCTGCTGTTCATCGCGCCCCGCGACCAGTGGGAGATGCTCGACGACTGGGGCGGGCAGCTGGGCCTGAAGGGCAGCGGGTCGCACAGCATCCGGATCTCCGGCGGGCACATCCCCGAGCACTTCGGCATCGAGGTGAACTTCGAGGAGATCTCGGTGACCGAGGGCACGCCGGGGCGCGTGCTGCATGAGCACCCGCAGTACGGCGGCGCGCCGGCCAGCTCGATGGCCCTGGAGGGCGCGCACATCGCGCTCGGCATGTGCCAGGGCGCGCTCGACGCCTACACGGAGTTGATGTTCACCCGCACCACGATCCTGCCGCCGTTCGCGCCGCGAGCGCAGGACCCTGACTACCAGCTCTGGTACGGCAAGGCCAGCGGCATGATCGACGCCGCCGAGACGCTGGTGCTCGCGGCGTCGCGGCGCTGGCACGAGCTGTCCGGGCAGCCGGTCGGGGCGTTCACCGCTGAGGAGGACCTTCGGGTCGCGATCACCTGCCGAGAGGCCACCGAACTGGCCTGGCGGGCCGTCGACGAGATCCTCCAGCCGACCGCGGGCAGCCCGGCCGTCCGGGAGGGAACGCGCCTGGAACGCGTCTGGCGCGACCTGTCCACCGGCCGTACGCACGCCAGCTCCGCCGTGCTGCTCACCACCGTGGCCAACCGCGGATACGCCCAGCTGAAGTTGCACAGGAGGTAGACGTGGACGACGATCCGCTCCGCACCGATCCGCTGGTCATCGATCCGGCCGGCACCGACATCCACGGCGAGGGAGCCCGGCTGCGGGCCCGCGGGCCGGTCACCCGGGTGCTGTTGCCCGGCGGCGTCGCGGCCTGGTCGGTGACCGGCTACCACGCCGCCCGGCAGGTCCTGGCAGACGACCGGTTCGCCAAGAACGCCCGGGAGCACTGGCCGGCCTACGTCGAGGGCGCCCTCGGCCCGGACTTCCCGCTGATCGCCTGGGCCCGGATGGACAACATGTCCACCGCCGACGGCGAGGCGCACTCCCGGCAGCGCAAGCTCGTCGTCGGCGCGTTCAGCCCGCAGCGGATCGCCATGCTGCGGCCGCGGGTCGAGAAGGTCGTCGCGTGGGCGCTGGACGAGCTGGCCGAGTACGCGGCCGCGCGGCCCGGCGAGCCGGTCGACCTCAAGCTGCGGTACGCGCATCTGGTGTCCTCGCGGGTGATCGGCGAACTGCTCGGTGTGCCCGACGGCGACCCGGACGGCGTCCTGGACCGCGCCGGGTACATCCAGCCGGATCCGCTGAAGGCCCGCGCGGAGTTCATCGAGTTGCAGGGCAAGATCCAGGACTTGGTCGCGGCGAAGCGCCTGGAGCCGGGGGAGGACTTGATCAGTGACCTGATCGAAGCCTTGCCGAGCGGCTGTCCGGTGGCCGGTGCCAGTGCCGACGCGGAGTCCGCCGGCGAATCCGAATCCGGCACCGAATCCGACACCGAGTCCGACGCGGAGCTGGTCGGCCTGGCGCAGCTGGTGATCAACACCGGCGCCGAGCCGGCCCGGAATCTCATCACGAACGCGGTCCTGGCGCTGCTCGCCCGGCCGGACCAACGCGCCCTCGCGATGGACGGCGAAGTGGACTGGGACGACGTGGTGGAGGAGACGCTGCGCACCGACGCGTCGGTCGCACACCTGCCGTTCCGGTTCGCGACGCAGGACATTGACATCGCCGGCGTGACCATCGCCAAGGGCGACCCGGTGATCGTCGGCTACGCCGCGACCGGCCGCGATCCCGAGCTGTACGGCGCTGACGCGGGCGAGTTCGACGCCCGGCGCGCGGACAAGCGGCACGTGGCGTTCGGCCACGGCGTGCATCGCTGCGTCGGCCCGGCGCTGACCCGGATGGAAGTGCGTATCGCGGTGGAGGCGCTGTTCGCGCGCTTCCCCGAGGTACGGCTCGCCGTCGAGCCGGACGACCTGGCGAGTCAGGGCACGTTCATCATGAACGGCCGTGCCGAGCTTCCGGTCCATCTCTGAACCTTCGACCTCTGAACCACCCACTTCCTGCAAGGAGCAGTGAAATGACCACTCAGCAGCAGCCGGCCACCGCGGACGTCGCCCAGCGGCTCGCCGCCATCTGGACCGACGTCCTGGGCCCGGGCTCCGACCGGCCCGGCGCCACGTTCTTCGAGCTCAACGGACAGTCCATCGCCGCGGTGCGGATCGCGGCGGCCGTCGAGGAGCAGTTGGGCGTCACCCTCGACATCGGCGACCTGTTCGAGGACCCGGACCTGGAGACCCTCACCCGGGACATCCTGGCCCGCTCGGGTGTCCGGACCCCCGAGCGGTGAGCCCGATGGCCGCACTGACCCACGTCACCCCCGCCACCGCGCTCGACGACGTCGTCGAGGTCCTGGACCGCGACGGAGCGGTGATCGTCGAGGACTTCGCCGACGCCGGGACGCTGGCCGCGCTCCGGGCGGACCTCGCGCCCGGCCTGGAGGCGGCCGGCTACAGCGAGAGCGGCTACGACGGGCAGAAGACCAAGCGGCTGTCCAGCCTGTTCCAGCGCTCGCCGGGGCCCATGACCGGCGTGGTCCTCCAGCCGCAGTTCCTCGGCGCGGCCCGGCGTCTGCTGCAGCAGCCCACGCACATGTGGATCGGCAAGGTCCGGATGGAGGTGACCCCGAGCATCCAGGTCAGCTTCACCCAGGCGATCCGGATCGATCCGGGCCAGGGCCGGCAGCCGCTGCACCGCGACGACGCCATGCACCTGTGGCGGCATCCGGGGCCGCCGTGCCGGCTCCAGCTGATGCTGGCGCTGACCGACTTCACCGCGGCCAACGGCGCGACCCTGGTGATCCCCGGCAGCCACCGCTGGGACGACGAGCGGGCCCCGGCGTACGCCGAGACCGTCCCGGCGGTCATGCCCGCCGGCTCCGCGCTGCTCTGGCCGGGCGGGGTCTACCACGGCGGCGGAGCCAACACCACCGACGCGCCGCGGTACAGCCTGTCGGTCGCGCTGGACCTGGGCAATCTGCGGCAGGAGGAGAATCAGTACCTTGCGGTCTCCCGGGAGACCGTCCAGACCCTGCCCGAGGAAGTGCAGCGCCTGCTCGGCTGGGAGCGCTGCCCTCCGGGTCTCGGCCAGGTCGAGACGCAGGACCCGCTCCTGCTGCTGGAGCGGACGCACGAGGAGCTCTCCAGCAGGCCGCGCGGTGCGAATCCGTTGATGTAGCGGGCGTGGCGTCGACAGCAGCCGGTGCGTTTCGCGGGGAGCGGACGCATCGGCTGCGGCTTCGGCTCAACCCCGCACCCTGGAAGATGCACGCCCCGCCGGGCGGCCCGCAGACTCCACTCCCGTAGACCCGCTGTGGCTCTCTCCCGACCCCTCATCGACGAGGCAGGTACCCATGACAGAGGCAATGGCACAACGTCCGGCCAGGCTTCCTTCCCTCACCGCCTTGCGATTCGTCGCCGCTTTTCTGGTCTTCACCTACCATGTGACCTACTTGGGTGTTTTCCGTGATACCCGGCTGGAGAAGCACTACGACTTCGTCACCAACAGTGCCGGCACGATGGGCGTCGGGTTCTTCTTCGTGCTCAGCGGGTTCGTCCTGACCTGGGTCGCGCGGCCGACCGACACGAAGGGTCAGTTCTGGCGTCGGCGGTTCTTCAAGATCTTCCCGAACCATGCGGTGATCTGGCTGGTCATCCTCGTCATGCTGGTGGTGTCGGGGACCAAGACGATGGTCGAGCCCGCTATCGCCAACCTGTTCCTCGTGAACTCCTGGGCGCCGAGCATGAACAACCTGCTTTACGCCGTCAACGGGGTCACCTGGTCGCTGTCCGCGGAGATCGTGTTCTACATGTTGTTCCCGTTCCTGGTCCTCGCCATCGCGAGGATCCGGGAGGATCGGCTCTGGTACTGGGTCATCGGGGTGTCGGCGCTGTCGTTGTCGGTTCCGTTGCTGGCGAAGGCTTTCGTGCCGGACTCGCCGATGTTCCCGGGGTACACCCAGTTCTCCTGGCCGCAGATGTGGTTCGTCTACCAGTTCCCGCTGGTGCGCTGCCTGGAGTTCGTCGTCGGCATCCTGTTCGCGCGCATCGTCATCAGCGGGCGGTTCATCCGGCTGGGCCTCGGGCCGGCGGCGCTTATGGTCGCGGTGCTGTATGTGCCGTCGTTGTGGCTGCCCCAGCTCTGGGTGTTCGCGGCGACGTACAGCTTCCCGCTCGGGTTGCTGGTCTCGGCGGCCGCCACCAGTGACATCGCCGGTCGCAGGACTCTGTTGACGCATCGGGTGCCCGTCTTCCTGGGCGAGATCTCGTATGCGTTCTTCCTCATCCATCTCAACGTGCTGCACACGGTGCAGGCGGCGTTCAAGGGGGAGTGGATGGGATACGGCGACTACGACCAGACGTCGTGGAGCACGCCGGTGGCGGTGCTGTTCCTGCTGGCCTGTCTGGCCATCAGCATCTTCCTGGCCTGGCTGCTCTACCGGTTCGTCGAGATGCCGGTCATGCGCAGGTGGGCCAGGCCCCGGTCACGCCGGCCGGTGCCCGCGGTGGAGACGGAGGCCAGCGCCGCCGCGACCACGGGCTGAGCCGGGTGCGGCGTCCCGCCCGGTACGGCGTTCCGCCCGGTACCCGATGCGGGGCGGGTACCGGGCGGAACTTCCCTCAGGACTCGGTCACCATGGGGCGCTCGGCGACCGGATCCGGCTCGGTGGGCGCCGACGGCGCCGGGGCCTTCTGGCGCAGGGTCACCCACGCGAAGGCGAAGACGATCGCGATGATCGCGATGCCGCTGTAGGCCACGATGTCGAGCCCGTCGGTGAAGGCGTCGCGGGCCTTGCTCAACAGCGGCTGGGCCTGGCCGGCCGGGAGGTTGGCGGCGGCGGCGACCGCGTCGGCCAGCGTCTGCCGGGCCCCGGCGACCGCCGAGCCGGACATGCTCGACTGGTAGACCGCGGCGCCGACGCTGCCCAGCAGGGCCAGTCCGAGCGTCGAGCCGAAGACGTTGCTGGTCTCCGACATCGACGCCGCCGAGCCGGCCTTCTCCGGCGGGGCGGACCCGACGACCAGGCTGGTGCCGAGCACGAACAGCGGCCCGATGCCCAGCGCCACCAGCGCCACGCTCAACGACACCAGACCTGCGCTGCTGGTGCTGCGCACCGTGCTGAGCAGGACCAGACCCACGAAGCAGAGCACGAGGCCGCCGAGGATCGCGGTGCTCTGCTCGATCTTCCGCACGAGCACCGGGGTGACCAGCACGCCGATGGCGATGCCCAGGCCCGTCGGGGCCTGCCACAGCCCGGCCTTGGCCGGCTCCATCCCGAGCACGCTCTGGATGAACTGGCTGGTCATCAGGCCCAGCCCGGCCAGCGTCCCGGAGGCCAGCAGCATGGCCAGCAGCGAGCTGCTGAACTTGAGGTTGCGGAACAGTCGCAGGTCGAGCAGCGGATTGGGCAGCCGCAACTGCCGCCGGGTGAACAGGGCGGCGAACCCGAGGCCGACGACGATGGCCAGCGCCGACCACGCCGGCGAGCTGTTCTCCCCGGCGGCCAGCTGCTTGATGCCGTAGATCACCGGCAGGATCGCGGCCAGCGACAGCACCACGCTGATCAGGTCCAGCCGCTTGGCGTCGGCGTCACGGTATTCCGGCAGCAGGATCGGCCCGACGATCAGCAGCAACAGCATGACCGGCGTCCCGAGCAGGAAGACCGAACCCCACCAGAAGTGCTGCAGCAGCACCCCGCCGATGACCGGCCCCAGCGCGGCCCCGCCGAAACTGCAGAAGGCCCACAGCGAGATCGCGGTCCCCATCTGCTTGGGGTTCCGGAACATGTTGCTGATCAGGGCCAGCGTCGACGGCGACAACGTGGCGCCGGCGACGCCGAGCAGTGCCCGGGCGATGATGAGCATCATCGGGCTGGTCGAGAACGCCGCCAGGAGCGAGGCGGCGAAGAACCCGCCCGCACCGATCATGAGCAGCTTGCGCCGGCCGATCCTGTCGCCCAGCGTGCCCATGGTGATCAGGAACCCGGCGAGCATGAAGCCGTAGATGTCGGTGATCCACAGCTGCTCGGTCCCGGTGGCGTGCAGATCGGCGCTCAGGTGGGGCAGCGCCAGGAACAGGCCGCCGATATCGAAGGCGACCAACAGCGTGGGCAACGCCAGTGCGGCCAGGCCGAGCCATTCCCGGCGGCCGGCAAGCGGGGCCGCGGTTTGGGTCGTGTCACTGTCACTCATGGCAGATCCTTCCTCGCTAACCACAGTGGGTGGCACCCCGCGCGTGGCGCCTTTACCCGGTGGTCGGAGCGAAGTCGGAGAAAGCGACATGAGTGACGGAGCCGCTAGCCGCCCGGCTTGCCGAACGCCGCGACGACGTACCCCACCCGTCCCGCGCTGATCTCGAAGAACCCGGCGAGGCCGCCCTCCAGCCCCCGGTACGCCTCGTCGCCGAACTGGGCGACGACGCGGTCACGGATCCCGCGCGCGGCCTCGATGTACTTCGGGCCCATGCCGAACACCCGGGGGCCGCACTGCGTGTACTCCTCGAGGGCGAAGCCGGCCTCGGCGAACGCCTCGATCCAGCCCTGCGTGGTGAGCAGGTTGCTCAGACCGAGGTTGGTGAAGAACTCCTCGATCTCGGCCGCGCTCCCCGCGGACTCCAGCGTGTACTCGACCAGCCCCACGCGGCCGCCGGGGCGCAGTACGCGGTGGAACTCGCGCAGCGCTCGGCCCAGGTCGGGTGCGTGGACGAGCGACTCCATCGCCAGGACCGCGTCGAAGGAGGCGTCGGGGAAGGGCAGCGCCATGAAGTCCGCGCGCCGGTAGCCCACCCGCTCCTGCATCCGGGCCTCGGCGGCGCGCTTCGTCGCGGCGTCCACCTCGGCCTGGCTGACCGTGACGCCGGTGACGTGCGCGCCGGTGGCCTCGGCCACGTCGAGGGCGGGCAGCCCCAGGCCGCAGCCGGCGTCCAGAACCCGGTCGCCGGGGTGCAGGCCGAGCGCGTCGACCACCTTGCGGGTGATGCGCCGTGATGCCTCGCGCAAGGGTGTGGTGTCCTCCCGGCCGTACCAGTACGCCAGGTGCACCTGCCCCTCGTTCATGACATCGGTGATGGAGGCCGACGCGTCGTACCGCCGGCCCAGCTCGTCGGGTCCGATTGCTGTCTTCGCCACGACCATCACGGTAACGGCGGGAATCAGTGCCCTTCTTCTCCTGGCTTGCGGGGCGTGATGGCCCGCGCGGTGTCGGCGACCTCGAGGTGCGCCGAGGTGCGCAGGGTGGCGACCACCTCGCGCCAGCCCTCGTCCCGGCTCCCGGCGTCGATCACCGCCTTCGCGAGCTGCGTGGCCACCAGGCCGCCCGCCAGATCGCCGCGATCGGCCAGCGTACGGGCAGCGGTCAGGAGCCGGGCCGGCGGCCGCGGTCCCGTCTGGTGGGTGATCCGCTCCCGCAGGCCGTGCTCGGAGACGCCGGCCAGATAGGGACGGCCCGCGAGCAGGTCCGCGTAGGCGATGAGACGCCCGTCGAGGTCCTCGGCCGTCGGATCCACGAGCGCCAGCGCCAGCGGCAGCGCGAACCGCACGTGCCCGGGCTCGGAGGCCAGCGCCGCCAGCGACCGCTCGACGAGGTCCAGCGTCCACGGCTCAGGCGTCTGATACCGGTTGCGCAGATTGGCGATGGCAGTGGTCAGCATGGCGGCGTGCCCGGCCCGCGCCGGATCGTCGGCGAGGCGGCGCAGCACCTCCGGGGCCCGGTCCACCCCGGATCCGGTCGACATCAGAGCCCAGATGAGCGAGGCGGCCAGCTCGGCCTCGTCGGGATCCGGCCCGAAGAGGGTGTCGACGAGTTCGTCGATGCCGCCCCGGTACCACGGCGCCCAGACCCGGAACGCCTTCAGGCCCCGGAACCGGACGCCGCCGTCGTCCGACGCCCGCAGCAGGTCCCGGACCAGGGCCGCGTAGGCGGCGCGCGCTTGCGGCGGGTACTGCTGCGGATGGGGCTGGAAGAGCGTGCGGATCATCAGCTCGCTCATTCCCGGGCGGACCGAGGCGGCGACCGCCTCCAGCGCGCGCGGTTCCTCGGTGGCGCCGCGCAGCACGACCGCGATCGCCACCCGCACGTCGCGGTGGGTGTCGGGCCGATGCCAGGCCCGCAGCAGGACGTCCAGGTGGCCCGGGATCCGGGTGCGGCGGAGCTGGTGGACCGCCTGCTTGCGCAGGGTGACCTTGCTGTCCGGGGCGAAGAGGGCTGATTCGAGCGCCGGCCCGAGGACGGAGGGGCGGACTCGCGCGCAGCACGCCGCGAGGGCCGCGACGGCTTCGGGGGAGCGCGGGCCGTTCGCGTCGGCGAGGAGGCGCGCCAGGGCGGCTTCGGTGGTCTCGGTGGCCTCGGTGGCCTCGGTGGCCTCGGTGGTCTCGGCGGTTCCGTCGGCTTCGGCGGCTTCGGCGGCCTCAGTGTTTTCGGCGGCCTCGGCGACGGGTGCCGGCAGCTCCGCACAGTTCTCGGCCCGCCGGCCCAGAGCCCGTCGCAGCTCCCTGACAACCACCGCGTCATCCAGCCACGGCCGCAGCACCTCGACCAGCTCCCGCTCCTGCCCCGGCAACAGCGCCAGGTCCAGCCGCCAGTCGTCCGGCGGCGTCGGCGGACGGTAGCCACGGCCGCGGCGGCGCCGAGGCGCGGGCGGCGGATTCACCACCTCGGCGGCCGGCACGGCCAGCCCCGCCGCGCCGAACCGGGCCACCAGCCGCCGGTACACGTCCAAAGCCCACGCCCGCAAGCCCGGCGACGTCTGATGCCGCAGGGTCCGGCCGGCCAGGATCCTGAGGGACCGCCGCGTGGACTCCGAGCCGTCCCGTGCCTGGATCGCGACCGTCGTCAGCCGCTCCAGCACCGGGACCCAGTCGTCTCCGAACACCGCGACCGGCAGCCTGACCAGCGACTCCAGGAAGCTGCCGCGCACCGGATCCGGCTCGTTCAGTACGCGCGGGACCAGCGCCTCGACCTGCCGCAGCACCTCGGCCGCCTCGCCGGTCCGCGCCACACAGCGCAACAGCAGCGACCGGGCCGCCACCCGGACCGTCGAGGTGCCCGACTCGACCGCCTCGGTCAGCACCGTGACCGCCTCGGCCGTGGGCAGATACGACGCCAGCATCAGCTCGACCGCCTCGGCCTGGGAGCGTCCCCGGACCGCGTGCCACTGCGGGCGGTACCACTCCAGCATCCGCCGGGCCTCGGCCGCGGCGCGGGCCGGCGGCAGCACGTCGAGCAGCGGCTCGGCCCACATCGGCTGGCGCTCCGGAGCGGCCGCGGCGAACGCGTCGACCAGGGCTTCGCGCCGTGCCGTCGGCAGGTGGCCCAGCACCGCCCACAGCGAGTAGACGTCGCCGTCCACGTAGTCGATGATCGCGGCGTCATCGAGGGCTGACACAGCCCGGTAGTGCAGCCGGCTGGTTCGCGGCCGCTGGTCGGAGGTCACCACGGGCCAGGCGCCCATCGGGTCGGCCTTCACCAGCGCGGTCATCGCGCGCGCCGGGAGGTGGAGGCCGTAGCGCGTGTCCTGCGTCTGCAGAAACGCGATCGTCCGCGCCGGCAGCGACTCCGCGAGCATGGCGAGGACGTTCTCCCACCGCCGCCAGAACCCGTAGCCGAGGGCGAGCGCCGGATCGCCGCTCTCGATGTGGTCCAGCACGGCCTCCGGGTGCCGGCGGGCCAGCGCGGTCCACGAACCCACCGCGTGCGCGAGCCCCGGCAGCCGATCCGCCGCCACCCGCGCCGAGCACGCCGGCAGCAGAGCCGCGGCCTCGCCGTCGCCCCACTGCTGCCGCACCGCCGGCAGCAGCCGGTCGGCCAGCGCGGTCCGGTGCGCGTGGAACAGGGTCCGGTAGAAGGCCCGCCGCAGGTCAAGCGAGGCGTCCGTCAGGACCGCCGCCGCGGCGTCGTCGGCCACCGGGAGGGTCCTGACCGCCCGCAACGCGGCGCGCCTGAGCGCGAGGTCATCTCCCCGCAGTGCTTCCTCGATGACCGGGAAGTCCCGGTCGATCATGGCCTGGTGCAACGCCTCCCGGCGTTCTGCCTGGATCATGCGCCGACGGTGCCGTCGACCTTCCGCGTGTTCATGGTCGCGATGCTCGCAGCAGCGTCGGCGGTGGCGCAACGGAATTGCCGCGGAGCCGGGCGCGCATCGTTTGGCCCAACGCAGGCTGCTGGTGTGGCGGTACCAGGCGCAAAATTGGATCTGTGGGATTCGACGCCGGGACAGGTTCCCCCACTCAGCGGCGCTCCGACGGCCGTTGAGCCGGTGCGGCGCGCCCGCGCGGCCACCCGCGGCCTGATCGCCGGCTTCCTACTGATCTCGGCGGGGGCGTTCGCCGCCTATGAGCTGCTGCCTTCCGGGCAGCTGCTGTGGTGGACGGTGCTGGCGCTGACCTCTGTGGCGGCTGTGGCGGTCGGGATCGTCCGGTACCGGCCCCGGCCGGCGCTGCCCTGGCTGCTGGTGGGCGCCGCGCTGCTGGTCGAGGCCATCGGCGACGTGGTGTACCAGGCGCTGGGCGGTTCGGTGGGCGGGGCTGGCCCGTTCCCCACCGTGGCCGATGCGATCTACGTGACCGTCTACCCGATCGCGACCGTCGCCCTGCTGGGATTCGTGCTGCGGGACACGTCGGAGTACCGCCGCGGGACGCTGCTCGACATCCTGATCGTGGCCATCGGTCTGGGGGCGCTGTCCTGGAGCGTCTTCGTCATTCCGTCCGGGCGCCTGGGAAACCAGCCCGGGCTGGACAAGACGGTCCTCATCACTTACCTGCTCGGCGACGCGCTGCTCCTGGCCCTGGCGCTGCAACTCCCGCTCGCCGGGCGGGGGCGAGCGGCGCCGGTTCCGCTGTTGCTGGTCGGCGCGCTCGGGATGCTGTACGGCGACGAATACTTCGCGGTGGCCGAACTGCATCCGTCCTGGTCGGTGCCCGGCGAGATCATCGGCTACGCGGCGTTCTACATCGCGTGGGGCCTGGCCGCGCTGCTGCCGTCGATGGCGCAGTTGGTGCGGCCGCTGAGCGGCCGGCCCTGGGCCCTGGTCGCGCCGCGCACCTGGGTCGCCGTGTTGTGCTCCGCGGCGCTGGTCAGCCCGGTGCTCCTGCTCATCACCGCATACCGCGCCGCGCCGACGGACACCCTCGTGCTCGCCGGCTGCTGTGTCGTGCTGTTCCTGCTCGTCTTCGCCCGGCTCCTCCAGGCGTTGCGCGCGTGGCAGGCGACCACGCTGCAAGGCGAGACGCAGGCCTACCTGCACACGCTGATCGCGGACGCGCAGGACGCCGTCATCGTGGTCTCCCCGAAGGGCCGGGTGGGCTTCTCCAGTCCGTCCGCGAAGCAGTTGTTCGGCGACAGGCTGGGTGAGGGCTCGGTCGCCGACCTGTTCTCCGAGCCGGACCAGGCGCTGGTCGCCCGCTGCTTCGACCAGCTCGGCGACCCGCAGGCGGCCCCGGACTGGCCCAGCGCCGTCCGCGTCCAGACCGGGGACGGCCGGATCGTGCGCGCCGAGGCCCGGTGGAGCGACCTGCGGGCGGATCCGACCGTGCGCGGGATCGTGCTGACGCTGCGTGACGTGACCGAGGAGCGCCGGCTGGAGGAGGAACTGCGCCGGCAGGCGCTGACCGACCCGCTGACCGGACTGATGAACCGGCAGGGACTGCGGCTCCTGATGCACGAGGACCTCGACGCCGGAACCGGCCGCATGGGCGCCGCGGGCCTGCTCATGGTCGACCTCGACGACTTCAAGGAGATCAACGACACCCTCGGGCACCCGATCGGTGACGAGGTGCTGGTGGCGGTCGCCGGGAGGCTGACGGAGAACGTCCGCGAGGAGGACGCCGTGGCCAGGTTCGGCGGCGACGAGTTCGCCGTCCTGATGGCGCACGGCCCCGAGCGCGCCGGGCTGGAGGCCGTCGCGCAGCGCGTCCTCGACGCCTTCGACGAACCGGTGGAGTCCAACGCCGGACCGCTGCGGGTGACCGCGAGCGTCGGACTGGCGGTCCTCGGCGAGACGGCCGGTTCCGGCGGCGGGGGACACGGGCCGGAGGAGGACGGGGATCCCGACGCCCTGATGCGCGCCGCCGACCTGGCCCTGTACGCGGCGAAGGCCGAGGGCAAGGCCCGCTGGCGCCGCTACCACGCCGAACTGCTCGACCAGGCCGTCCGCCGCGCCGAACTGCGCTCGGCCCTGGACGACGCGCTCGCACACGGCTCGCTGGACGTCTTCTACCAGCCCATCGTCCATCTGAACACCCGCCGCATCGCCGGCTTCGAAGCCCTCGCCCGCTGGCCGCACCCGACCCTGGGCCTGCTCAGCCCCGACTCCTTCATCCCGCTCGCCGAGGAGACCGGCCAGATCCGCGAGCTGGGCAACCAGATGCTGCGGCTGGCGGTGAAACAGGCCGTGGCCTGGAACGTCCCGCGCACCGGCGAGGGTTGCTTCATCGGGATCAACGTCTCGGTCCACCAACTGCGCGGCGAGGGCTTCGTCGAGGCGGTCCGCGACGTCCTCGCCGAGACCGGCATCGACCCCCGCCACGTGGTCCTCGAGGTGACCGAGACAGCCCTGCTCGACCATGAGGACGTCGGCGTCCGCGAGCGCCTGCGGGACCTGCGCGCACTGGGCGTCGCCATAGCCCTGGACGACTTCGGCACCGGCTACGCCTCGCTGATCTCGCTGCACGACATGCCGATCGACATCATCAAGATCGACAAATCCTTCACCAGCCGCCTCACCACCTCCGACCGCATGCGCCGCCTGGTCCGCGGCCTGCTGACGATCAGCGACACCCTGGAAATCCGCACCATCGCCGAGGGCATCGAGGGCTGGGACCAGCACCGGCGGCTGCTGGAGCTCGGCGTCCGGGCCGGGCAGGGGTATCTGTACTCGCGTCCGGTGACGGCCGGTGACGCTTCGGCGTTGTGGGCGGAGCAGCGGCCGCTTCCGCTGACGGATTGAGTTACGCGCCGAATGCCGCGTGCGGCCCATCATGCAAGGTCGGCCCATCATGCAAGGTCGGCGGCCGGCATGGCCGCCGTGGGCTCAGCCTCCTCGATCCACAACGGTCCATCTGGTAGCTCTACCCGGGTACCCGCACCAGGCGTGAGGCGGGTCCGGAGAACGCGGACTTGCTCTCCGTCAACCGTCGCGAAAGGTCCCGGGATGCCCGTGCCGAAGTGGAAGGCGCGGACCAGGTTGTGCACGTCATGCGTTGGCCATGACCAGTTGATCGTGGAGTCTTCAGCCCCGAACATGCCTGCGTAGGTCGCCTTGCTCTCGTCTTGAGGAACGCCGTCGTAGCCATCTGCGGCCAGTGTCACCGCCTCCGCGACTAGATCACGGATAGCAGGGGCGACATCGTGCCAGAGCTCATCGAATCGCACATACTCGGGCAGCGGGATGCCGCCGCGCTGGACGATGATGCTCCCGCTGTCGATCCGTTCGTTCATCCAGTGTGCTGTGACGCCGATTGACTGGTCCCCATTGCGGATCGCCCACTGGATCGGCGCGGGACCGCGATACCTCGGAAGCGAGGAAGTATGCACGTTGATGACGCCCAACCGTGGCGCCTGGAGAGCCTGTGCCGTGAGCCGCCAGGTCAGGCCGCACACCACGACCAGGTCGATGCCGAATCCACGGACCGAGGTCGACAGACCGTCGATGTCGCCCGGCAGAACCAGCGTGGTCTCTGGTGCGACGACGGTCAGGACATCGGACACCTTCTCTCCCATGGTGGGATAGCTTTGTCGTCCTGGCCGGGCGGACCTGCCGATCGCGTAGAGAACCACCTCGTGGCCGGCTTGGAAACAGCCCGCGTGCAGTGCCGTGAAGATATCCGATCGAAACGATACGAGCGCAATCCTAAGGGCCCTGGCCATAAGGCATCTCCTGAGCGGAATTGTGAACCTTTAGCGCTGTGATCAGGGCGTCAACGACGAGAGCAAGGTCCGCACCCTCGCCAGGAGGCGCTTGGCTGCAGGATCTTCGAACTCGGTGAGGAACCCTTGCGCATCGTTGGCGCTGATCAGCGCTTCCTGCTCTTTGTGGCTTGCTGCCAGAGCTGTGGCGAGATTCGCCGAGGCCAGAGCCAGCTGCCACTGGTTGCCAACCGTCCTGAAGGCATTGGCTGCTTGACGATGGAACTCGGCAGCCTGTTGAGGTTGCCCTTGCTCGAGGAACGACACGCCAGTGGCATCCCACGAGCACGCTTCCCGGTTCCGATCACCGATCCGGCGGTGCAAGACCCCTGATCGGTGGTAGGACTCGACGGCCTCGTCGTGCTTGCCGAGGGCCGCCTGGACCTGGCCGAGCTCGATCAACCACCAGGCCTCCCACACCCGGTTGTCGAAATCCATGGCGATGGCGAGCGCACTCTGGACTGAGGCAAGTGCCTGTGCCAATCGGCCCGAGCTTCGGTGGATCTGGCTCGCACAGCGCAGGGCGTCTCCTTCGGATGCACGATCGCCGAACTCGCGAAAGAGGGCGACGGCCTCCTCGTGGCGTGATTCGGCATGCCCTAATTCCTCCAGCTCCACATGCGCGTACGCCAGCGCGTTGGCGGCGATGGCTTGCCATTCGCGGTCCGCCGATGCGATCGCGAGTGCGTATGTCTCGGAGAAATAGGTCTTCGCCTCCGCCGGGCGATGCGCTCGGAGCATCGCCAATCCGACTCCGTTGAGCGACGAGATCTCGCCCAAGCGGTCGCTGAGTTCCCTGCGGATCGCGAGCGCCGCCCCGTGGTATTCGATGGCCTGAGGAAGGTCGTGGGACTGGGTATGCAACTTGGCGAGGCTCTCCAGGACGAGCGCTTCGCCGCCTCGGTTGCCCATGGTTCTCACCGAGGCCAACGCGTACGTACTGGTGATCCGCCAGTCATCGAAGTCGTTGTATCGCGCGTAGATGCGATACACGCATACCGGTAGCTGCCATGCGATGTCGTGGAAGCCCGCCTCGGCGGCGCTCTGCGTGGCGGCGATCAGATTGGAGCGTTCTTGCTCATACCAGTGAAGGGCATCGTGATAATCGGGAAAAGTGATGTCGTGAGAATCACTGCCAGAGCTGGCCAGGGTCACCGGAGCCGTGCCAGGGATGACGATGGCTGCCGCGGCGGCGGCTTGTCTCAGGTACCAAAGAAGCAGTCGGCGGAGCACTGACGCCAGAAATGAGGGATCTTCTTCGTCGCGGACCTGGTCAACCGCGTAGGCGCGGAGGAGGTCGTGGAAGCTGTAGCGGTCCGATGACTGTTGTTCAAGTAAGTGGGCGCCGACGAGATCGTCGAGGAGGCGCCGTGCCTTTCCCAGCGGGATGTCGGCTAATGCTGCGGCGGCCCGGCTGCTGAAATCAGCTCCCGGGTGGACACCGAGCAGCCGGAACAAGCGACTGGCCGCATCCGTGAGCGCGCGGTAGGACCAGGCGAAGACCGAGCGTACCGCGTCTGCTTCTTCATCATCCCCGGTGGCCAGGGCGTCCCAGAGTGCAGACTCATCCCGCAATTCTCCGATCAGCTCACCCAGCGGCATCTGCGGCCGGCGGGCGGCGTTCTCGGCGGCGATTCGCAGGGCCAGGGGTAGGCGTGCGCAGAGATGAACCAATTCCGCGATATCGGTGGGATCGTCTTTGGGGCGGTACTCGTTGATCAAACTCCTGATCAGGGAGATCGCTTCCATCTCGTTCAGCATGTCGAGCGACAGGCGCCGGGCGCCGTCCCTTGCGACCAGCCCGGAAAGTCGGCTTCGGCTGGTCACCAGTACCAGGCACCCTGGGCTTCCCGGCAGAAGCGGACGTACCTGGCGGACGCTTGAGGCGTTGTCGAGGACGATCAGCACTCTACGCCCGGCGACCTGGGAGCGGTAAAGGTCTGCCCGTGATTCCAGATCGGCCGGAATGGCGGCGTGGGGTACGCCCAAAGCGCTCAGGAAGCGCTCCAATACCTGATCGGGGGCCACGGGAGGTCCCGGATCGTAGCCGCGCAGGTTGACGAAGAGTTGGCCATCAGGAAACTCATCAACGATTCCGTGGGCCCAGTGGATCGCGTACGAGGTCTTCCCGACGCCCGCGGTGCCGACAACCACGCAAACCGTCGAGACCTGAGCTTGCTCTCGATCCTCGGTGAAGAACACGTCGAGTTGTCGTAACGACGTGTCGCGGTTCACGAAGCAGCGAATATCACTCGGTAGCTGTCGTGGTGCCGAGAAGTCGGCGCCACGGGGCGCCTGATGCCGGTTTTCCTCCGGCTCTTCTCGATGGGGAGGCCGGTTCATGATGTATTTTTCCCGTAGGTTGACGACCCTTGACCTGTCGAGCTCGTACGACTATCCGTTTCCGCGGTGCAGGGGGATTCCTTGCCGGTCGAGGAAGATGTCAATATCCTGGCCCACTGAGAAGAGATCTCGGATGAAGGTCCGCCAGCCGTTGACATCTGCCGGCGCTTCGGAGCGCACCGCGCCTGTGTTCATGCCTTGTTCGTTGTAGAGGACCTCGTAGACGGCATCGGTTCCCACGGTCACGATCTCGGGAAGCATGCCTTGCCGTTCCAGCGGGGCCACCTCCGTCGCACTGACCACTCTGATCTGCTCGCCGAGTTCGTTTCGCTGGCGCAGTGATTGGAGCTCCCACTGGAGATACGGAGTGATCTCTTCCTCGACTACGCGGGCGCGGTATGTCGTGAAGCCGTTCTGCGCTACTTTGGCATAGTAATCTGCCAGCGAGTTCCGTCTGTCCTCGATCAGGCGGAGGGCTTCGACTCGGTCACCACGCGCGAACGCATTCCAGCTTTCGCTGTTCTCCTCCTGGAACGACTGGATGCGTTCGAGTTTCCAGAAGTCTCCGTCGGAGATATGCCAGAATCTTGGGAAGAAATCTTTGATGTACTCTTCGGCGGTGAGCCTGACGCCGGACGGTCGCTGCGGTGGGCTATTCACCGGGAATGTCTTCCTTGGCGGAAACCACCAGCAGCCGTGGAAGCACCACGAGTCTCTCGTCCATGCCGACGCTGACGCCCGGGGGGAGCCGGCCGTCGTAGGCCTCGGTGGCGTCCCGCCCGATGATGGCGAAATCGCCGTTGTCCAGCTCCCACATATCGGGGCAACTCGGATTGTTGTCCGTGATCTCCAGTTCGGATGCCGACTTGCCGAGCCGTCGCCTGAACGAGGCGGAGTGGTCCGCCTCCCACCTTGCGTTCACGATGCCCTCCCTGGCTCGAAGTCTTCGGTAGCTGGCCTTTCGAGCATACCGAAGCTCCGGACGTAAGGGATGATCTTGGCGCAAAACGACCAAAGTTTGCAGGCCGGTCATGCAGACTGCTTCCCGTCGGGCTCGGGTGTCGGCCGAGGGTGAGCGGCGCCGGCCCTCGCGGAAGCGATCAGGATACTGATTCGTTTCGCCTGGTGCACCGTAGTTCAGGAATATGGACGTGAACGGCGCCGAGCTGTCGGGTGCGGGGCGCGTCGCGGCTCCATGCGGCGGGTCGGCCTGCCGGCGTGCCAGGCGATCGTGGCGCGGGCTCGCGCGCGAAGGATGGTAAGGCGTTGTGTTTCGAGCCTGCGCGGGGATTGCGGGCACGGTCTTTCGCCTTGCTGGTGGTCGAGCCGGCCCTCCGGAGAGATTCCCGCCGACAGGCTCTTGTTTATATATAGCATGTGACGTCTATATTGCCATTGTGTTGACGGGTGAAGTCGCGGTTTCGCGGCGTGACAATTCTGCGATTCTGTCCGGCCGTGGACATTCGACTGCGCCGGGTGCGGCCGGGTGGCCTGTTCGTGTGTCAACGGTCGCGGCGGCGAGGTTGAATCAGTATTCTGTTATAATTCTGTGATTATGGGGTCGGACGTCACCAGTGCAGTGGCAGGGCTCATCGGCGCGGCCTTCGGTGCGGGGGCGGCGATGTGGGGCAGCGTCACCACTGCGCGGACGCAGCTGCGGCTGAGTCAGGCGCAGACGCGGGCAGCGATCGTGGCTGAAGAGACCAAAGTGACCAGGGCCGTATATGCCGACTTCCTGCGCGCGGGCGTTGAGTACGAGTTGGCGTGGCGAAGGCTCCTGATCAGCCTGCGTGAAGGCGTGAGCACGTCAGAGGAGCGAGATCAGCTCTACGCTCAGGTCATAGGTCATGAGCACGACCGATGGACATCATATTCGATCTTGCTCTTGGAGGCTCCCGACCGTGTGACGTCACTGGCGAGGGAGCTCACGAACGCGTACGTCGAACTCGACACGATCGCCGAAAGGACACGCAGGCGTCTGTCGGCGCAGGGCTGGCAAGACTTCAACGAGGCGGCCGAGAGGTGCGGTGTCCTGACCGCAAGCTTCGCCGAAGGAACGAAAGCCGTCCGTGAAGACGTCAACAGTCTGAGTACTGTCCATCTGTTCCGCCGTGCTGGCATCTCCCGCCGCGCGAAGCGATCTGCTGCCGTCGACGCGACACGGTCTCGCGGCACTCACTGACCTTGTAGGCGTACTGCGAGGGCTGTTTCCCAAATACTTCGGGTTACGAGGCCGTCACAGGGCTCTGCTCATTCGTCTCGGCTGCGGATGCTGTGCATGCCATCACGTGGTTACGCGTCAGGGTTACCCAGGGGTTGGCAAAACTACAGCCTTTTGTCGAAGTCTTGACGGAAGTCCGCCGCACGCCAAGGGTGTGTGGCGTCAGTCTTCGACCCGAGAGGGCTCCATGCAGCGCAGGGTACAGCCGACCAGTGAGGCGATCCGTGCGGGAAACCGCGCGCGGGTCGTCGACATACTGCGGCGTTCCGGCAGCGCTACGAGGGCTGAGTTGATCATCGGTACCGGGCTTTCGCGGGCCACGGTGTCCAGCCTGATCGGGGAGCTCGCGGATCGCGGGCTGGTTTCGGAATACGCACAGCCCGCCGCCGACAGTCCCGGGCGGCCGCCGACGCGGCTCGCGCTCAACCGGGCCGCCGGGCTGGCCATCGCGGTCGACGTCGGGGTGCGGCACGTGGCCGTGGCGGTCGGGGACCTGTCGCGCAGTGTGCTGGCCGAGCGGTGGGTGCCCCTGCCGCAGGGGCACTCGGCCGAGCGCGGCATGCACATCGTCATGCGGAGCATCGAGACCACGCTCGCCGAGGCCGAGGCGGACCGCGACCAGATCGTCGGGGCGGCCATCAGCATCGCGGCGCCGATCGCGCCGGACAGCGGGCGACTGCTCGTCCCCGGTGTGCTGCCGGGCTGGAACGGGCCGGCGCTGGCCGAGCAGATCGGCCGGACGTGGGGGATCCCGGCCGCGGTCGAGAACGACGCCAATCTCGGCGCGCTCGGCGAGTCGGTCGCCGCGTCGCCGCAGGGGCAGGATCTCCTTTACGTCAAGGTCGCCAGCCGGGTCGGGCTCGGTATCGCGTTCGGTTCCGGTATCTACCGCGGACGCGACGGGTACGCCGGCGAGCTCGGCCATGTCACCTCCGACCCGGACGGCCCGCAGTGCTGGTGCGGCCGGCGGGGATGTCTGGAGCTGTACGCCGGCGCCGAGGGCATGCTCGCCCGGCTGGCGGCGCGCGGGATCCGGATCGATGACGTCAATGAGCTGATTCTCCGGGCCGAGGGCGGCGACGCCGACGTCCTGGCTGTGGTCGGCGACGGCACCCGGCGGCTGGCCCGATCGCTCGGCGCGCTCGCGCTGGTGCTGAACCCCTCGGTGATCGCCCTCGGCGGCGAGCTGACCGCGCTCGGTCCGCTGCTGCTCGACCCCGTCCACGCCGAGCTGGCGACCGTGCCGTTCGGAGCGCCGGTGGTGCGAGCCTCGGCGCTGGGTCCGCGTGCCTCGCTGATGGGCGCCCTGGCTCTCGTCCTGTCCGAGTCCAACCGCTTCACCGACCAGTCCTGTGTCCCGTAGTTAGTCCCTCCTTCCCTCCCTCCCGTTCGCTGAAGGAGCTTTCTGATGCCCATCCGTCCCCCACGACGAGCACGGTGGCGTTTCGCGACCGCGGCCGTCACCGCAGGCTTCGTCCTGGCCGGCACCGTGACCGCGGTGTCGGCGTCAGCCGCGTCGGCCGCGACGGCGCAAAGCGCGGCCAAGCGCGCCGTCGTCTCCGGCGACGCAAGGTTCGAAGTCCTCTCACCGACCCTCATCCGCACCGAATACGCCGGGAACGGCGTCTTCGAGAACGACCCGACCTTCAACGCCATCGGCCGCGACGGCTTCACCCCCACGCACTTCACGAAGTCGACCGCCAACGGCTGGCTCACCATCGACACCGGCCAGGAGCAGCTGCGCTACAAGGTCGGCTCCGGCCCCTTCACGGCCGGGAACCTGATCATCACCGAGCGGGCCGGCAAGCAGAGCGTCACCTCTCAGCCCTGGGCTCCGCCCCCGATGCCGACGTGTCAGTTCGGCGTTCTGTGTGAGGCCGAGGGCCTGAACCTCAACGGCGTTTCGGTTGCCAGCGATCACAGCGGCTTCACCGGGACCGGCTTCGCCGCGGGCTTCCAAGCCACCGGGAACTCGTTGTCGTTCCAAGTCACCGCGGCGACGGCGGGCACTTATGAGCTCGCCACCCGCTACGCCAACAGCACCGGCGGCGACGGCCAGAACGTCACCCGCACCCTGAGCGTGACCGTCGGCAGCGGCGCCGCGGCGCGGCTGAGCCTGCCGACCACGGCCAACTGGGACACCTGGGCCGTCGCCACCGCGCCGGTGACGCTGAACGCCGGGGCCAACACCGTCACCATCGCGCGCACGGCCTCCGACTCGGGCAACGTGAACCTCGACAGCCTGGCCGTCGTGACGCCGGGCGCGAGCTACCCGGGCCCGGGCGCGCCGCAGGCCCAGCCCTGCGCCTTCGGCACGATCTGCCAGGCCGAGTCCGGTGCGCTCACCGGCGGTGCCTCCCTGCAGAACAACCACAACGACTACGCCGGAGCGGGCTTCGTCGGCGGTCTCAGCTCGACCACCGCTGCCGACGCCATCGCCGTGACCGGTGTGCCGCAGGCCGGCGCCTACCAACTGCAGCTGCGCTACGCGAACTGGCAGACCGACCTCGGCCAGACCGGGGCTGCCAACCCGCGCACCATCTCGGTCGCCGTCGGCACCGGCGCCCCGGCCACGACCACGCTCGCGCCGACCAGCAGCTGGGACAGCTGGCGCACCGTCTCGATCCCCGTCACCCTGGCGGCCGGCGACAACACGGTGACCCTCGGCTGCCCCACCGCGGACGCCTGCCACGTCAACCTCGACACCGTCGCGGTCGTCAAGAACGGCACCCCGCTGCTGGCCCCGCACGCCGCGCTCGGCGGCTACCGGCGCGGCCTGGACGGCCAGAACGGCGAGGTCCTGAGCACGCCCGGCCTGCTCTACCAGGACGGGTGGACGCTGCTGGACGACACCGCCTCCGCGATCTTCAACAGCTCGGCGCACCAGGTGTCGCAGCGTCCGTCCACCGGCGGCAAGCCCTACCAGGACGGCTACGTGTTCGGCTACGGCCAGGACTACCAGCAGGGACTCAAGGACCTGGCCACGCTGACCGGCCCGTCCGAGCTCCTGCCGCGCTGGGCCTACGGCGTCTGGTACTCCGAGTACTACGACCACACCGCGGCCGACTACGAGAACACCATCCTGCCGACCTTCCGGTCGCAGAACACGCCGCTGGACGTCCTGGTCACGGACACCGACTTCAAGGCCGTGAGCACCTGGGACGGCTGGGAGATGGACTCCTCCAAGTTCCCCGACCCCAGCGCGTACTTCGCGTGGGCGCACTCGCAGGGCCTGCACACCACGCTCAACGTGCACCCGAGCGTCCAGCAGGCCGACCCGCAGTACCCGGCGGCGCTGGCGGCGGCCGGCGGCTCGCTGCCGTCGTGCGGCTCGGGGCAGTACTGCTTCGACTGGGGCAACCCGGCGCAGCTGTCGGCGTACTTCGGCCTGCACCAGCAGATCCAGAACCAGGGCGACGACTTCTGGTGGCTGGACTGGTGCTGTGACAGCTCCACCTCCTCGCTGGCCGGCGTCACGCCGGACTCGTGGATCAACCAGAACTACGCGTGGGACACCGACTCCACCGTCGGCCGCGGCTTCGCGTTCTCGCGGGCCTACTCCTCGCTCAACGCCGGCGGCTACAGCGGCTCGGTCGGGCTGGCCACCGGGCCGTGGGCCGACAAGCGCACCACGGTGCACTTCACCGGCGACACCACCTCCAGCTGGGCCACGCTCGCCATGGAGGTCGGCTACACCCCCGGCGAGTCGGCCTCGACCGGCCTGTCGGCGGTGAGCCACGACATCGGCGGCTTCAACAACGCCGGCGACCAGACCACCGGCGCCGAGCCCGGCAGCACCAAGCTGCCGGACGACCTGTACGCGCGCTGGGTGCAGCTCGGCGCCTTCCAGCCCGTGGACCGGCTGCACGGCAACCACAGCGACCGGCTGCCGTGGCAGTACGGTACGGCCGCGAAGGACTCCGCGGAGAAGTTCCTGAACCTGCGCGAGGACCTGGTGCCGTACACCTACACGCTGGCCCATCAGGCCGCTGCGACCGGCGTCCCGGTGACCCGGCCGACCTACCTGCAGTACCCGGACCAGCAGGACGCCTACGCGTTCGACGACAGCGAGTACTTCTACGGCCCGGACGTCCTGGTGGCGCCGGTGACCACGGCGGGCGACTCGGCGACCACCCAGGTGTGGTTCCCGGCCGGCAGCTCCTGGACGGACTACTTCACCGGACAGACCTACCAGGGCGGCACGGTCCAGAACATCACGGCCGGGCTGGACACCATGCCGGTGTTCATCAAGTCCGGCGGCATCATGGCGACCCGCACCGGCACCGTCGCCAACGACGACCAGAACCCGCTCACCAACGCCACGGCGACCGTCGCCGAAGGCACACCGGGATCCTTCACCCTCTACGAGGACAACGGAACGACCACGAACACCGCCCAGAGCGCGACGACCGAGATCCGCTACGCCGACCACAAGGTGACCATCGCCCCGGCGAAGGGGACCTTCACCGGCCAGGTGCGCCAGCGGGCATGGACCATCGCGTTCCAGAACGCCCAGGCACCGACGTCGGTGTCGATCAACGGCACCAGGGTCAGGGCGGACAAGTGGACGTGGGACAGCGCGTCCCACACCCTCACCGTCAAGGCGCCGGCCCAGTCGGTGGGCCAGCAGCTGGTGGTCAGCTACAAGTAGCCATCACATGGGCACGCGTCGGCCCCGCCCGGATGACCTTCCGGGCGGGGCCGCGCGGGTCTGGACGGTCAAACAGACCACTGATTTACTGGCGAAACGGCGCGTTCGCGGGCCGGACGACGCTGCCGAGGTCTGTGACGGTCTTCAGGGGGTGCGCGAGGTGCCTGCGCCGGTGATCCGTGGCCACCGGGCCGATGCCGATCTCGCCGCGGCCTTCGAGGCCTACCTCACGACCGACGAAGGGCACCGTCGCGATCCCGCCCAGGCCCTGCTGAGGCTCCCAGGGGCCCGGGACTACGCACTGGACCGGCTGAGGAAGCTGGGCCCGCACAGCGCCGACGCCCGCCGCGGCATCTGGCGGCTCGCCGCGTTCGACGCCATCGCGAAGCTGGCCGAGGACGGCCAGTCCTGGGTCGACACCACCGTCGCCTGGCTCGACCTGGGCGGTGCGACCTGGCAGGAGTCGGCCAACGTCTGTGCCGAGGTCGGGTTCCAGGCCTACCTGACGGACAAGCCCGACACCATCTCGCTGGCGGCGATCAAGGGCAGCGACCCGAGGTCCGTTGTCGGCCGCGCACTCCTGCACCTGCACCTCGCCGCCCTGCGTCTGGCCTACCGCTGGGAGGACATGGAGCAGTGCCTGGTCTCGCTCGGCCCGGACATCGGCGAGCTGGACCCCTACTCGCGCGCCTACCACGTGTTCGCGCTGCTGGCCGAGAACCACCCGGACGCGCTGGCCGAGATGAACGCGCTGCTCGAGGTCGCCGAGGACGACTACCGCGTCACCCTGAGTCTGGTCGAGGGACTGCGCCTGAGCCGCGGTGTGCCGGACCAGGGCGAGCAGATGCTCCGCCTGCTCGACCGCCCGGTGATGGCCGAGTCCGCCAGCCCCGATCCGCTGTACCGCAAGGCGTTCGCGCTGCGGAAGCTCGGCCGCTACGACGAGGCGCTGCGGGCCGTCGACGAATGCCTGCAGCGCATATCCCCGCTCCAGGTGCGCGACCGCGTGCGGATCGTCCAGGAACGCGACCTGATCCTGGCCGAACAGGCCATCCGGGAGCAGGCCGAGGCCGCCCGCCTCGCGGCCGACGAGCAGGTCCGGGCCGCGACCGCGGATCTGGAGCGCCTCGTGGCCGACCAGGTCGCCGAGGTGCGGCGGACCATGAACGACAGCCTGGTCCGGGTCGTGGAGATCCTCGGCGTGTTCACCGCGATCATCGCCGTGCTGGGCGGAAGCGCGGCGAGCATCGTGGCGAAGGGCTTGTCGTGGTGGCAGCGCGGCGTGCTCGTGGTGATCGCCGGAGCCGTCGCCATCGGCTTCTTCGCCCTGCTCCGCATCATGGTGCAGCCCCGGGCCATGAAGCCGGAGGCCCTCGTGAGAGCATCGAGGCTCGATGCGCATATCAGAGCTGACGGAAGCCCGCATCGATGATGCCGGCAACATCTTGGTCGCACCCGCGACGGTGCACGACAGTGACGTGATCAGGGGCTTCTTCGGGACCGTCATCACGCCGGAGGACCTTGCCGCCGGCGCGTCCGACCCCGCCGGGAAGACCGTTTACCTCTGCGGCGACGTATCGGAGATCAGCGGCCACTTGCTGGATACGGCTGCCCGGGTGTTCGTCGTCCGGGAGCTGGCACAGGGCTACCCGGAGGACGCCGGCAGTCCCTGGACCCTCATCGACATCGGCCGGGTTCCCATGCGCGTGCACGGCGTCGGCGTGTACTACCGCCGCTTCTTCGAGCCCGGTGCCGATCACTTCGGACGCATCAGCGCCGAGCATGAATTCCAGTCCCTGACGGAGTCCACCAAGCCCGGAACGGCCCATCGCAGCGGGATCTACCTGACGCCGGTCACCCGAGACGGCGACGAACTCCACTTCCGCCTGCTCCGGTGCTCCACGAACTTCTCGGGGCCGACCGAAGGCTTCCAGCCGACCGACCGGGACGTCGTGGATGCCTTGAACCGTGAGGCGACCACCGTCTTCGACAACCCGGCGCCGCTGAACCATGTCCTGGCCCAGATCTACCACAACACCCTCGCCACGGCTGAGCGCAAGCAGTCCAAGGCCAAGATCTCGTCCCATGCCGACAAGACCAAGGACATGCCCGGCAACGGCATCATGGCCTTCTGCACCTTCTATGACGGACTCGACACGTTGCGGCCGCTGGCCGGAGACGCCTTCGACTACGGCGTGAAGAACGCCAGCGCGTTGACCAGACTCCACTTCCGCCTCAAGAAGCCGGCCGAAGAACGTGATGAGGCTGCGTTCCCCGCGCAGTTCGCTCTGACTCTCTATCCCGGCTCCGTGTTCTTCATGCCGTTGTCCACCAACCGCCTGTACACGCACGAGATCCGGCCGTCGATGTTGGACGCAGATCTGCTCCCGACCCGCCTGGGCTACGTGGTGCGCTGTTCGAGTGCCGAAGCCGTTCACAAGGACGGCCAGACCTTCCTCAAAGCAGCCGGGGAACTGGTGCAGCTGGAACCGCCCACGCCCGAGGGAATGGACGAGCTGCGCAGGCTGTACGCCGAGGAGAACAGGACCTCGGCTTTCATCGACTACGGCGACGAGATCTTCTTCAGCATGAACATGGGGGATTACGATGCTCCCCGAATCTAGGATCTCCGACGGGATCCGCTCGTTTGCCTTGTCTGCCAAGGCCGATGTCGTCGAGGAGCTGTCCGCCTCGGTCAGTTGGGAAGACGTCGGAAAGGGCCGGCGAGGCGCCGTGCTGGTCAAGGTCGGCGAGGCGGGTGATGTGCCGCTCGTGCGCACCACCACCGGCTACGGCAACCCGGCGCAGCGTTTCCGACCGGTGCACGACCAGCTGGCGCAGCGTATTCAAGAACGCGCGGCGCTTTCGGTCGGCTTCAACAATGCCCTGATCGAGGGTTACACGAACGCTTACACCACCATGGGCGCCCATTCCGACCAGGCCCTCGACCTGGCCGACGAGTCGTCCATCGCCGTCTTCTCCTGTTACCGGCATCCTGAGGCGGGTCCGCCGAGAAAGCTGATCTTCGAATCGAAGGAATCCGGCGGCGAGAAGTTCGAGGTCGCCTTGGTCCACAACGGAGTCGTCGTGTTCTCGGTCGATTTGAACCGGCGCCTCAGGCACAGGATCGTCTTGGAGGGGCCCGCCGAGAACGCGGACAACCAATGGTTGGGCGTGACCTTTCGAACGTCGAAGACCCTCGTCCGGTTCCGGGACGAGGAGGTGCGCCTTCCGCAAGGCGCGCGCCTCACGGCGGCCGACGACGACCAGCGGCGCGAGTTCTACCGACTACGGCGTCGCGAGAACACCGAAGTGGACTTCACCTACCCCCTGCTGGCGTACACCGTCAGCGAGAGTGATCTGATGCCGCCCGTCTGACCGTGGCCGCGCCGTATCGGGGTTTCCCCTCAATACCGGACTCGAAGCTTGACCGGACATTGAATCCGCCCTGCCGGGCCGATACCTTCGGCCGAGCCGTCGCGCACGTCGCCGGTTCCGGGCCCCGGCGCACAGCCGGCCCGCCACTACCCCAGATGAGGCACCTTCATGGCGTTGACCAGAGCGGGAATGCGCAAGCAAGTCATCGAGAACCTCTCGCAGGTCGCGCCGCCCGGGGAGCGGTTCGTCGCGTGCGTCCACTGCGAGACCGGGCTGAGCCCGTGGCTGGCCCACGTCCTGGAGCGCATCCCGTTCGTCGGCGGGCTGATCGGCATCGTGATCTACTCGATGCGCGACTACTACTTCATCACCCTGACGAACACCAGCCTGGTCATCCACCGGGCGGCCCGGGTGACCAACAAGCCGAAGGAGTTCGTCTTCGCGGTGCCGATCACGGCCTCCCCGATCACCGGCATCAAGAAGGGCTGGCTGCTCTGGAGCCGGATGTACTTCGCCTTCCCCGGTGAGACCAAGCCGAAGCGGCTGAACTTCCACCGGATCTGGAACTCCGACGTCCAGCACTTCATCACCGCCATGCCGCACGCCGTCGAGGGTGCCGAGCAGCTCGGCGTCCCGCTGCAGGTGCCGGGGCAGGGTTCGTACTCGCCGGACCCCGCCCCGAGCGACCAGCACGGTCAGGGCTGATCAGAGGGCGCGGACGTTGTGGTTGACCCGGAAGAGGTTTTCCGGGTCGTACGTCGCCTTCACCTCGAGCAGCCGCTCGTACTTCGCCGCGCCGTAGATCTCACGCACCGCTTCCGGGGTGGTCGCCTCCCAGGGCGAGAGGAAGTTCGGGATGAGGTGCGGAGTGGACCAGGGCTTGAGCACGTCGACGAAGTTCTCCAGCTGAGCGGTGAGCCCGGCTTCGAACTGCGCCGGCCCGATCCCGATCCCGAAGACGGTGAACCGGGCCTCGCGGCTGGGCACCGCGTTCGGCACCGCCGCCTCCCGTGACAGTGCGCCGCCCAGGTGCCGGATCTCCACACTCGTGAGGCCGCAGCCGGAGTCCGGCCCGACCGCGGCGATCAGCGCGTCGAGGGCCTCGGCGGGCAGGTCCCGCAGGGTCGTCACCCGGTCCCAGTACGGCGCCGGGTCGACGGGATCGCTGTGGATGGCGCCGATCCCGGTGATCGGCATGTCCGCCACGGCGTCGATCAGCGCCGGTGCGATCGCGCGCATGGGCGCCAGCAGCCGTTCCCCGTCCTGCGCGCTGCCGAGGTGGGCGAACCGCAGGTGCAGCACGAACGCCCCGCGCAGCGGTTCGGGCAGCTGCGGCAGGTCCGGCAGCCGCAGCACGGCCACCGACGAGGTGGCCTCCTCGGGCAGCGTGGCCACCCAGGACCGCCAGGCGTGCAGGATCTCGGCGGTGTGCTCGCCGGGGAAGTAGACGCCGCCGCCGTAGACGCGGGTGACGGGGAACAGCTCGATCTCGATCGCGGTGACCACGCCGAAGTTGCCCTTGCAGCCGCGCACGGCCCAGAACAGGTCCGGTTCGCTGTCCGCGGCGGCCTTGCGCAGCTCCCCGTCGGCGGTGACGACGTCCAGGGAGACGACATGGTCGGCCGCGTATCCCTTGCTGCGGCCGAAGACGGGGCTGAGCCCGCCGCCGAGGGTGTAGCCGACGACGCCGATGTGCGGGGCGGAGCCGGGAATCGGCGCCAGGCCGTGCGGTTCGGTCGCTTCGAGGACCTCGTGCCAGCGCGTGCCGGCCTCGACGCGGGCGGTGCGGCGCTCCGGGTCGACGGCGACGCCGCGCATGAGATGGGTGTTGATCAGCAGGCCGCCCTCGGCGGGCAGGACGACCTGGTGGCCGCTGTTCTTCACCGCGATGGGCATCTTCCGGTCGGCCGCGTACCGGACGGCGGCCTGCACGTCCGCGGCGTCGGCCGGGATCACCACGATGTCCGGGGTCAGTGGGAGGTGGAGGTTGAACAGCGCGGTCTGCGCCGCGTATTCGTCGTCTCCCGGCACTAGGACTGTTCCGGTGATGCCGGCCGCTGGTGTCGCGCGCTCATCCTCGGGGTCGCCGATGACGGTCATGGTGGTGGCTTGTCCTTTCAACGCTTGCGGGCCAGGTCACCCTGACCCGCGCGGCGTCGGTGGGACATCAGTCAATTGACGCTCTGGTTCGCGGGGCGGTCGGCTTGGATCGCTTACGTCATGCCGGGGCCGCGGTGGCAGGCGCGGTGTCTCCACCAGCGGTTCGGTGTCCGTTGCGGCCTATGCGCGCCGCGGCGGGGGATTGCCGGCGGACGGTGGTCGCGTGTTCGTCGTCCTCATCGGCGTTGAGGAGTGAAACGTCGCACCGGCCTCAGGCCCGCAGCAACTGTGCCGTGAACGGATTGAGCTCGATCGGGCCGTCCTGTCCGATGACGACAGTGCAGCCCAGGTTCACCGCCTTGCCGTCGACCACCGCGTTCGGCTCGAACGCGAACGTCATGCCGGGCGCCAGCGGCAGCTCGCCGCCCATCGTCGGCAGCTCGAACAGCCGCCCGTACTCCAGCGCCTCCGGCACCCGGCGCAGTCCCTGGCCGAAGCCGCACACCGGTCCGTAGGGGTTGAGCGTGTGCACCATCGGGTGCACGTTCCACGCGCCGGCTTCCTTGAGCACTCCGAGCATCGCCCCGGCCAGGTCCCCGAACGTGTTGCCGACGACCGCCGCGGCCAGCCCCGCCTCGTACGCCGCGCGGGCGATGACCGCGGCCTCCTCAAGGTCCGGATGAAGATCGCCGACCGCGATCGCGACCTGGGTCTGGGTCTCCTTCATCCCGAACCGGCAGAACGCCTCGGCCATGACGACGTCGCCCTCGGCGACGACCCGCGGGCTCTGCGGCCGGTACGCCCAAGCCGGGGAGCCCCAGGAGATGAAACCGGGCCCGGACCACAGCAGCATCTGCGGGGCCGCACAACCACGCCGGAAGGCGGCGGACATGCCGGCGGTGAAGATCTCGGCCTCGTCGACGCCGGGGGCCGTGGCCTCCAGCATGGCGCGCGCCATCGCCTCCCCGGCGTCGGCCGAGTAGCGGATGACCGCGAGCTCCTCCTCGGACTGGCGGATGGTCGCGAACAGGTAGCTCATGCCGACTTGCTTGAACGTGGCGCCGGGCAGCTCGGCCAGGACCTCGGACCACAGCGCGTACGGCATGATCGGCAGGATGTGGAACGGCGGGAACGGGTCCAGGCCGAGCACGCCGATCGTCGCGTTCTCCAGCCGGTGTTCGCGCAGCACCTCCACGACGCCGGCCGCGTTCCGGCCGACCCGGATGTCGTGCGGCGGGATCCACAGCTGGTCGCCGCGCTTCATCGCCTCGATGTGGTCCTGGATCGGCAGCGTGGACCAGACCAGCTGCACCGGGTCGGCGTCGCGGCAGAAGACGACGATCGACCCGGGCCGGTCGTTGGTGAAGTACGTGTCCGGGGCGAAGGGCGCGAGGTCCGCGCATTCGCGCTCGCCGTAGGCGACCAGCGCGTCGAGGCCCTCGGAGGCCATCAGTTCCCTGGCCACCTCCCAGCGCCGGTCGCGCTCGGCCGCGGAGTACGTGGGGACGGACAGCATGGTTGCTCCTCAAGCTCGGGTCAGGGTGCTTACGGCCGCAAGCTAGGAGCCAGACCTATCCCGCCGATAACGCGCGCCCCCCACTGAGAAGAGGAGTTAGGGTTTTGGATGCCAGCAGATCATCAGCGGGGAGGAGCTGGGATGCACGTGGCGATCCTGGGACCGGTGCGGGTCGGGACCGGTGCCGCGGACCCGACGCCGGTCGCCGCCGCCAAGCAGCGCGTCATCCTGGCCACCCTGGCGCTGCGCCCGAACCACACCGTCTCCACCGACTTCCTGACCGAAGCCCTGTGGCCGCAGGCGAAACCGTCGAGCGCCAAGGCCGCGGTGCTGAACTACGTCGCCCGGCTGCGCCGCACCATGGGAGAGGCGTCCGGGCGGCTCCGGACGGCGTCCGGCGGATATCTGCTGGACGTGCGTGATCCGTGCGAGCTCGACCACCTCCACGCCGCCGCCCTGGAGTCCCGGGCCCGAGACGCGTTGTGCGGCGGCGGTTTCGAGGCCGGCGGGCAGCTGGCCGACGAGGGGCTGGCGCTGTGGCGGGGCGACCCGCTGGAGGACGTACCCTGCGAGCGGCTCCAGGGCGACTGCCGTCCGGCGCTCGACGCGCTGCGTCTGCGTCTGGAGGAGACCCGCCTGGACGCGCTGCTGTGCCTGGGGCAGTTCGAGCGGGCCCTGCCGCTGCTCAGTGCCCTGATAGCCGCGCATCCGTTCCTCGACACGCTCCACGAGCGGCGTCTGGTCGCGTTGTACGGCGCCGGCCGGCGGACCGAGGCGCTGGACGCCTATCGCGCGGTCCGGGCCCGGCTGCGGGAGGCCGTCGGATCGGATCCGTCGCCGTGTCTGCGCTTGCTGCATCAGCTGGTGCTGCAGGAAGCGCCTGTGTCGGAAGTGGTCGCGGTGTGGCGCGCCGATCGGGAGGTGGCTCATCGCGGCGGCAAGCACCTGCTACCCGCCCCGGCCGCGCCCTCGCAGCTTCCGCCCCGACCGCGGCTGGTCGTCGGCCGGCGTACGGAACTGGCCGCGCTCACACGCCTGCTCGCCGGTCCCGACGAGGCCCGCGACCCCCGTGACGCCCGCGATGCCAGCGATGCCCGCGAAGCCGAGTCGGTCTGCCGGGTCGGAGTGCTGTCCGGCCCGGCCGGGGTCGGCAAGACCACCGTGGCGCTGACCTGGGCCCACGAGGCCGCCGCGGCCTTCCCCGACGGCCGGATGTACCTGGACCTCAACGGATTCGCCGCCGACGGCCGGCCGCTGTCCACCGACGCCGCCGTCAGCGCCCTGCTGGACTTCCTCGGCGTACCGCCCGAGGAGGTGCCCGCCACGCCGCAGGGCCGTGCGGCGCTGTACCGGAGCCGGGTCGCCGCCCGGCGGGTCCTGCTGGTCATCGACAACGCCCGCGACGCCTCCCAGGCCCGTCCCCTTCTGCCCGCCGGCGCCGCCCGCGCCCTGGTCACCAGCCGCCGGTGCCTGACCGGGCTGGTCGCGCTGGACGGCGCCGAGGCGCTCACGCTGGAGCCGCTGACGGCGGCCGACTCGCACGAGCTGCTGGCGCGCCGGCTGGGGCCGGGCCGGGTCTCGGGCCGGGAGCGCGCGATCGAGGCGATCGCCGACCGCTGCGGCAACCTGCCGTTGGCTCTGGCCGTCGCCGCCGCCCGGGCCGTGGTCCTGGCGAACGTCCCGCTGGAGGCGCTCGCCGCCCAGCTGGAGTCCAACGCGCTCAACGCGCTGAACCCCGGGGACGACACGAGCGACGTCCGCAACGTCCTGTCCTGGTCGTACCGGCAGCTGCCGGCGGCCGCGGCCCGGACGCTGCGCTTCCTCGGACTGCATCCGGGCCCTGAGATCACCGTGCCGGCGGTCGCGGCCCTGGCGGACCTCCCGCCGTCCGAGGCGGCGCCGCTGGTCGCCGAGCTGGCCGCGGTGAACCTGCTGACCGAGACGACCCTGGGCCGCTACACGATGCACGGCCTGGTGCGCGCCTTCGCCACCGAGCTCGTCGAGCAGGACACCACCGCCGAGCAGCGCCGCGCGGCCCAGCACCGGTTGCTCGAATACCACCTGCTGTGGGCCGTGGCCGGGGAGCGTAGCCACACCTCGCTGCCGACCGGGATCGAGCCCGACCGCGTACCGCTGCCGCCGGGCCTGGCGGCGCGGCCCTTCACCGAGGAGCGCGCGGGCATGGCGTGGCTGGACCAGGAGCAGAACGTCCTGATGGCGCTGGTGGCGCACGCCGCGGCGGCCGGCTTCGATTCCTACGCCTGGCGCCTGGCGGCGACCCAGTCGTGCAGCCTCATGCTGCGCGGCCGCTGGCACGACGACGCCCGCCAGGCCCGGATCGGCCTGGCTGCGGCCAAGCGGCTCGGCGACCCGGCGGCCCAGGCGCGCGCCTATCGGCAGATCGGGCGCGCCCTGGCGTTCGCCGGCGAGTACGACACCGCGCGTTTCCAATTCGGGCGCGCCCTGCGGCTGTACCGGTCCCTCGGCGACGTCGCAGGCGTCTGCGAATCCGAGCGCGGCCTGGCCGCAGCGCACCCCCGTCGGCGGGATCACCGGGCCGGGCAGGACCATGCCGCCGGCGGACTCGGGGCCTGCTCCTGCGCCTGCTCGGACACCATCGGGACCGCGGCGGCGTCCGCCACGGCCTGAGCGGCGGAGATATCGCCGAGATACGTCCGCGTTGTCGCGCCTTCCTACCGTCGGCCTCCGAACCGAAGGAGGACGTCCCCGTGGAACCCCTGAAACACCCCAAGAGCCTGCGCGAATTCATCGACGACCTGGCGGCGATCGGCGAGGTGCAGCCGATCGAGAAGGAAGTCGACTGGAACCTGGAGATCGGCGCCGTCGCGCGCCGGACGTACGAGCTGCGCGCGCCGGCTCCGCTGTTCACCACGATCACCGGTATCGAGAAGGGCTTCCGGGTCCTGTCGGCGCCGGGCGGGCTGTCGGCGCAGCCCGGTCTGACGTACTCCCGCATCGCGCTGGCGCTGGGCCTGCCGGCCGGCACCGGCGGCGCGGACATCGTCACCGCGCTGGCCGACGCGCGGCAGCGCGAGCCGGTGCCGCCGCGGGTGGTGGACGCCTCGGAGGCGCCGTGCAAGGAGAACATCATGAAGGGCGACGAGGTCGACCTGCTGAAGTTCCCCACGCCGCTGATCCACGACGGCGACGGCGGGCGCTACATCCAGTCCTACGGCATGAACATCGCCAAGACCCCGGACGGTTCCTGGACCAACTGGTCGGTGAACCGCATGATGCTGGTCGACCGGAACCGGCTGGCCTGCCTCATTCCGCCGCCGCAGCACCTGGGCATCATCAGGGCCCTGTGGGAGAAGCGGGGCGAGGACCTGCCGATCGCCGTCGCACTCGGCGTCGAACCGGCGCTGCCCTACGTCGGCGGCATGCCGCTGCCCGAGGGCGACGACGAGGCGCACTTCCTGGGCGGCTACTTCGGCGAGGGGCTGGAGCTGGTCCCGGCCGAGACGGTGGACCTGCTGGTCCCGGCCACGGCCGAGATCGTCATCGAGGGCCGGGTCTCGCTGACCGACGTGGCCGACGAGGGCCCGATGGGGGAGTACCCCGGCTATCTGGATCGGGGCAGCCACTCGCCCAAGCCGGTCCTGCACGTCACCGCGGTCACCTACCGCGACGACGCGATCCTGCCGGTGGCCGTCGCGGGCGCGCCGGTCGAGGAGGACCACACCGGCTGGGGGCTGCCGCACGCCGCGGAGATGACGTACGTGCTGCGCGAGGGCCGGCTGCCGGTCTCGGCGTGCTGGGGCGTGCTGGAGTCGGCGGCGCACTGGTGGGTCGTGGCCTTGCGGCCGGACTGGCACGAGGTGTCCGGGCTGACCTCGCAGCAGATGGCCCGGCGGGTCGGCGAGGTGGTGTTCGGGGCCGGCAAGCTCGCCTTCGGCGTGCCCAAGCTGGTGCTGGTCGAGCACGACTTCGACATCGCCGATCCGGCCCAGCTGATCTGGGCCTTCGCCAGCCGGGCGCACCCGGAGCACGGCGAGGAGCACTTCGAGAACCAGCCGCAGAACATCATCCCGGTCTACCTGGACGAACATGAGCGGCTGAGCTACCACGCGACGAAGGTCGTCTACAACTGTCTGCTCGCCGACCGCTTCCCGGCGGATCAGCGGCCGGTGGCCTCGGACTTCGCGCACAACTGGCCCGCCGAGGTGCGGCAGCGGGTGCTGGCGAACTGGCAGGAGTACGGGTTCCGGCCCGCCGCACCGGCGGCAGGCAGTGCAGGCAGCGCAGACAGTGCAGGCTGTGCAGGCAGTGCAGGCAGCGGAGACAACTCTGGGGGAGAGCGATGACCGAGCAAGGCAGCGTCCTGATTCTCGGCGCCGGGCCGGGGCTGGGTCTGGCGGTGGCGCGGGTGTTCGCCGAAGCCGGCCACGCGGTCGCCCTGCTGGGCCGTGGCGAATCGCGGCTTCGGGAACTGGCCGCCGTCCTTCAGGGCGGGGGCCACAGAGTCCACGTCCAACCGGCCGACGCGGCGCGGCCGCAGGACCTTCAGGCGGCGCTGGACGCGGCGATCGCCGAGTTGGGCGCCCCGGAAGTGCTGGTCTACAACGCGGCAGCAGCCCGGCCCGACACCCCGACCGGCGCCGCCGCGGCCACTGCGGAGCACTGGGCGGACAGCCTGGCGGTCAACGTCACGGGTGCCGCCGTGGCCGCCGGCCATGTGATCCCGGCGTTCCGCGAAGGCCGGGGCACGGTTCTGCTCACCGGCGGTGGCTTCGCCGTGGCTCCGTCCCCCGACTACACGACGCTGTCTGTGGGCAAGGCGGCGCTGCGGGCCTACGCCCTGGCCCTGCACGCCGAACAGCTGAAGGCCGGCGTGCACGTCTCCACGGTCACGATCCGGGGGCTGCTGCGCCCGGACGACGCACGCTTCGCCCCCGCCGCCATCGCTCCGGTCTATCTGGAGCTGCACCGGCAGCCACGGGACCAGTGGCAGGCGGAATACATCTACCCCTGACGCCGAATACCCCTGACACCGAATACCCCTGACGCCGAAGCCGGCCGCGGTTTCCGGCTAAGGTGATCAAGAAAATCAAGGCCGAGGGGGGTCGGGAATGGCCGGCGCGCATGAGCTGGAGCTCTACGCGAGCGCAGCAGTCGTCATCGGTGCCGGACAGCCGCTGCTGATAGCGCTGTCCGGCGCCCGGAATGAGGAACGGAGCCCGGTCCAGGTCCTGTCGGCGATCTGGCGCCGCAGGCCCTGGCCGTGGGCCACCGCCGTGGTCCTGGCGGTGGTGCTCGTGATGATCGGTCTGCAGTACACCGTGCCCGGTCTGTCCGGGCACCTGATGCGGCAGCCGGACGCACTCCGCGACGGCCGGTGGTGGCGGGTGTTCACGGCTCTGTTCATCCAGTCCTCCGGCCTGGTCCAGATCGTGGTGAACGTGCCCGCGCTAGCCGTCGCGGGCCCGGTCGCCGAGCGCGTCCTCGGGCCCCGGCGCTGGCTGCTGGTCTTCTTCGGTAGCGGTGTGGCCGCCAACGTCGTCAGCGAGGCCGGCTGGAGCCGGACTGGCGGCGGCTGCTCCGTCGCCATCTGCGGGCTGGTGGGGGCGCTCGCCGCGCTGTGCCTGGTGCGTGCCGCCAGCCCCAAGCGCCAGCGGGCGAACGCAACCGCCATCCTGGCGGCCGGAGTGTTCTTGTGCGCGATCGCGAACAACCACGGCGTGGGTCTGCTCGCCGGGTGCGTCCTCGGTCTGGTCGTGGCGTGGCCACGTAAGGGCTATGACCGAGTGTCCGAGCCCGTGCCGCAGAGGTAGCGTCTGAGCAACTTAGAAGGCCCTAACAGTCGAATGTCCAGTATCTCGACTCTTATAGGGGTTTCTCATGAAACCTGGTATCACCACCGCATTCGTCGGGTACCACCGCCGTGGCGAGACGTCGTTGCGGAAGGCGGGACGCATGGATTCCGGTGAGGTCGGCCGATGAGCAGCGGTGTCGCTCTGCTCGTGGTCCTGCATCCGCCCAAAGTGGTGGGCGATCCGCTGGACTTCGAGAAGTACCTCCACAAGCTCGTAGTGACCGCGTACCAGGTCGACTTCGGCCACCCGGACACGCTCCCCGAGCCCCCGCACGCCGTGATCGGGTCGGCCGAGTACACGGCCGCCAACGACTCGACGAACACCATCTACCAGCTCACCGACCTGTTCGACACCAAGCTGTATTCGGCGGCGGTGGCCGTGATCGACGTCGACAGCGCGATCCTGGCCAAGTACACCTCGCCGGAGAGCCTGGTCAACGTCGTGCTCTCGGTGACCCGTGACGGCAACACGATCCGCGAGGACAGCCTCGACTACGACGTGCAGCTGTGGGGCAGCACCGGCAGCCCCTACGCCGTCCCGGCGTCCTTCGCGCTCGGCGTGGCCGGCACATCGCTGACGCTGGACGGCTCGCCGGGCGGCGGGGTCGTCGGCCGGTATCTGCCGCTGCCCGATCCGGCTTTCGACGCCGGGTCCGGGACCGCCTACCTGGTGCCGCCGGCCGACGGCAGCGCGCCTTCGTTCACCGACATCAAGAACGCGGTCGACGCGATCCTGGCCGAGGACCCGACGGGCATGGCCGACCCGACGGACCTCACCGCGCAGCAGTGTCTGCACATCGCCCGCGAACTGGTCAGCAACCGCTACGCGGCTCCGTTGCCGGCCCCTTCCTCGGCGGTGCCGGTCCTCTACACCACCGGCAGCGACGACGACCGCAAGCACTTCGAGTCGACCCTGCAGTCCTACTACGCCACCCTCGACGCCGAGGCGAGCCGTCTCGCGGGCTTCATCTACGCCTGGTCGGCCGCCCTGAACTGCAACGCCACCACCAAGGCCGCCCCCGACGCCGCGCTCACCTTCCCGGTGCGCGTCACCTCGGTGCCCGGCGTCGCGCAGGCCGCCGAGGCCCGCGTGGTCCTGCACAACTGACGACGCCTGATCCGATCAGGCCGGCGACCCGGATCCAGCCGAGCTGGTCCGGCAGAGCAACCATGAGGGGCAGCCATGCCAGGGCTGACGCCGAGCTTCGAGGTTCCCGCAGAGTACTTCTACGCGCTCGGCTGCACCATGCCGACCAGCATCGACGCCGCCACCCGGCTGACGATCGCCGGCGGCAAGTCCGAGTCCGCGCTCGTCGACCTCTTCCAGCAGACGATCGACGCCGGCACCATCGACGTCACCGGGCTGATCACACCGCTGCAGGCGGCGCGCCGGATCATCGCGCTGACCTTGACCAGCGGGACCGACCCGCACTGCAAGATCGGCCCGATCGGCGACCCGGTGAAGCTGGTCACCGCCTGGCTGGCCAGCGACAAACCGGACGAGACCCTGTGGAGCACGCTGCTCACCGGCAGCACCCCGGCCAAGGCCGCCAACCGGCGCGGCCAGCTGCGGCTGATCCTGTGCGCGCTGACCGGATTCGACGACGTCGCCCCGGCCACCACGCTCAGCGATCTGGTCGCGGCCGTCCAACAGCCGCTCGGCACGCCGCCGGGCAGCGGCGGGCTCGGCATCACCGACGCCGACGGACTGGCCGCCGTCACCGCCGACGAGTGGACCGTTTTCCTGACCGCGCACCCGCAGTTCCTGCCCGCCTCGACGAGCCCGCCCGGCGCGACGGTCTCGGTAGCGGACCGGATCCGGGCGTTCCTGCGCATCTTGCAGCACTTCTACAGCGTCGGCACCACGACGCCGGCCGACGTCGTCCTCACCCCGGGCAGCGCGCCGCAGCTCGACCGCTACGGCTTCGATCCGTTGCAGGCGTTCCTCGTCGAGTACTACAACGGCACCGGCACCGCGTTTGTCTTCGGGACCACCGCGCCCGACGACGCGGCGGCCCAGACCGCGATCGCCGCGGTGTTCCCGGACGACGCCGACGCGGCGGCCTGGCTGGCCGCGGCGGTGAAGAGCATCGGCGAGCTCGCCGCCGTGACCGACGGGCTGATCCCGGCGGCGTCCGCCAACGCCGCGAGCCTCCAGTTCTCGATCATCGAGGCCTTGTACACCCGCGGCTTCACCGGCAAGGACGCGATCACCGTGCTGGACGAGGCCGACTTCCAGACCGCGGTGGCCGGCTCGGTGGCCCACCAGTGGGCCGGCGCGATCTGGACCGCGGCCGGCGGCAGCCTGACCCCGCCCGGCGGGTCGACGGGCCCGTTCGTCCCGGTCAACGCCGACGGCGACCTGATGGACTGCGTTCCGCCCGAAGAACTGTCCCCGCTCGGCCCGATCGCGTATCTCAGCGAACTGCTGAAGGCTGGCCCGGACTCCACCTGCGCCCAACCGGTGTCGCCGTCCGGGGTCGACTTCGCCACGCTGCTGAAGACCAGGCGCGGCGACCTGGCGGCCCTGCAGGCCGACGCCGCGAACCTCATCACCCCGATCCCGCTCGTCGACCTGGTGACCGAGAGCCTGGAACACCTGGCCGCCGCGGTGGTGGCCGGCGGTGGCACCGCGACCGGGGTCGGCGGCGTGGTCCACGACACCGCTGTGTCCTCGGTGCGCGACCACCGCCTCGCGCCGCCCGGAGCCGCGAGCGAGCCCGGACCGCCGTTCCGGCACGAGGCCGCGGCCCTGTTCCGCGCGCTGCCCGAGTACTCCTCACCCGCCAGCCCGGTCGCCGAGCCCGGCGGCTATCCGGCGCTCGCCACCGACTTCTCCAGCCCCGAACTGCCCTACAGCCAGCCGCTCGACGTCTCGCGCTCACATCTGTGCGAGCTGGGCACCGACCGGTTCGAGCTGCTGCGGCACTTCCGGGCCCAGATCACCGAATTCGTGCTCGCCGGCCCCGACCCGGCCGGATTCGACAGCACGCTGTGGCGGTTCCCGGTACAGCGTGACATCGCGGTGGAGTACCTGCACATCGATCCGGCCGAAGCCGACGCGCTGTTCACCACGCCGATCGCGGCTTGGACCCTGTACGGCTTCGCGCAATCGAAGACACAGTTTGGTGATGGGGTACCGACCGGTGACTGGACTCAGACCGCGGTCATCCTCAGCGAATTCCTCAAGCGCACCGGCCTGGACTACTGCGACTTCGTCGACCTGTGGCGCTCGGGCTTCGTCCCCTTCTCACGCGGCGACCGCGAAGGCGATCGGGAAGGCGGCGGCTTCGACACCTGTCCGCCGTGCTACCCCGACAAGATCTGGCTCCGCTTCACTCAGGACTCTGACTCCAGCGACGGCAACGGATCGCCGACCGCCACTGCGCTGGGCCAGCTGGCCGTGTTCATCCGCCTGTGGCGCAAGCTCAAGAAGCAGCGCTGCGGCGGCTACACCTTCGCCGAACTGGCCGACATCTGCACGGTCCTGGGCCTGTTCGGTGCCGACGGGACCCTGAACCCGGACTTCATCGCCCAGCTGGCCGCCTTCCAGATGCTCCGCGACCTGCTGTGCCTGCCGCTTGGCGAAGTGACGATCCAGAACTCTGACACCGAACAGCTCCTCACCGGCGTTGTCCGGCTCCGGCTGCTCGCGCTCTGGGATCCGAACGCCGCGCCGGAGGACTGGGCCTGGGCGGTCGGCGAGCTGCTGGACCGGTTGCAGGAGTACGCCGTCAGGGTCCACCACCGTCCGCGCCGCGACGCGCCGGACGTCAAGCTGGAGCCGGCGGTGCTGGACGGGCTGTCCGTGCTGGCCGGCTTCGACCCGACCGTCGCGACCGACACCTGGCACGCCTCGCCGACCCGCACCCTGCGGTTCGTCGAGGTGCTGGCGAAGATCGACGCCTCGTCGTTCACCGTCGGCGAGCTCGAGCTGTTGTGCACCGGGACCCACGTCAGCGGCGACGACCCGTTCCTGCCGCAGTCCGCCGGCGACGCCGAGGACGACCCGTTGGAGCTGCCCGACGACGGCCGGGGGCACTCACTGTGGGCGCTGCGCGCGCGGCTGCTCGACGCAACGGTGGACCACGACGACCTGGACCGCTGGACCTGGCCCCGGATCCAGGCGGCTTTGGCCGAGGAGTTCGGATACGCCCCGACCGGCTCCGGCGACCCGCTGACCTCGCTGGCCCGGCACGCGTTCCCCCACGTCCTGGAGCGCGAGGGCCAGCCGGTGACCCCGGTCCAGCGCCGCTATCTCAGTCCCCTGAGCGTCGGCAGCACCACCCCGGGCATGTGGAACGGCGACCCCGACGGCGCCTTCCACTACGACGCGGCCACCGCGAACCTGTGGACCGACCTGCCGCTGTCCGACGAGAATGTGCTGAAGTCGCTGGCCCGGCTGCGGCAGCTCAAGGACGGCCCCGCCGGGAGCAGCGAACTGCTGGCGGTCCAGGAGCTGTACTGGCAGCCGCGGGCGGACCTCGCGGCCCTCGGCCTCCTGTTCCCCGACCTCGCCGACGCCGACCGGCACTTGATCCAGCACGGCGACGAGAACGCGCGGTGGCACTACTTCCAGCACGCCTTCGTCCTGGCCCGCAAGCGCTGCCGCATCATCGCCGAGCATCTGGCCCGGCACGCCGACCCGGACTGCCATGAGCATGAGGACGGCGAGCGCGAAGCCTTCGACCGCTCCTGGCTCGTCCTGAAATCGCTCCACGCCGACGAGAACGCCGCCACCACACCGTGGGAGCAGTCCGGCGGCTCGCCCCCGCCGCTCACCTGGCCCCAGGCCACCGGCGGAGCCTTCGCCGCGCTGCTCGGCCTGTGCGGGACCGGACTGCGCACCGAGTATTCGAACGCTGATGGCAGTATCCTGTGGCGCGAGACCTCCGGCGGGCTCGACGCGTTCGGCCGCGTCCGCGATCACGCGGACGCCCCGCTGCCGACCCTGCTTCCGGCCCTGGACGCGAGCACCCCGGCCGGCGTCAACGCCACCGTCAAGAACGGCCTGGCCTTCTCCGAAGAGTCCGACCGGCTCCTGGGCGGTGCCCAGGGCCACACCGTCGCCTGGACCGGCGTCCTGCTGATCGAGCACGGCGGCCGCCACCGCTTCGCGGCCGGCGCGCCCACCGCCGAGGGCGAATACCCCGACTTCGAGCGCGCCGAACACTGCGCCTGGCGCATCCGGCTGGACCGCGGCCCGCGCACCTGGCTGCTGCTCAGCCACGGCTGGTCCGGCCAGCCGGACACCGCGCACCAGACCGAACTCGACATGCGGCGCGGCGCCTACACGATCACCGTGGAATTCCAGCGGCCCGCTCCCGGATTCCGGCAGCCGGACGACATCCGCCGTCAGCACACCGGCTTCCAGCTCAAGTACGCCGGCCCGGACACCGGCGAGGAACTGGTGACGGTCCCGCGCAGCCGGCTGTTCATCGCCGCCAAGACCGGGACCCTCGGCGCCGACCTCGACCTGGACTCCGAGGCCGCCCGCGCCGCGATCGACGGCCGCTACCCCTCCACCCTGCGCGACATCCGGCGCACCTACCAGCGCGCGTTTCTGGCACTGCGCCTCACCGATCGCTTCGAGCTGTCGGCCCGCCGCCACGAGGACGGACAATCAGAGCTCGGATACCGGATCGACCACCCCGACCACTTCGCCGGAACCGCGTTCCGCCGGACCGGCGGCGGCTTCACCGCCCAACCCGCCTGGTTCGACCTCGACTTCCTGCCGGTCACCGACCCCTACCTGCCCCCGACACCGGCCCAGGACCAGCGAGTCGCGCCGACCCTCGGCCGGCAGGCCGCGCTGTTCGACTGGTGGGAGCGGTTGTTCGACTACGCACGCCTGCGCGCGGAGAACGCACCCCGCGGCCACCGGCGCCGCGGCGGCCTGTGGCGGCTGTTCCAGGACGCCGGCGAGGCCGGCCCCGCCGACATTCTGCACCTCGCCCCGCACATGCACGTCGAACTCGACCACAACGACCTGGTGCAGACCTACGACGGCCTGCAAGCCCTGCTGGGCAAGCCGGAACTGACCGCCGAGAACCTGCTCGACGAACGCTGGCCGGTGCGCTGCTTCCACGCCGAGCTATGGACGCGCGCCGTGGAAGCCCGCCGCGTCGGCGAGCCGATCGGCACCGCCATGCCCGCGCTGTGGGCCGCCGCCGACCCCTCAGCGGGATCGCCATCCGGCAACGACCTGCTCACCGCGTTCGTCCAGGACGGCATGCTCGAATCCGGGGCCCCGCGCCGCTACCGCGACCTGCGCGCCCTGGACGACCTTGATTCCCAGATCGGCGCGCATGGCGTCCCGCAGCGCGGTCACTGCGGTTCGAGTACTGCCCTGGACGATTTCGGTCTGCTCCCTCGCTGAGAGCGCCGGCGCATCCTGGGCAGGCCTGGTCGTCAGTAGTCGATATGCGTCACCCAGCGCATACGATGCTGCCTGAGCTCTTAGCAGGACGGGCTCCGGGACTATCATCTGTGCTCGAGAGAAGCATTCGGCGAACGATGATCTGGCTGTTTCCAAGGCGTCTTGTGGGGGATTGTGATCCCAGGTCTTCCCGGACCAGCTGGCATAGAAGTCAACCAGGGATCCGCGGTAGTTCCTGGCGGTTGATATCAGGTCCGTGTAGATGGCCCGCCGTTGTGCCAGGTCGTCTTTAGCCTTCTGCTCGTCGCGCTCGCGCGCGCTCTCCCGGCTCTGGATCTCAGCTTCCAGTTGCCGGGCCTTTCGCGCGGATCGCTGTGTCAGCAACGGCGCGAAGAGCGTGCCACCGACACCGACTCCGGCGACGATCAGGGAAGTCCACTCGGCCACGATGCGAGTATGGCGTGATTCGGCAGCGCGAGCCAAGGAATTCAGAGTCCTGATAAGGTGCCCTGGTGGAGCTGATCGTCAAGGCTTGGAAGCGGTACGGCAAGGACCGCCTGTACGTCGCCCATACCGCCACCGGTGTGAACATCGGCTACTACGATCGCCAGACCGGCGAGCTGCATGTCGAGGATCCGGACATGCGATATCGGGCGCTGGAAGCCCTGGCGCCGTTCTTGGGCGGGGATATCAGTGCCTTGGCTCACGTGATCGGCTCAACCGCGCCGACGGCCGACACGGATCTGACGAACAACATCGCCGGGAGTGCCGTCAGCGAGCGGGCTGCGGAGCTTTCCCCGGGGCGTTTCCAGCGTATCGCTGCGAAGATCCTAGGAATCCGAACGGAAGCGACGTCCTGGGAAGTGGGAGCGGCTGGCGAGCGTCGCGTCGGTGGTCGTCTCGATCGCCTTAAGGGGCACGGCTGGAACGTTCTTCATTCCATACCGCTCAAGAGCGGCGCGGACATAGATCACATCGTCATCGGGCCCGGCGGGGTATTCACAGTCAACACGAAGCATCACCCTGGCGCACGGGTCACCTGCAAGGGCGACTTCGTCCGCGTCAACGGCCAGCTCAACCATTATGTACGAAACAGCAGGCACGAGGCATCTGCCGCGGCCAGGCGACTGTCCTCAGCGTGTGGTCTGCCTGTCGGGGTCGCCGGCGTTCTCGCTTTCGTCGGGGTGCACTCCCTGGACGTGAAGGAACAGCCCGAGGACGTGTTCATCGTTCCAGGAGAACGGCTGGAGCGCGTCTTCCTCGCAGCTCCGCAGATACTCAGCCCTGACATGCACCAACGGATCTATGCCGTCGCCCGGCGTGCCGAACTATGGCTCGCTTAGGGGTCTACATTCCGTCCGCCAACGCCGAGTCCAGGTATGCCTGGACCGGCTCCCAAAACCCGTCAGGCACTCGCTCGGCGACCTCTTTCCGGTCGCTCCACCGGACTTCGGCGAGTTCGTTGGCATCGGCGAGGTGGGCTGTGCCGGACTCGGCCGCGCAGACGACGTAGGACATGTGGCGTCCGGTGACCGGATGCAGTCGTCCGCCGAGGACCTTCACAGCGGAGACCGTCAGGCCCGTCTCTTCCTTGGTCTCCCGTACGGCAGCCTGTTCGACCGTCTCGCCGTCCTCGATCCCCCCTGCTGGGAGCTGCCAGGACAGCGAGCCCTCCTTGACCCGTCGGCGGACGAGGAGCACGCGACCGTCGTCGACGACCACGGCCGCGGCGATGCCGGGCCGCTTCTCGGGGGCTTCAGCGGTCATGTCTCTTCCTCCAAGGCTTTGAGCACGGGCGGATAGATTCTCTCAGCCGGTATGAAGCGAGTGACGCTGCTTTTCGCCACCCAGAGGACTTCGACGTTCTCGACCACATCGCCGTTGACCGCCGTACCTGCGAGGTAGTCGCATAGCAAGTAGTCGCACATCACGCCAGTGATCGGGTGAAGCCGGCTGCCGAGCATCCTCCGTACAGAGCAGTGGACCGCTGTCTCCGCCAGGGTCTCCCGGACGGCGACCGTCGACGGGGACGCGCCCGGCTTGACGACTCCAGCCGGGAACTGCCACGTGATCCCGCCGCCGTCGTCGCGCCGGCAGACGAGCAGCACTTCGTCCTCCCGCGTTACGACGGCTATCGCCACGCGCAGCGCCTGGGCCGCCGGATCACCGACCCGGGACAGAACGGCCGTGACATCCGCCAGCAACCTGAATCGTGCTCGGGCGGAATCGGGTGCCTGTTCCAGCGTGGTGTCGAGGAGTTGTTGAACCTGTGGTCCGAGCACGGCGCCAGGCTCCGCATGCCACGTGGCGACAGTATGGACGGCGACGCCGAGACGGTTCGCGAACCCCTCGTCAGTCATTCGGAGTGCGGCTTGAAGTGCACAGGCGAGGCTTCCCGACCACTCTTGGATGACGTCCACGCTGCCTTCTCCCCGGATCGCCTCGAGCTTCCTACATCCGCTCTGCCCCGTTGTCCCATCCTCACCCCCCCGGCCGCGGTGGCTGAGCAGCGGCGGGAGTGAGGATGAAGCCCCCGAGACGTCGCCGAAACCGTTGACGTCAGCCGACGGTGTAAGCGTTCGCGACCGTCTGCGTGATCGAGCCGCCGAGCGCGTCGGTGGCGGTGACCTTCAGCCAGGGCGTGGCGCCCTTGGCGCCGTTCTTCCACAGCGCGGCGTAGCGGTTCTGGCCGGCGGGGATCACCGAGGCCGGGGTCCAGGTCGCGCCCTTGTCGTAGGACACGGACACGGTCGCGCCGGTGGCCGGGGCCTGCGAGCCGGCGGTGCCGTAGGACTGGTGGCCGACGGTCAGCAGCAGGGCCGCGATCGGGCCGTGGCTGGTGTTCGTGTCGTCGGTGGCCAGCTGGTAGTTCAGGTTCAGGACCGGCAGGATCGAGCACGGTGTGGTGCCGGTGCCCTGGGCCTGGCAGAAGTCGCCGGCCGGCAGGGTCGACGCCGGGTTCGGCTTCGCGTCCGGTGTCGGGGTGTAGGGCACCGTGATATCAGTGTGCGACGCCGTGGACTGGGTGATCGGGAACTGGCTCAGGTCCAGGTCGAACACCATGCGGTAGGTGCCGGGGGTCTGCGCCTGGCCGGTGAGTTCGGTGCTCGAGGCGCCGTCTTGGGAGAAGATCTGGGTGCCGTCGCGGTAGACCGTCAAGTGGTCGCTGCCGGGGCCCAGCAGGTTTGCGTTGGTGTCCGGGTCGCTGTCCGTGACCGGGTTCAGGCCCAGGTCGACGGTGCCGCCGTCGGTGCAGGACCGGCACAGGGTGTTGTGCGCCTGCTGGTACTGGCCGACCTGAGCCGTCAGCGGGCCGTGGCCCCACGTCCGCCACAGCTCCACCGGGCCCTGGTAGGCGTCCTCGTCCTTGGTGAACTGCAGGGCGGCCGGTATTCCGGAGGTGGCGCTCGGCAGGGCGTTCATGATGCTGCGGAACCACTGGGCGTCGCCGGTTGGGGCGCCGATGTAGGTGGTCAGGTTCGTCGGGACCGAGAAGAAGGAGGCTGTTTGGTTTCCGCCGCTCTCGGGGCTGAACGGGCCCATGATGTACTCGCCCTGGCGCTGGGGGTTGCCCGCGTCGGTGTCGATGATGTTGTGGACGGTGGTGATCCGCTGGGGATCGGCCTGGTACGTCTGGTCGGCGTCGATGTGGTCGGAGGCGGGGAACATCAAGTCGTAGCGGTACGGGTCCGCCGTTCCGGTCGGGCTCGTTCCGCTCCAGCCGAGGACCTGGAAGCTGGCGGTGCCTACTTGCGCCGCGGGCTGTGCGTTGACGTAGACCGACGCGACATTGGGATTGGTCAGGAAGCCGTTCAGGCCGTCGGCATCGGTACGGCCGAAGACGGTGTACGTGAAGTCCGTCGTGTTCGGCCGCGGAGTGTGGACGCCGACCAATGACGTCGCGGTGCGCTCGTCGGCGTTCAGGGTCGTCACGCCGGCGCCGTCGACGGTGAGGTCGGTCTGCGCGACCATGTGCAGGGTGCCGGTGAAGCTGTCCGGGTTGAACGTCGTGAACGGCGTGTACGCCGCATAGTGCCCGGCCGGGACCGCGACCCGCGCCACCCCGTTGACTACCGGGATCGGTGCGGACCACCGCGTCATGTCGTCGACGTCGAAAAGGTATGTCGTGACGTTCGCGGGCGCGCCGGTCGAATCGACGGCATTGATCTGCAATATGTGCATCGGATAGTGCGGGGCGAGGTTCGGCTGCGCACCGCTGTGCAACGCGGCGACGTCGTACTGCGCCGGCTGATATGCCTGCCCGGACGAGGTCACGGAGTAGGGGATGACATAGCTGTGGGCCGGGTTCGGCGAATAGCGCATCGCCGGAACACTGTGCCCGTCGGGCGACAGCACCGAGACGGTGGCCGCCCGCCCGGAGCCCGCGGTGATCACCCGGTCGCCGTTCGGCAGCGTGACGGTCCCCTTGGTAGCGGTCCCGGCGGCAGCGGTCCCCGCGGCCGCGCCGGCGGTGGCCAGACCGATGAACGTGGCAGTCGCCAGGGCTGAGACTCGGCGGATGCGGTTTACCACAAGCGTTCCTCCAGATCATGGCTAAGACCCCGGCTGGACGTCGGCCGGGGCTTAGTGCTCTCGGGAACTAGTGACCGCGGAGGAAGCCGATCGGGTTGTCAGGACTCTGTAACGGACTGGCTGAACGGTGTGGGTCAAGGTGACGCCACATCGTTGTCAACAGCGCATATCAGAGTCCTCCTTCGCGTCCGCGCGCGCCGACCGTGGATCGTGCATCCCGCGCGGCCTCTTACCCAGAACTCTGATTTCCTAAGCGGCGCCGTCCGGCGCCGGCCGGGCGTTAGGCGAATCGGGGGACAGCGGCGGTGTTTCGCCAGGCCTGGCCGCCGGGTCGCGCGCCCCCGCGCCTGCGGTGCCGGCGTGCTGCGCCACCTGGACCGATGGCTTGTGACGATCGGGTAGGGGGTAGCGCGGCCGGCCATGGCGAATCAGAGCTTTGGGTCTCCGCCGACTCCGGGGGGTTGCCTTGGCGTGACCTATCGTGAAGACTGTGCCGCATTGGACGTGGGAAAGTGCCCGATTCGGGCACAGTTCTCCCCGCGGCGTCTGTCGTGCATCGTCCGCGGTACGGGCCCCGCTGTATGGATCACTGAAAGGAATGCCTATGCCGGGTTGGTCCGCTGTGCGGGCCCGAACGTGGAGCTAAGGCCGACTGTGGGAGTCCATCCCCTCTACAGTATACGGCTTTTTACTTCGCTGTACACCGCAGTTATAAGACTCGGCTGACAACTGGTTGTTCGTATCCGATCACCCCTGGCCGGTGGTCGGCTGCGGATGTTTGTCGCCGCGCCCGTGGCCCCGTCGCTGCGTGCTGCCGTGTTTCCGTCATCCCCGCCTGGGCTTCGCCATGCCTGCGCGCCGTGACCCAAGGAGCGAATGTGACCGCCCAACCAGTGCATGTTCCGACGATCCCGTTGGAGGAGATCCCCGAGCGTTGGCGCGCCCTGCGCGCGGCCGGCCCGGTGTGCCACGACGAGGCTCTGGGCGTGTGGCGCGTCTCCGACTACGACACCGCCGCCGCCGTGCTGGCCGATCCGAAGACCTTCTCCTCCGACCTGTCCTCCCTGGCCCCCACCCAGGAGGACTTCGAGACCTTCACGCAGGGCAACTTCGTCGGCATGGACCCGCCGGAGCACCGCCGGCTCCGCGCGCTGGTCAGCCAGGCGTTCACGCCGCGGGTCGTGCAAGGGCTCGCGCCGCGCATCGAGGCGCTGGTCGCGCAGCTGCTGGACGCGGTCGCCGACCAGGACCGGTTCGACCTCGTGGAGTCGCTGGCCTACCCGCTGCCCATCATCGTCATCGCCGAACTGCTCGGCATCCCCGCCGAGGAGCACCTGCTGTTCCAGGAGTGGGCCAGCGTCCTGTTCAGCGGCGACCAGCTCGGCGAGGCGCCCGACGCCGCCGATCTGGAGCGGGCGCTGGAGGCCATCGCCCCAACGGTCCGGGAGATGAACGGGTACATGCTCGAGCACATCCGCACCCGCCGGGCGCATCCCGGGGACGACCTCACCAGCCGGCTGATCGCCGCCGAGGTGGACGGCGTCGGGCTGCGGGACCAGCAGATGGTCGGGTTCGTCGCGCTGCTGCTGGTGGCCGGGCACGTCACCACGACCGCGCTGCTCGGCAACGCCATCGTCACCTTCGACCGGCAGCCCGGGACGAACGAGGCGCTGCGCGCCGATCCGGGTCTGCTGCCCGGCGCGATCGAGGAGGTGCTGCGCTGGCTTCCGCCCTTCCCCGAACTCGGGCGCCGCGTCGCCCGGCCGGTGGTGCTCGGCGGTCACGAACTGCCGGTCGACAGCATGCTGATGACCCACCTCGGGGCCGCCAACCGCGATCCGGCGCACTTCGGCGCGCCCGACGTCTTCGACGTCACCCGCAGTCCCAACCCGCACCTGACCTTCGGCCACGGCATCCACTTCTGCTTCGGCGCGCCGCTGGCCCGGCTCGAGGCGCGGATCGCGCTGCTCGCGCTGCAGGAGCGGTACCGGACCCTGACGATCCCGTCCTACGAAGACGTCACGTATCAGAACCCTGCTGTTCTGCTCGGCGTGCGCCGGCTGCCGGTCGAGGTCGCCAGGATGTAGACACAGCACCGTCGCGCCCGCGCCGTGCTCGCCGGCCGTCGGCGCCGAACCCGCGCATGAGAACCAGCCAGCTGATACCCATGTCAACGGGAGTGCTTTCCTCATGAACCCCACACACACGCCGTTCCTGCTGCGCCAAGAACTGCAGCAAAGCCTGGACACCCTCGCGCGCGCCCACAAGGTGCCCGGTGCCCAACTGGTGGTCGACACCGGCTCGGAGATCGTCGCCGTGCACACCGGTACTGCTGATGTCGCCACGGGCACCCCCCTCACCGCGGACACCGCGGTCCCTCTGGGATCGCTGACCAAGCCCTGTACGGCCGCGCTCGTGCTGCTCCTGGCCGACGACGGCGACCTGGATCTGGACGACTCGGCCGCCGAGTACCTCCCGGAGCTCCGGGACGTCCCCGCCGTGACGATCCGCCACCTGCTCAGCCATACCGGCGGTCTGCCGACCGGACCCGACTCCGACACCGCCGGACGGACTACCTCAGCCCGCTACCTCACCTCTGTGTGCACCGCGCGCGATCTGCTGTTCACGCCCGGGACCGACTTCTCCTACTCCAACGCGGGCTATGTCGCCGCCGGACGGCTCGCCGAGACGGTGACCGGAATGCCGTGGCACGAAGCCGTCGGTGCACTGCTCCTCGAACCTATGGGGATAACGCCTGCGTTCCTCGGTGTGGCTGCCAGGCGTCCCGTGGCAGCCGGGCACGGCTTCAACATCGCGACGGGCCGGACCCGTCCGGTTCAACAGAATCTGGCCGCGCTGGAGGCTCCGGCCGGCGCGCTGCTCGCGAGCGCCATCGACCTCGGCGTTCTGGGTCGTGCTGTGGCTGGGCAAAGCCTATGCCTGCCCTCTGCGATCGTCAAGAATATGAGGGGCGCGGAGCCCGGCGCCGAACCCGGTGCGCTCGCGGACGGCTGGGGGCTGGGCCTGGCCCTGTTCGAGCAGGGCGACCAGACGTGGTGCGGCCACGACGGCAACGCCCAGGGCACCTCATGCCACCTGCGCTTCGAGCCGGACAGCGGCGTGGTGGTCGCCTTCACGGGCAACGCCGGCGCCGGCACTGCGCTGTGGCAAGACCTGTCCGAGGAACTGGCCCGAATAACCGGGATGGCGGTGCCGGCCGGGATGGCGCCGTCGGACGCGGGCGACCCGGTGGCATTGCCCGACTGCGCGGGCACCTACGCCAACGGTGGCACCCGGTACCGCATCGCGCTCCAGCCCGATGGGTCCCCGACGCTGTCCATCGACGGAGACCTGGCGCTGCCGCTGCTGTGCTACGCCGACCTGTCCTGCGATCTGGTCGACCCGGCCACCGGCCGCAGGCAGCCCGGCGGGCGGTTCCACCGCGACCCGGACACCGGTGTCATCGACCGGGTGCAGATATCGGGGCGCACCGCGCGCCGCACCACCTTCGCCTGAGCCCGCACTGCCACCCGACTTGCACGCAACTGCCGCATCACTGGGTAACCGCACTGCCGCATCACTGCGCGACCGCACTGCCGCATCACTGCGCGACCGCGCTGCCGCGCTGCCGCGCCGTCGCGCCACCGCACTGCCACACCACCGCGCCGCCCGAACCGCCGCCGCAGGTCGGGAGGCGCCTGCCGCCTTGCTCCGCTCCGGAAGGACATCGATCATGGCCGACCACTCCACAGCCGCCTCCAGCGGGCCGCAGGCGTACCCGACGCTCGGTGGGCTGTTCGCCGCGTGGGTGGCCCGCACACCGCACGCGCCCGTGCTCAGCGACGGCCGGCGCACCTGGACGTACCGGGAGCTGGCGGCCCGGGTCGACGGGCTGGCCGGCCACCTGGTGCGACGCGGTGCGGCGCCGGAGCGGACGGTGGCGCTGGTCCTGCCGCGTTCGATGGAGCTGATCGCGGCGGAGTTGGCCGTCGCGCGGGCCGGCGCGGCCTTCCTTCCGGTGGACCCCTCCTACCCGGCCGAGCGGCGGGTGATGATGCTCGCCGACGCGGCACCCGCGGTGACCCTCGACGATCTGGCCGGTCTTCGAGCCCTGATGGACAGTGCTGCCGAGGAAGTGGCCGAGGAAGTGGCCGAGGAAGCGGCCGAGGCGCCGGCCCCGGCGGTCGGCCCCGACCACACCGCATACGTGATCTACACATCGGGCTCCACCGGGACGCCGAAGGGCGTGGCGGTCACCCACCGCGGGATCGGCGCGTTCACCGATGCCGCCATCGAGCGCTACGCGGTCCGGCCGGGCGATCGGGTGCTGCAGTTCTCCTCGCCCAGCTTCGACGCCTCGGTGCTGGAGCTGTTCATCTCCGTCCTGGCCGGCGCCACGCTCGTGGTACCGCCGAACGGTCCCTGGCTGGGGGAGGAACTCGCGGCCGTCCTGGACGAACACCGCATCACCCACGCCCTGATCCCGCCGGCGGCCCTGGCCACCGTCCCGTCCTCGGCGGCGGCCGCGCTGCGGGGATTCAGCACCCTGATCGTCGGCGCGGAAGCCTGTCCGGCGGCGCTCGTCGACCGCTGGGCGCCGGGCCGGCGCATGATCAACTCCTACGGTCCCACCGAGGCCACCATCGTGGCCACCTGGACCGGGCCGCTGTCGGCCGACACCGGGACGCCGACGATCGGCGGCGCGCTGCCCCGCACCGCCGTGCACGTCCTCGACCCGGCGATGCGGCCCCAGCCGCCGGGCTCGGCCGGCGAGCTGTACATCGGCGGCGACGGCGTCGCGCGCGGCTACCTGAACCGCGGCGGCCTGACCGCCGCGCGGTTCGTCGCAGACCCCTTCGGCGCGCCGGGCGCCCGGCTCTACCGCACCGGTGACCGGGTGCGCTGGAGAGCCGACGGGGAGCTGGAATTCCTCGGGCGCGTGGACCGGCAGGTGAAGCTCCGCGGTTTCCGGATCGAACCGGGGGAGATCGAGGCGGCCCTGCGCCGGCAGGCCGGGGTCGGCGAGGCCGTGGTCGTGCTCCGCGAGGACGAGCCGGGCGCGGAACGTCTGGTCGGTTACGTGACCCCCGCCGAAGCCGGCCGGGCACCGGACCCGGCGGCGCTGCGCGCGGCGGTGGCCGCCGAGCTGCCGGCGCACCTGGTGCCCTCCGCCGTCGTCGTCCTTCAGGCGATGCCGCTCACTGCGCAGAACAAGATTGATATGCGGGCCTTGCCGGCCCCGGTCCGGCAGAGCGCCGCCGCCGGCGAGTCGCAGGCGCCGCTGACCCCGCAGGAGCGCAGCCTCGCCGCGATCTGGGCGCAGGTCCTGGGCCTGGACGCGGTCGGGCGGACGGACGACTTCTTCGACCTCGGCGGGGATTCGATCTTGGCCACCCGGATGCTGGCCCGGCTCCGGGACGAGACGGGCCATCGGCTCGCCGTCCGGGACGTCTTCACCGCGCGCTCCGTCGCGGCCCTGGCCCCCATGCTGGACGCCCGTGCCGACGCCGGGCACACCGCCGCGCCGCCGGAGCCGATCCCGCCCGCCCCGCGCGAGGCGGATCTCCCGCTGTCCAACGCGCAGCGGCGGCTGTGGTTCCTGGACGATCTGACCGTCGGCGGAAACGAGTACAACACCGGCTTCGTCCTGCGGCTGCTCGGGACACCGGATCCCGAGGCGCTGCGCCGTGCCCTGCACCGGCTCGCCGCCCGGCACGACTCGCTGCGCACCACGTTCGCCACGGTCGAGGGACGGGGCGTCCAGCGGATCGCCGCCGACGCCTTCGTGCCGCTGGAGATCTCCGACCTGTCCGACGTCGCCGCCGACCGGCGCGCCGAGGCGGCCGAGAAGCTGCTGACCGAAGACCTGAGCCGCCCCTACGACCTGGCGACCGGTCCGCTCGCCCGGGCGCTGCTGGTCCGGCTCGACGCGGACGAGCACCTGCTGTTGGTGGGACAGCACCACATCACCACCGACGGTTGGTCCGTCGGCGTGCTGACTCGCGAGCTGGCGGCGCTCTACCACGGCGAGGTCACCGGTGAGGCGGACGGCCTGGCCGCTCCGGCTTTGCAGTACCCGGACTTCGCGGTGTGGGAACAGCGAAGGCTCGCCACCGGAGCCGAGTCCGCCGACGCCGACGCCGATGTCACAGACCTGGCCTACTGGAAGCGCAGCCTGTCCGGGTTGCAGCACCTGGCGCTGCCCACCGACAGGTCCCGGCCGCCGGTACGCACCACGGCCGGCGCGGCGCACCGGCATCCCCTCCCGGCGGAGTTGGTCGCCCGGCTGCGGAACCTCGCCGGCGGACGCGACACGACCGTCTTCACCTTGTTCGCGGCGGCGTCGGCCCTGCTCTTCCATCGCTACTCCGGCCAGAACGACGTGGCGTTCGGCACCGTCACCAGCGGGCGCGAGCGCCGGGAGCTGGAAGAGGTGGTGGGCTTCTTCGCCAACACCGTCGTGCTGCGGGCCGATGTGGACGAGACGGTCACCGTGGACCGGTTCGTCGAGGACATGCGCGCCACCGTGCTGGACGCCTTCGCGCACGCCGGGGTGCCGTTCGACCGGGTGGTCGAGGAACTGGCGCCGCCGCGGGACCCCAGCCGCACCCCGCTGGTGCAGGCGCTCGTCGTGCAGCAGCAGGCGGCCGCCGACCTCCCGGCCGCCGGCGGTCTGCGCTGGGAGGACCACCCGCTGCCCCGCCCGGCGGCCCGCTTCGACCTGGTCCTGGAGTTCGCGCCGGACGCGCGGGGCGGCTGCGTGCTGACCGTCGAGTACAACACCGACTTGTTCGACGCCCAGACCGTGACCCGGATGTCCGACCACCTGCACCGCCTGCTGGCGGAGATGGCGGACGGCCCGCAGCGCCGGCTCGCGGAGCTGCCCCTGATGGCGGAACCGGAGCAGCGCGCGCTGCTCGACGCCTGGAACCCGCCGGCGCCCGGCGAGGGCGACCTGGTCGGCAGCGTTCTGCCGGACCTGTTCCAGGAGCAGGTGCTACGGACCCCCGACCGGACCGCCGTCGTCTGCGGCTCGCTGCGGCGGGACTACGCGGAGGTGAACCGGCGCGCCAACCGGCTGGCCCGGTTGCTCGTCGCGCGCGGCGCCGGTCCGGAGAAGCTGGTCGCGCTCTGCCTTCCGCGTTCCGCAGAGCTGCCCTCGGCTCTGTGGGCGGTGTTGAAGGCGGGCGCGGCCTACCTGCCGATCGATCCGGCGTATCCGGTCGAGCGGGTCCGTCTCATGCTTCAGGACGCTGATCCGGCCCTGGTGATCGCCACCCGGGAGACCGCGGACGCGCTGCCCGAGGGCTGGGATCCGCTGATCCTGCCTGACACTTCGTTGAATGACAGCACCCTGACCGACGGCGACCAGACCAGCGACGCCGACCTGCTCGAAGCCGACCTTACCGACGCCGACCGGCTCCGGCCGCTGATGCCCGACCACCCCGCCTACGTCATCTACACCTCGGGCTCGACCGGGCGTCCCAAGGGCGTGGTGGTCACCCATCGCAGCGTCGTCGCGCTCGCCGCCTGGGTCCGGGAGCGCTTCGGCCTCCACGACCTGGACCAGGTGATCGCCTCCACCTCGCTCAACTTCGACGTGTCGGTCTTCGAACTGGTCTGCCCCCTGCTGGCCGGCGGCGGCCTCGAAATCGTCGCCGACCTGCCGGCGCTCGCCGACGCGCCGGATCCGCGCCGGGTCGGGCTGATCAGCGGTGTGCCCTCGGTCGTCTCCCACCTCGTCGCCGGGGGGACCGCGCCGGTCGGTGCCGACACCGTGGTGCTGGCCGGCGAGGCCCTGTCCGCCCAGGTCGTGCGGGACGTGCGGACCGCGATGCCCGGCTCCCGGGTCGCCAACTTCTACGGGCCCTCCGAGGCCACCGTGTACGCCACCGCCTGGTTCGCCGAGGACGGGCCGTCCGGGCAGGCGCCGCCGATCGGCGTGCCGGTGGCGCGGACCCGCGCCTACGTCCTGGACCGGGCACTGCGCCCGCAGCCCCCGGGGGTGGAGGGCGAGTTGTATCTCGGTGGCGGCGGCCTGGCGCGCGGCTACCTCGGCCAGCCCGGATTGACCGCTTCCCGCTTCGTCGCAGACCCCTTCGGGGTGCCGGGGGAGCGCATGTACCGCACCGGGGATCTGGTGCGCTGGAGCGCCGAGCGCGGTCTGGAGTACATCGGCCGGCTCGATCAGCAGGTCAAGGTCCGGGGGTTCCGGATCGAGCTCGGCGAGGTCGAGGAGGCGCTGCGCGGCTGCCGGGGCGTGGGCGAGGCGGCGGCCGCCGTCTCCCAGCGCGACGGGGACCGGCGTCTGATCGGCTACGTCGTCGCCGTCCCGGACGGCTCCGCCGAGCCCGAGCCGGAGGCCGTGCGGCGAGAGCTCGGTCTGACCCTGCCCGGGTACCTGGTGCCGTCGGCCGTCGTGGTGCTGCCGGCGCTGCCGCTCAATCCCAACGGCAAGCTCGACCGCGACCGGCTGCCCGATCCGGGTCCTGCCGCGCACACCGTGCGCCACGTCCCGCCCCGCACCGCCACCGAGCGCGCCTTCGCCGCCATCTGGGCGGACATCCTGAAGGTCGAGCCGGTCGGCGCGGACGACAACTTCTTCCAGCTCGGCGGCGACTCCATCCTCAGCATCCAGGTGGTGGCCCGCGCCCGGCAGGAAGGTCTGTCGGTGACCTCCCGGGACGTCTACCGCTGCCAGACCGTCGCCGCCCTCGCCCGCTGCGCGGACACTGCCGGCCGCGCGCGGACCGCGGCACCCGCCGCGCCGGAGGCCATCGGAGACAGCCCTCTGACACCGATCCAGCGCTGGTGGTTCGACAGCGCCGCGGGACGAGCCGGCCACTTCGCCCAGGCGTTGTCCCTCCAGGTGCCCGATGACGTGGACACCGAGGCGCTCGAGAACGCGCTGAACGACCTGGCGGCCCACCACGACGCGTTGCGCTCGGTCTTCCCGGCCGACGCGGGCGCCGGTGCCGACGCCGCCGCCGGGCAAGCGCGGTGGCGCATTGAGGACCAGCAGCCCCGAATACGCCTGACCCGGCATGCCGGTCCCGACACCGACACCCCCCACTTCGGGCCCTTCGATCTGAGCCACGGCCCGCTGCTGCGCGCGGTCCTTCACGACCGCGGACCCGGCCGGCCGCCGGTCCTGCACCTAGCTGTGCACCATTTGGTGGTCGACGGAGTCTCCTGGCGGGTGCTGCTGGAAGACCTCGACCGGGCCTACCGGGGCGCGACGCTGCCAACCAAGTCCTCGCCGCTTCGGCAGTGGGCACAAAGGCTTGACGCGCTTGCCGCCGAAGGTGGTTTCGACGAGGAGATCGAGTACTGGTCGCGCGCGATACCGGACTCCGCGGACCCGCTTCCGGCTGATCTGGACGGCGCCGACACCTACGCCTCGGTCGCCTCGGTCACCACGCGCCTGAGCCCCGAGGACACCGCCCTGCTGCTGCGGACCCTGCCCGACACCTACCGAACTCAGGCCAACGACGTGCTGCTGAGCGCGCTGGGCCGGGTGCTGTGCGCCTGGAGCGGCCAGGACCAGGTGCTGGTCGACATCGAAGGGCACGGCCGTGAAGAGCTCTTCGCAGACCTCGATATCAGCCGCACCCTCGGCTGGTTCACCACCCGGCATCCCGTCGCCCTCGCCGTGCCGGCGCATGCCGACTGGGACACGGTCCTGAAGCAGGTCAAGGAGCAACTGCGTGCCGTCCCCCGGCACGGCATCGGCCACGACGTCCTCGACGGGCTTGGCCGGCTCAAGAAGACCCGTCCCGCCGCCGAGGTCAGCTTCAACTACCTGGGGCGCATGGCGTTCCCGCACGACCCGGACAGCCTGTACCGCGCCACCTTCCGGTCGCTCGAGCTGGACGTCGATCCGCTGACCGCGCGCCCGCACGCCCTGGAGATCGTCGGGCAGCTGGACGGCGACGTGCTGGAGTTCACCTGGTTCTACAGCGACCAGCGGCACCACAGGGCCACCGTCGAGACCTTGGCATCAGGGTTCGCCGACGCCCTGGCCGGTCTGGCCCGGCACGCGGCGCAGCCCGGCGCCGGCGGACGCACCCCGTCCGACTTCCCGCTGGCCCGCCTCGACCAGGCCGCCGTGGACCGGATCGCCGACGGCGATCCCGGCGAGGTGGAGGACGTCCTGCCGCTGACGCCGACCCAGGCCGGCATGCTCTTCCACAGCCTGTCCCACCACGACAGCGCCGCCTACTTCCAGCAACTGACGTTCGTGCTGGACGGCGTGCCCGACCCGGACAAGCTGGCCGCGTCCTGGCAGCACGTGACCGACCGGACCGCGGTGCTGCGCGGCCGGGTCGTGTGGCAGGACGTGCCCGAGCCGCTGCTGGTGATCCAGCGCCGCGCCCAGGTGCCGGTGACCCGGCTGGACTGGCGCGCGCTGACGCCGGACGAGCGCGGCGGCCGGCTGGACGACCTGCTGAGCCTGGACCGCACCACCGGCATCGATCTGGCCAAGGCGCCGCTCCAGCGGCTGACACTCGCCCGGATCAGCGACACCGGCGTGCGCGTGGTGTGGTCCTTCCACCACCTGGTCCTGGACGGCTGGAGCCTGTTCCAGGTGCTGACGGACGTCTTCGCCCGCCACGCCGAGCTGTCCGGATTCGCTCCGGAGCCGCAGACCGTGCCGGACCGTCCTCCCTACCGCGACTACGTGGCCTGGCTGCGCGAGCGCGACTGGGCCCAGGCCGAGCGGCACTGGCGTGCCCGCCTCGGTGCTCTGACCGAGGCCACGCCGCTGCCCTGGGACCGCGAACCGCGCGAGAGCCACCGCGCGGAGTCCAGCCACTCGATCCAGATGACCGTGCCCGCGGACACCACACGAGCCCTGGAGAGCTTCGCGAAATCCTCCGGTCTCACCATCAATACCCTGGTTCAGGGCGCCTGGGCGCTGCTGCTGGGCCGCCAGGCCGGACGGCGCGAGGTCGTGTTCGGCACCACGGTGTCCGGCCGCCCGCCGGAGCTCCCCGGCTCCGAGGCGATGACCGGGCTGTTCATCGCCACCCTGCCGACCTGCGCCACCGTACCGGCCGCCGGCACTCTGCTGGACTGGCTGCGCCGGCTGCAGCAGGACCAGAGCGAGGACCGGCGGTTCGACTACGTCCCGCTGACCCGGATGCGGTCGTTCACCGAGCTGCCGGAGCGCGCCGAGCTGTTCGGCAGCATCGTCGTCTTCGAGAACTACCCGGTGGACGACGACCTCGCCGCCGCGCACGGCCTGCGCCTGAGTGGTCTGGACGGCGCCGAGACCACCAACTACCCGCTCACCCTGGTCGCCTATCCGGGCCCCGAGCTGGGCCTGCGGCTGTGCTACGACCCGGAGCTGTTCGACGCCGGCACCGCGCGGCGGATGGCCGAGTACCTCAGGGTCCTGCTCCAGGGCATGCCCGAGGGTGCGCGGCGCGCGCCGTCCCGGCTGCCGCTGCTGACCGCCGAGCGGCGCGCGCAGGTGCTCGACGTCTGGAACGACACCGCGGCCGAACTGCCCGCCGGCAGCGTCGCAGAACTCTTCGCCGAGCAGGTGCGCCGCACGCCGGACACGGTAGCCCTGGACGCCGGCGACGAGCAGCTCAGCTACCGTGAACTGGACGCGCGGGCGGCCGCACTGGCCGATCGGCTGGCCGCGCGCGGAGTCGGGGTCGAGCGTCCGGTCGGCGTGCTGATGAACCGTTCGGTGTGGCTGATCGTCGCGCAGCTGGCCCTGGTGCGGCTCGGCGGGATCTACGTGCCGCTGGACGGCCGGGCGCCGCAGGAGCGGCTGCGCACGATGCTGGCCAAGGCCGGCGCCGAGCTGGTGCTCACCGACGCCGAATGGGAGCGGATCGCGGGCGAGCTGACCTCCGCTGACAGTGTCCTGCGACTGGACGCGGCCGACGACCAGCCGTTGCCGACCGGCGCAGCCGTGGCCACGACGCCGATCCCGACCGTCGATCCCGACAACATCCAGTACCTGATGTTCACCTCCGGCTCGACCGGCAACCCCAAGGGTGTCGCGGTCCGCCAGCGCGACGTCGTCGCCCTTGCCTTCGACCGCGCCTTCGACGAGCACGACCGGGTCCTTGTGCACTCCCCGCACGCGTTCGACGCGTCCACCTACGAGGTCTGGACCCCGCTGCTGCGCGGCGGCACCGCCGTCCTGGCCCCGCCGGAAGACCTGGACGCGGCCGGGGTCCGCCGTGCCATCACCGAGCGGGGCGTCCGCTTCCTGTTCCTGACCATCGGCCTGTTCCGCCTGCTCGCGCAGGAGGACCCGGGCTGCTTCCGCGGTGCGCGCGAGGTGTGGACCGGCGGCGAGGCGGTGCCGGGCGCGGTGGTCGGCCGGGTCCTGGCGGCCTGCCCCGAGCTCACCGCGATCGCCGTCTACGGCCCGACCGAGACCACCACCTTCGCCACCCGGCGGATCTTCCACGCCGGCGACCCGCTGTTCGCCGTGCTGCCCATCGGGCGCCCGCTCGACAACACCCGGGTGTACGTGCTCGACGAGGCCCTGCAGCCGCAGCCGCCCGGCATCGCCGGCGAGCTGTACATCGCCGGCGCCGGGCTGGCTCGGGGCTATGCGGGGCGGCCCGCGGAGACCGCCGTGCGCTACCTCGCCGACCCCTTCGGGGTGCCGGGGAGCCGGATGTACCGCACCGGCGACGTCGTCCGCTGGAGCCAGGACGGCTACCTGGACTTCGTCGGCCGGGTGGACGACCAGATCAAGATCCGCGGTTTCCGTGTCGAGCCCGCCGAGATCGAGGCGCGGCTGCGGGTCCATCCAGCTGTCGCCGAGGCGGTCGTGTCGCTGTACGAGGACGCCGGGCGCAAGCGGCTGGCCGCCCACCTTGTGCCGGCCGACGGCGCCGAGGTGCCCTCGGCCACCGAGCTGCGGGCGCATCTGGAAGCGGATCTGCCGGACTACATGGTGCCGGCCGCGTTCGTCGCGGTGCCGCAGCTGCCGCTGACCGCCAACGGCAAGGTCGACCGGCGGCGGCTGCCCGCGCCGGATTGGGCGGCGGGCAGCGGCGACACCGCCTACCGCGCCCCGGGCACCGAGACCGAGACGGTGCTCGCCGCGATCTGGGCCGACCTGCTCGGGGTGGACCGGGTCGGCGCCGACGACAACTTCTTCATGCTGGGCGGCGACTCGATCCTGAGCATCCAGGTCGTCTCTCGCGCGCGCAGCGCCGGGCTCGCGCTGTCCCCGCGCGACCTGTTCCGGCATCCCACCATCGCCGCGCTGGCCACCGCCGCGACCGACACCGCCCGGACCGTCGCCGGGACCGAGCCGGTGAGCGGGGATGTCGGGCTGACCCCGATCCAGTCCTGGTTCCTCGACCCGCGTCCGGCGCAGGCCGCGTTCTTCAACCAGTCGGTCGTGTTGCAGGCCCCTGATGTGGTCGATCCGGACGCCCTACGTCGCGCCCTGAAAGCCTTGTGGGCGCACCACGACGCGCTGCGGTGCCAGTTCGTCATCGGTGAAGACGGCGCCTGGCATCAGTTCTGCACGCCTTCGCAGGACCCTGCTCCCGACCTGCTGGAGGTCTGCGACTTCAGCGCCGAGGAGCAGGCGACGGCGGCGGCGCACGCCGGTTTCGACCTGGCCTGCGGCCCGCTGCTCACCGCCCGCCTGTTCACCGGCGGCGACCAGCCGGCCCGGCTGCTTCTGGTCGTGCACCACCTGGTGATCGACGGGGTTTCCTGGCGGGTCCTTTTGGAGGACCTGGAAACCGCCTACCGCCAGGCCCTGGCCGGCCGCACGCTTCGCCTGCCCGAGCGCACCACCTCCGTCCAGGAATGGACGCGGCGGCTGCGCGCCCACACCGAGACTGGTGGGTTCGCTGACCAGCGAGCCCACTGGCGGCAAGTCGCAGAACACTGCGCGACGCCGTTCCCGATGGACGTCGGCGGCGGCAACACCGCCGCCGACGTCCGGGCCGTCACGGTCCGTCTGGACCGTGCGCGCACCGACGAGCTGCTGCGCAAGGTTCCCGGCGTCTACCGCACCCGGATCGACGACGTGCTGCTCGCCGCCCTCGGCCGGGTGCTCGGGGAATGGGCCGGGCGGGACACCGTCGCGATCGACCTGGAGGGGCACGGCCGCGAGGACCAGCTCTTCGAGGACGTCGACCTCTCGCGCACCCTCGGCTGGTTCACCACCTGCTTCCCGATCGCCCTCCAGGTCCCCGACGGGGACTGGGGTACCGTGCTGAAGTCCGTGAAGGAGCAGCTGCGGGCGGTGCCCGACCGAGGGCTCGGCTACGGCGCGCTGCGGTACATCGCCCGCGACGAACAGCTCGCGGGCGTGCCCGACCCCGGCGTCAGCTTCAACTACCTGGGCCGGTTCGACTGGTCGGCGGACGACGCCGTCCTGGTCCGCGCCGTCCCCGGCGGCCTCGGCGGCGCGGAGGACCCCGACACGGCGCGCGCGCACCTGCTGGACGTCGTCGCCCGTGTCGAGGACGACACCTTGGAGATCAGCTGGCACTACAGCGTCGGCCGGCACTCCGAGCAGACCGTCACCGCTTTGGCGCAGAACATGCTGCGTGCTCTGGAGGGCATCGTCGAGCACTGTGACAGCCCGGGCGCCGGTGGACGCACCCCCTCGGACTTCCCGCTGGCGCGCCTGGACCAGGCCGCCGTGGACCGGATCGTCGGTGACGGCCGCGCCGTGGCCGACCTTTACCCGCTGACGCCGATGCAGGCCGGCATGCTCTTCCACGGCCTGCTCGAACCGGACAGCAGCACCTATCTCAACCAGGTCCAACTGGTGCTCTCCGGGGTCACCGACGTCGATGCGCTGGCCGAGGCGTGGCAACGTGCCGCGGACGCCAACCCGATTCTGCGTACCCGGCTGAGCTGGCAGGACAGCGCCGAGCCGGTCCAGGTCGTGCAGCAGCGGGCTGTCATCCCGGTGACCCGCCACGACTGGACCGGGCAGCCGGCCGACCGGATCGAGCAGCAGACCGCCCGGCTGCTCGACGCGGACCGGGCTGCCGGTTTCGACCTGAGCGTGGCGCCGCTGATGCGGCTGGCGCTCATCCGCCTCTCGCCGACCCGGGTGCGGATGGTGTGGACCTTCCACCACGTCCTGCTCGACGGCTGGAGCGCGGCCCAGCTCTTCGACGAGGTCTGCGAACGGTACGCCGCTCTCTCCTCCGGACGCCGGCCGCAGTTGCCCGAGCGCGCGCCCTTCGGCGACTACCTGCGCTGGCTGGCCGGGCAGGACTCCGCCAGGGCCGAGCGGTACTGGCGCGAGGCCCTCGCCGGGTTCCCCGCCCCCACCGAACTGCCCCGGGACCGGCGTCCCGCCGAAGCGCACCCGGCCAGCTCCTCCGAGTCGGTGAAGGTGATCCTCGACGGCGGCGTGTCAGCGCGGCTGCGCGAGACGGCGCAGGCCGCGGGGCTCACCGTCAACACCGTCATGCAGGGCGCCTGGGCGCTGCTGCTGTCCCGCTACGGCGGCGGGGACGACGTGGTGTTCGGCACGATCGTCTCCGGCCGGCCCGCCGACCTGGCCGGGGTGACCTCGATGGTCGGGCTGTTCATCAACACCCTGCCGACCCGGGTGCGGATCGACGGCCGCCGGCCGGTGCGGGAGTGGCTGCGCGAGGTGCAGGCCGTCCAGTCCGAGGACCGGCGCCACGAGTTCGTCTCGCTGGCGCAGCTTCAGACCTGGAGCGAGGTGCCCGGCGGGACATCGCTGTTCGACAGCATCCTGGTTTTCGAGAACTATCCGTTCGACGCCGACGCGGCATCCCGCCACGGCCTGGCCGTCGAATCCGAGCGGGACGTCGAGCCGACCAACTACGCGCTCAGCGTGGTGGTGGAGCCCGGCGAAGCCCTGGCCGTCAACCTCGACTACGACCCCGCCGCCTTCGACGCGGCGACCGTCGAAGGGCTCGGAGCGAGTCTGGAGACGCTGCTCACGGCGCTGGCGGAGGACCTGGACCGCCCGCTCGCCGACCTGCCGCTGCTGGCGGCGGACCGGGGCCGCGAACTGCTCGGCCGGTTCGGCGGGACGGTCGCCGAGGCACCGGCGCGCACCCTGCCCGAGGTCTTCGCGCGCCAGGCCGCCCTCACGCCCGAGGCGCCCGCGGTCCGGTTCGCAGACAGAGTCCTTACTTACCGAGAGCTCGACGAGCGATCCAACCGGCTGGCCCGGCTGCTGATCGAAGCCGGAGCCGGACCCGAGCGCTTCGTCGCCTTGGCGTTGCCGCGCACCGCCGATCTGATCGTCGCGCTGATCGCGGTCCTCAAGAGCGGTGCCGCCTACCTTCCGGTGGATCCGGGATATCCGGCCGAACGCATCGCCTTCCTGTTCGCGGACGTGCGGCCGGACGCCGTGATCACCACGACCGGGACCGCGGACCGGCTGCCGGAGGGCGCGGTCACCCGGATCGTGCTGGACGACATGGACGATCCCGCCTGCGCCGAGCGGCTGGCCGCCGCGGACACCGGCGCACTCGCCGACCGCGAGCGTCGCAGTGCCCTGCTGCCGCAGCACCCCGCCTATGTCATCCACACCTCGGGCTCGACCGGACGCCCCAAGGGTGTCGTGGTCGCCCAGAACTCGGTCCTGGCCCTCGTCGACTGGGCCGTGGCCGAGTTCGCCGGCCGCGGGCTGGAGCACGTCGTGGCGTCCACGTCGCTGAACTTCGACGTGTCGGTGTTCGAGATCTTCTCGCCGTTGCTGTCCGGCGGCTGCGTGGAGGTCGTGCACGACGTGCTGGCCCTGGCCGATCGGACCGAGCCGTGGCGCGCCGGCCTGCTCAGCGCGGTGCCCTCGGCGCTGGGACGGCTGCTAGCTGAGGATGTCGTGCACGTCGGCGCCGACACTGTGGTGCTCGCGGGCGAGGCACTGCCGGCGCGGACCGTGCGCCAGGTGCGCGCGGCGGTGCCCGGCTGCCGGGTCATGAACATCTACGGCCCGACCGAGGCCACCGTCTACGCCGCCGCTTTCCTGTGCGACCCCGACGACCCCGACCGCGAGCCGCCGATCGGCCGACCGGTGGGCGGCACGCGGGCGTACGTGCTCGACGACCGGATGCGTCCGGTCCCCGTCGGCGCGCCGGGGGAGCTGTACCTGGCCGGTACCGGTGTCGCGCGCGGCTATCTGCGGCGTCCCGGACTGACCGCGTCCCGCTTCCTGCCCGATCCCTTCGGCCCGGCTGGCCGGCGCATGTACCGCACCGGCGACCTGGTGCGCTGGAGTGCCGAAGGCGACCTGATCTACCTCGGCCGCACCGACGACCAGGTGAAGGTGCGCGGGTTCCGGATCGAACTCGGCGAGGTCGAGGCCGCGCTGGCCCGCCATCCGGCGGTGGCGGCGGCCGCGGCGCGGGTGGTGGACCACGACGGCCACAAGCGTCTGGTGGGCTATGCGGTGCCGCGCCCGGACGCCGAGCTGCCGGAGGCCGCCGACTGGCGTGCGTTCCTGTCCCGCGGGCTGCCGGACCATCTGGTACCGGCCCTCGTGGTACCGCTGGCGCGGCTGCCGCTCGGCGCGACCGGCAAGCTGGACCGGCGGGCGCTGCCCGAGCCGGTGTGGTCCGTCCCCGCCGCGCGCGGCGACCGGGCGCCGGGCACCGAGGCCGAGAAGACCCTCGCCGCGATCTGGTCCGAGGTGCTCGGCGTGCCCGAGGTCCGGGCCGACGACAACTACTTCGCGCTCGGCGGCGACTCGATCCTGGGCATCCAGCTGGTCTCGGCCGCCCGCCGGGCAGGGCTCGCCCTGACTCCCCGGCACCTGTTCACGCACCAGACCCTGGCCGAGCTCGCGCTGGCCGCCGAGCAGGCCCCGAGCGCGCAGATCACAGCGGAGCAGGGCGCGGTGGTCGGCGACGTGCCGCTGACTCCGGTGCAGCATTGGATGTTCCGGACCCTCGGCGCCGACGCGCGGTTCACCCAGGCGATCTCCTACGAGCTCGCGCCCGATGTCGAAGAGTCGGCGCTGCGTGCCGCGCTGAGCGCGGTCCTGGAGCAGCATGACGCGCTGCGCCAGCGGTACGAACCGGCCGGGCCCGGGCAGTGGCGGCAGTACGGCACCGCGCCCGATGGCACGGTGGATCTGATGGTTCGTGATCAGGAAGCTGATATCGAGGAGCTGGTCGAGGAGCTGACCGAGGGGCTCATCGACGGTTTCGATCTGGCCGCCGGACCGCTGCTCCGGGCCGCGCTGTGCCGCTTCGGCGGCGAGCGTCGCCCGCTCCTGGTGCTGGCCGCGCACCACCTCGTGGTGGACGCGGTGTCCTGGCGCCTGATCCTGGAAGACTTCGAATCGGCCTATGAGGCCCTGCGCGCGGGAGAGCCCGTCGCCCTCGGACCGAAGAGCACTTCGTTCCGCACCTGGGCCCGGCGGCTCGCTGAGCACACGGAGGCCGGCGGCTTCGACGACGAGTTCGCCTACTGGCGCGATCTCGCCGCCCCGGCTCCGGTGCCGACCGATCTGGACGGCGCCAACACCGCCGCCACCGAGCAGACCCTCACCGTCGGCCTGGACGACGAGGAGACCCGCGCGCTGCTCCAGGACGTGCCGGAGGTCTACCTCACCCGGATCAACGACGTCCTGCTCTGCGCGCTGGGCCGGGTTCTGGCCCGCTGGACCGGCCGCGACCGGGTGACCGTGGCGCTGGAGGCGCACGGCCGCGAGGAGTTGCTCGACGGCGTCGATCTGACCCGCACCGTCGGCTGGTTCACCGCGATGTACCCGGTGGCCCTGGACGTCCCGGGCGACGCCGACACCGCCACCGCGCTCAAGGCGGTCAAGGAGAACCTGCGGGCCGTCCCGCGCGGCGGACTCGGCTACGGTGCCCTGCGCTACCTGCGCTCCGACAGCATCGTGCAATTGCCGGACCTGCCCCGGATCAGCTTCAACTACCTCGGTCGGCAAGACCCGCGGGAAAACCAGGGCGCGCTGACCGGCGGCATGGACCGCACGGCCGAGCGGCCGTTCCTGCTCGACGTCCTCGGGACGGTGAGCGACGGGCGGCTGGACTTCACCTGGTCGTACTCCTCCGAGGTCCACCGGCACGACACCGTCGCCCGGTTGGCGGCCGAGCTCGCCGAGGAACTGCGGGCGATCATCCGGCACTGCGCCGAGCCCGGCGCGGGCGGCCGCACCCCGTCCGACTTCCCGCTGGCGTCCCTGGACCAGGCGGCGGTCGACCGGCTGGTCGGCACCGGGGCGGGCGTCGCAGACGTCTACCCCCTGACGCCGACGCAGACCGGCATGGTCGTGCACGGTTTGGACGAGGCCGAACACGGCTTGTACATCGAGCAGATCACCTTCGTGCTGGACGGTGCCCGCGACCTCGATGTGCTGGCCGCCGCCTGGCAGCACGTGGTCGACCGCACCCCGGTGCTGCGCACCGCCGTGGCGCTGCATGGCATGCCGATCCCGGTGCAGGTGGTGCACCAGGACGTGACGCTGCCAGTCACGGAGCACGACTGGAGCGCTCTGTCCGCCGAGCAGCGCGCCGCGGAGCTGGAGCGTGTGCTCGGCGAACAGCGCAGCCGCCCGATGCCCCTGGATCAGGCCCCGTTGATGCGGCTGGCCCTGATCCGGCTCGGACCGGACGCGGTGCGCGTGGCGTGGACCTTCCATCACGTCCTGCTGGACGGCTGGAGCGTCTTCCACGTCCTGGCCGACGTCCTGGCCGCGCACGCCGCGCTCGTCCGCGGCGAGCAGCCGGACCTGCCCGAGCGCCGGCCCTTCGCGGACTACGCCGCCTGGCTCGCCGGCCTGGACGGCGCCGGAGCGACCGACCACTGGCGGGCCGTCCTGGCCGATCTCACCGCACCCACCGCGCTGCCCTACGACCGCAGGCCCGCCCCGACCGCGACCGCGCGCTCCGGAACCTGGCTCTCGCAGCGGCTCGACCCGGCCGCGACCAGCCGGCTCCAGGAATTCGCCCGCCGGCACCACCTCACGCTCAACTCCCTGATACAGGGTGCGTGGGCGCTGCTCCTGTCGCGGTGGAGCGGCCAGTCGCAGGTGTGCTTCGGCACCACCGTCTCCGGGCGGCCCGCCGACCTGGCCGGCGCCGACACCATCGTCGGGCTGTTCATCACGACCCTGCCGGCCCGCGTCCGGGTGGACGGCGGCGCCGAAAGCGGCGCCTGGCTGCGCGCGATGCAGCAGGCGCAGGCCGAGGACCGCCGGTACGACCACGTGCCGCTGTCCGAGCTGCGCCGGCTGTGCGACCTGCCGCCCGGCACGTCGATGTTCGACAGCCTGGTCGTCTTCGAGAACTACCCGGTCGGCGACGCCACCGCCGGGGCGCACGGTCTGCTGCTGCGGGAGCTGGACGCCCGGGAGGCCACCAACTACCCGCTCACCGTCGTCGTCTCACCGGACGAGCGACTCAGTGTGGAACTCGGCTACGACCCGAGGTACTTCGACGCGGGCACCGCCGCATCGATGGCCGACCAGCTGCTGCACACCCTGTCCGCCCTGGCCGCCTCGGACGGCGCCGTCCGGCTGGACGACATCGACGTGCTGCCGGACGCCGAGCGCGCCCGCCTGCTGCGCGGCCCCGCTCGTCCGCTGCTCGGCCCGGTCGCCCCGGCCACGCTGCCCGCGCTCGTCGAGGCCGCCGTGGACCGGCATCCGGACGCCCCGGCGCTCGGCGCCGACCGCCGGGAGCTGACGTTCGCCGAGGTCGAGGCGCTCGCCAACCGGCTGGCGCACCGGCTCATCGCGCGCGGCGCCGGCCCCGGCGACGTCGTCGCCCTGCTGCTGCCGCGCTCGGCGGACATGGTGCTGGCCGAGCTGGCGGTCACGAAGGCCGGCGCCGCCTTCCTGCCGGTCGATCCCGGCTATCCGGACGAGCGGGTCGAGATGATGCTGCGGGACGCGGCCCCGGCGCTCACCCTGGAAGCCAAGGAGATCGCCGACCTGCTGGCCGCGCCGTCCGACGGGGCACGCGGCCACCGGCCGACCGACGCCGACCGGATCCGGCCGCTGGACCTGGACGACCCGGCGTACGTCATCTACACCTCCGGTTCCACCGGGACGCCGAAGGGCGTTGTGGTCACCCACCGCGGCATCGCCGGGTTCGCCGCCGCCGAAGCAGAGCACTACCAGGTAGCACCCGGCGACCGGGTGTTGGCCTTCGCCACACCGAGTTTCGACGCCTCAGTGCTCGAACTGTGTATGTCCCTGCCCTACGGCGCGCGCCTGGTGGTGCCTGCCCCCGGTCCGCTGCTCGGCGACGAGCTGGCCCGGGTGCTCCGCGAGGAGCGGATCACCCACACCCTGCTGCCGCCGGCGGCGCTGTCCACGCTGCCCGCTGACACCCCCGGCAGCCTGCCCGATATGAAGACCCTGATCGTCGGTGCCGAGGCGTGCGGCGCGGACCTCGTCGCGCGCTGGGCGCCGCACCACCGGATGGTCAACTCCTACGGCCCCACCGAGGCCACCGTGGTCGCCACCTGGTCCGCGCCGCTGGAGCCGGACGGCTCCGCGCCGCCGATCGGCCGCGCGCTGCCCGGCTTCGGCGTCTACGTCCTGGACGCCCGGCTCAGGCCGGTCGCCGGCGGCGTGCCCGGCGACCTGTGGCTGAGCGGACCGGCGCTGGCGCGCGGCTACCTGGGCCGGCCCGGGCTGACCGCGTCGCGGTTCGTCGCGGACCCTTTCGGCCCGCCCGGCACCCGGATGTACCGCACCGGCGACCTGGTGCGCCGCGACCGCAAGGGCGAGCTGCACTACCTGGGCCGCACCGACCACCAGCTCAAGCTGCGCGGCCACCGGATCGAGGCCGGCGAGGTCGAGGCTGCGCTGGTGCGCCACCCGGCGGTGCTGGACGCCGTGGTCAGCGTGCGGGAGGACGAGCCGGGACGGCCGCGCCTGGTCGCGCACCTGCGCACCGAGCCCGGCGCCGCGGCACCGGCCGGCATCGAGCTGCGCGCGCTGCTCGCGCGCTCGCTGCCGGGGTACATGGTCCCCTCGGCGTTCGCGGTCCTGGACCGCTTCCCGCTCACCGAGAGCGGCAAGACCGACCGGGCCGCGCTGCCCGCGCCACCGGAGGAACAGGAGAGCACCGATCAGGTGGCCCCCCGCACCCCCGCCGAGGAGGTGCTGGCCGAGATCTGGACGCAGAGCCTTGAGACGTCGGTCGGCGTCGAGGACGACTACTTCCTGCTCGGCGGGGACTCCATGCGCGCGCTGCTCATCGCCTCCCGCGCCAACGACGCCTTCGACGTCTCGCTGACCCCCAGGGACGTCATGGTCTCCCGCACCATCGCCGCCCTGGCGGAGCTGGTGCAGGAAATGGTGCTCAGCGAACTCGAAGCAGCCGCGTACGGCGGTACCGACGATGACGAACGGTGAGGTTCCGACGAATATGACGGCTTCCGAACACGACCGCGCCGCCGCACTGCCCGCCGACCTGCAGGAGGCGCTGCGCCGCCGGTTGGCCGGCCGGGCCGGCGGGTCGGCGGCCGGCGCCGCTGCTGGTGCTGGTGCCGGCCGGGGTATCCCGCGTGCCGACCGCTCCGTCCCGCTGCCGCTGTCCTTCGTCCAGCAGCGCCTGTGGTTCCTGGACCAGCTGCGTCCCGGCGACTCCCGCTACAACAGCGCCGTCGCGGTGCGGTTCGGCGGGATGCTGGACCGCGCGGCGCTCGCTGAGGCGCTGAGTGCGGTCGTGGCCCGCCACGAGGCGTTGCGGACGACGTTCGAGGAGACGGACGGGCGGCTGGCGCAGATTGTGCGTGCGGCCGAGCCGGTGCCGATGCCGGTCCACGAGCTGACCTCGTCTCAGAGCCTTGAGACTGTGCTGTTGGCGGAGTACTCGCGGCCCTTCGACCTGCGCCGAGGACCGTTGCTGCGCGCGCTGTTGGTACGGGAGACGGATGCCGCGCACGTGTTGCTGGTGACCGCGCACCACATCGTCACCGACGGCTGGTCGATGGGGGTGGTGCTGGACGAGCTGTGTACCGCCTACGACGCTTTGGCCCGCGGCGCTTCTGTGGACCTCGCGCCGGTGGCGACGCAGTATCCGGATTTCGCGGCGTGGCAACGGCAGCAGCTTTCCGGTCCGCGGCTGGAGAAGCAGCTCGCCTACTGGAAGGGCCGACTGGCCGGAGCGGTGGCGCCTGATCTGCCTTTGGACCATCCGCGGCGCGGCGAGGAATCCGGTCCGGGGGCGGTTCATGCCTTCAGCGTCCCCGCGGCTTTGACCGCTCGGCTGCGGGAGCTCGCCACCGGGCAGCGCACCACGCTCTACACGGTGTTGGTCGCCGGCACGCAGGCGCTGCTGGCCCGGTGGTCGGGTCAGGACGACGTGACCGTCGGGTCGTTGACGCCGGGGCGGTCCCGTACTGATCTGGAGCGGGCTGTCGGCTGCTTCGTCAACACGGTGGTGCTGCGAACGCCGGTGGAGCCGACGGGTTCCTTCCGCGAGCTGCTGGCTGCTGCCACCGCGACCGTCAACGACTCGTTCGCATACGGCGACACGCCTTTCGAGCGTTTGGTGGAGACGGTCGGCGCGGCTCGCGAGGCCGGGCGGAATCCGCTGTTCGATGTCATGGTCCTGCTACACCCCGCGCCGCCGGCTGCCGCCGCCCCGAATGGGCTGGACGTCGCGCCGGTCGGGGTGCCGCGGCAGGCTGCGACGTTCGACCTGAGCGTGGAGTTCGTGCCGGACGGGGAGGGGCTGACGGGGCTGCTGGAGTATCGCAGTGACCTGATTGAGGCCGCCACGGCGGAGCGGATGGCCGATCAGCTGCTGCGACTGCTGGCCGGTGCCGCCGCCGAGCCGGAGCGGCCGGTGGGCACGGTGGATCTGCTCTCCGAGGCGGAGATCCGCCGGGTGACGCAGGACTGGAACGGTCGTGAGCTCGACGTCGAGGACATCACGTATCCGGAGCTGTTCCAACGGCGGGCTGCCTCGACTCCTGACGCTCTGGCGCTGGTCGCCGGGGACTCAGAGTTCGACTATGCGACGCTCAACGCTCGCGCCAACCGGCTCGCGCACCATCTGATCGCGCTGGGCGCCGGTCCCGAACGGCTGGTCGCGTTGCGGCTGCCGCGGACCGCCGACATGATCGTGGCGATTCTCGCTGTCTGGAAGGCCGGCGCCGGGTACCTGCCGGTGGATCTCGCGCTGCCGGAGGAGCGGGTTCGCTATCTGCTGGACGATGCGCGGCCGGCGCTGGTCCTGGACGAGGCGGCGCTGCTGACGGTGCCGATGGGTTCCCCGGACACCGACCCGGTCGATGCCGACCGGCGGGCGCCGTTGGATTCGGCGAACGTCGCCTATGTCATCTACACCTCCGGGTCGAGCGGGCGTCCTAAGGGCGTTGCGGTGTCGCACCGTTCTGCGATGCATCTGTTGGCCACGCATCGGGCGGGTTTTGTCGCCGATGCCGGTGGCGATGCCGATGCCGATGCCGGTGGTGGTTCGCTGCGGGTCGCGTTGACCGCGTCGTTCTCCTTCGACACGTCGCTGGAGGGCGTGCTGCTGATGGCCGACGGTCATCCGCTGCACCTGGTGGACGAGGCGATGCGGATGGATCCGGCGGCGTTGGTCGAGTATGTGGTGCGGCACCGGGTCGACTTCCTGGACGTGACGCCGTCCTACCTCGGGCAGTTGCTGCCCGCCGGGCTGCTCACGGACTCGCGGCACTGTCCTCGGGTCCTGATGCTCGGCGGCGAGGCGGTCGGCGCCGGGTTGTGGCGGGAGCTTGCCGGGCACCGCGGGGTGGCCGCTTACAACTTCTATGGCCCGACCGAGTGCGCGGTGGACGCGTTGTCCTGCCGTATCGCGGACGCCGACCGGCCGCTGGTGGGCCGGCCGCTGCCGAACATGCGGGCCTATGTGCTCGACGCCCGGTTGCGGCCGGTGCCGCCCGGCGTCGGCGGCGAGCTGTACCTCGCGGGCGAGCAGGTGGCGCGCGGCTACGCCGGACGCCCGGGACTGACGGCGGAACGCTTTGTCGCCGACCCGTTCGGCCCGTCTGGCAGCCGGATGTACCGCACCGGCGACCTGGCGCGCTGGACCGCCGACGGCCGCCTGGACTACCTCGGGCGCGCCGACGAGCAGGTCAAGGTGCGCGGGCACCGGATCGAGCCGGGCGAGATCGAGGCCGCGCTGCTGGAGCTGGCGGAGGTCGGCGCGGCGGCGGTGGTGGCCGTCCCCGATGCCCACGGGCACGCGCGGCTCGCGGCGTACGTGGTGGCCGCCGCCGACAGTGCCCTGCCACCCGCGGCCGAACTGCGGGCGGCGCTGCGGCGGGTGCTGCCGGACCACATGGTGCCGTCGACATTCACAGCGCTGGACGCGCTGCCGCTGACCACCAGCGGCAAGCTCGACCGCCGCGCTTTGCCCGCTCCGGATCTGGAGGCGGAGAGCCGGCGGGAGTACGTCGCGCCGCGCACTCCGCAGGAGGAGACCCTGGCGGGCATCTGGGCCGAGGTGCTGGGCCTGACCCGGGTCGGGGTGACGGACAACTTCTTCGAGCTGGGCGGCGACTCGATCCTCAGCATCCAGGCCGTTTCCCGAGCCCGCGCCGCCGGCCTGCACCTCAGCTCGGGCGACGTGTTCCGGCACCAGACGGTCGCCGACCTCGCGGCGGCGGCGAGCCACACGACCACCCCGGCCCCGGCCCCGCGCCCGCACACCGAAGGCCCCGCACCGCTGACCCCGGTGCACGAGTGGTTCTTCGCCACCCACGGCCTGCTCCGCCACTTCAGCATGTCGATGCTCCTCGACCTCCCGCGCGACCTCGACGAGGCAGCCCTGGAGCAGGCACTGGCGGCGGTGGTCGAGGCGCATCCGGCGCTGCGGACGCGGTTCACGCGGAGTGCGGACGGGTGGCGGCAGGAGCCGGTTGCCGGGCCGGTCAGGGGGCTGTTGAGCCGGTATGACTTCGCTGCCGGTGTCACCGCTGCCGCCGATATTGACACCAGCGCTGAAGCCGTCGCCGCAGCCGAAGCCGCCCGCGCCGCTCTCGACCCGGCCGCCGGTGTGCTGCTGCGAGCGGTCTTGCTGCGGTCGGCGGGCGAATCCCGGCCCCAGCTCTTCCTGGCCGCGCACCACCTGGCCGTGGACAGCGTCTCCTGGCGCATCCTCCTCGCCGACTTGGCCGAGGCTTATCAGCAGGCGGCGTCGGGCGAGTTGCCGCAACTGGCGTCGGAAAACACCGCGTTCACCGACTGGGCCCACCACCTCACCGGCCGGGTTCGCGCCGGCGACCTCGACTCCGACCTCGCCTACTGGACCGCCGAGGCCCTCGCCACGCGCACTCCGCTGCCCGTCGATCGTCCCGGGGTACCGCTCGCCGGCTCCGTGCGCACCGTCCAGTCGCGCCTCGATCGCGCCACCACCGAGGCGCTGCTGCGCCAGGTCCCCGCCGTCTACCGCACCCAGATCGCCGACGTGTTGCTCAGCGCGCTGGGCCGGGCGCTCGCGGACTGGGCCGGCGCCGACCGGGTGAGTGTTGCTCTGGAGGGCCACGGCCGCGAAGACCTCGGCGATGAGCTCGATCTGTCCCGCACCGTCGGCTGGTTCACCAGCCAGTACCCTGTCACCCTCCCCGCCGGAGAATCGGGCTGGGCCGCCACCCTCAAGGACGTCAAGGAACGTCTGCGCGCCATACCTCGCCGCGGCCTGAGCTACGAAGCCCTGGCCCGCCTCGGCTCGCCCGCAGACTCCGCCCGGGCGTTGCGCGACGCGCCGCTGCCCCAGGTCTCCTTCAACTACCACGGCCAGTGGACCGCTCCCCAGGACGGCGACTTCACCCCCGCCGCCGGCACCCTCGGCCGGGACATCGCGCCCGACGAGCCGCTGGACCACCTCCTCGACGTCTCCGCCCTGGTGGCCGACGGCGAGCTGGAGTTCACCTGGTACTACAGCGACCAGGTGCACGAAGCGCAGACCGTCCAGCGCGTCGCCGACGCCATGACCGCCGCGCTCGCCGCCATCGTCGAACACTGCGCGAGCCCCGAAGCCGGCGGCCGCACCCCGTCCGACTTCCCGCTGGCCCGCCTGGATCAGGCCGGGGTGGACCGGGTGGCCGGCGACGGTCGCGACGTGGAGGACCTGCTGCCGCTGACCCCGCTCCAGGAGGGCATGCTCTTCCACCGCCTCGTGGGCGGCGACGAAGATGTCTACGTCGACCAGGCCGCGCTCCTCCTGGAAGGCGTCAGCGACCCGCAGGCCTTCGCCGCCGCCTGGCAGCGGGTGGCCGACCGCACTCCCGCCCTGCGTACCTCGGTCGTGTGGGAAGGCGTCCCCGTCCCGCTTCAGGTCGTCCACCGCACGGTCCGCGTCCCCGTGACCCAGATCGACCTGCGCGCGGCGAGCCCGGCGGAACGCGCCGACCAGCTGGCGCGACTGCGGGCCGAGGACCTGGCTCAAGGCGTTGACACCGGGGTCGCACCCCTGATGCGCCTCACCCTCATCCGCCTCCCCGACGCCCGCCTGCACCTGCTCTGGACCTCGCACCACATGATCCTGGACGGTTGGAGCCTGGCCCAGGTCCTCGCCGACGTCTTCGCCGAATACGCGGCCCTCACCACCGGCGCCGAGGCGCGGCCGGAGGTGCGCCGCCCCTTCGGCGAATACGTGCGCTGGCTCGCCGAGCAGGACGCCGGGGCCGCCCGCGAGCACTGGCGCGCGGTCCTGGACGGCTTCGCCGACCCGACGCCGCTCCCCGCCGACCGTGTTCCGCGCGGCGTCCACCGCACCCGTTCGGCGGCCGTCCACACCGCCGGGCTCTCCGAGGAGCGGTCGCGGCGGCTGGCCGCGACCGCGCGGCAGGCCGGGCTGACCCTCGGCACCCTGGTCCAGGGCGCCTGGGCCCTGCTGCTGTCCCGCTACAGCGGCGAGCCGGACGTCCTGTTCGGGACCACCGTCTCCGGACGCCCCGACGACCTGCCCGGCGCCGAGTCGATGATCGGGATGTTCATCAACACCCTGCCCACCCGGATCCGGGTGGAGCCCGACCGCACCGCGGCCGCCTGGCTCAGGGACCTGCAGCAGGCCCAGGCCGAGGCCCGCCGCTTCGCCGCGGTCTCCCTGGCCGAGCTGACCGGCCTGAGCGGCGTCCCCTCCGGCGGTGCGCTCTTCGACAGCATGGTCGCCTTCGAGAACTACCCCTTCGACCAGGCCGCGGCCGACTCCGGTGTGCGCCTGGCCGAGGTCGCCTCCCGGGACGCCACCAACTTCGCGCTGGTGCTGCGTGCCTACCAGGGCGAGCGGTTCGGCTTCGACCTGGCCTACGACCCGGAGCTGTTCGACGCCGCGACCGCCGGCACCCTGGCCGAGCGCCTGGTCCTGCTGTTCGCCGAGCTGGCCGAGGACCTCGACCGCCCGCTGCGCGACCTGGCCTGGACCACCGCCGAGGAACGGCACCGGGTGCTGGTCGAGTGGAACGGCGAGGCCGAGGGCCGGCCCGACAAGACCCTCGTCGACCTCTTCGAGGCGCAGGCCGCCCGCACCCCGCACGCCGAGGCGGTCAGCCACGGCGACGAGCGCGTCGATTACGCCACCCTGGACGCGCGCGCCAACCGACTCGCGCACCGCCTGGCCGCCCTGAACGCCCGCCCCGAGCGCTTCGTGGCGCTCGCGCTGCCGCGCTCGGTCGACCTGGTGGTGGCGGTCCTCGCCGTGCTCAAGACCGGCGCCGCCTACCTGCCGATCGACCCCGCGCTGCCGGCCGAGCGCGTCGAAGCGCTGCTCGGCGACGCCGAGCCGGTGGCCCTGGTGACGCGCACCGAGCACAACGCGGCGGACACGGTCGGCGGGGTGCCCGTCGTACCGCTGGGCGACCCGGAGGTACGCGCCGAGCTCACACGGTGTCCGGCCACCGGAGTCGACGCTGCCCACCGTCCACTGCCGGACCACCCCGCCTACGCCATCTTCACCTCCGGCTCCACGGGCCGCCCCAAGGGCGTCGTGATCCCGCACGCCAACGTGGTCCGCCTGTTCGAGCAGACCCGGCAGTGGTTCGACTTCGGCGCCGAGGATGTCTGGACCCTGTTCCACTCCTACACGTTCGACTTCTCGGTGTGGGAACTGTGGGGACCGCTGCTGCACGGCGGCCGGCTCGTCGTCGTACCCGAGGACACCGCCCGCTCCCCGCACGACTTCCTCCGGCTGCTGGCCGACGAGCAGGTCACCGTCCTGAACCAGACCCCCTCCGCGTTCTACCCCCTGGTGCGCGCCGACGCCGAGAACCCCGAGAATCCTGAGAGCCCAGAGCCCGGCGACCGCCTGGCGCTGCGCACGGTGATCTTCGGCGGCGAGGCGCTGGACGTCACCCGGCTCGCCGACTGGTACGACCGCCACCCGGACACCGCGCCGCGCCTGGTGAACATGTACGGCATCACCGAGACGACCGTGCACGTCACCTGGGCCGCGCTGGAGCGGGCCACCGCCCGCGCCGGCGGCCCCGGACCGATCGGCATCGGCATCCCCGACCTGCGGCTGTACGTGCTCGACACCGCCCTGGCCCCGCTGCCGCCCTGCGCGGTCGGCGAGCTGTACGTCGCGGGGGAGGGCCTGGCCCGCGGCTACCTGAACCGGCCGGGCCTGACCGCCACCCGCTTCGTCGCCGACCCGTTCGGCCGCCCCGGCACCCGCATGTACCGCACCGGCGACCGGGTCCGCCGCCGCGCCGACGGCACGCTGGAGTACCTGGGCCGGGCCGACCAGCAGGTGAAGATCCGCGGCTACCGGATCGAGCCCGGCGAGATCGAGGCCGCCCTGCACACCCACCCGGGCGTGGGCGATGCCGCCGTGGGCGTGTACGAGGACTCATCCGGGACCCGCCGGCTGGTCGCGCACGTGGTCGGGGCAGGTGGTCAGAGTTCTGTCGCCGCGCCGTCGGCCGCCGAGCTGCGGGCTCACCTGGAGCGGCTGCTTCCCGCGTACATGGTCCCCGCCGCCTACGTCCCCATGGCGGCACTGCCGCTCACCGTCAACGGCAAACTCGACCGGCGCGCCCTACCCGCACCCGGCCCCGACGGCTTCGCCTCCGACCGCGAGCACACAGCGCCCCGCACTCCCGCCGAACACCTCGTCGCCGCAGCCTGGACCGATGTCCTCGACACCCGCGAGATCGGCATCGAAGACGACTTCTTCGCCCTCGGCGGGGACTCCATCCTCGCCGTCCGCGTCATCTCCCGGCTGCGCGCGGCGTTCGGCACCGAGATCTCCCCGCGGCTGCTGTTCACCCACCCCAAGCTCGCCGATCTGGCCGTGGCCCTCGGCGAACTGGGCTCGTCGGACGACCTGATCCCCGCCGCCGACCCGAACGCCGAGCCGCCGCTTTCTTATGCGCAGCAACGGCTGTGGTTCCTCGACCGCTTCGAGCCAGGCAGCACCGAGTACACCACCATGTCCGTCCTGCGCCTGCACGGAGACCTCGACCAGGACGCCCTGCGCGCCGCCCTGGACGCCCTGGTCGGCCGGCACGAATCGCTGCGCACCACCTTCGCCGAGCAGGACGGACACCCGCGGCAGGTCGTGCACCGGCCGCGACCGGCCGGTCTGGAGATCGTCGACCTCGCCGAGGAACCCCCGGCAGCCCTGGACTCCCTGCTGGAAACCCTGGCCGCGGCCCCGTTCGACCTGAGCACCGGACCGCTGCTGCGTGCCCGCCTGGTGCGCACAGCCCCGGACGAGCACGTGCTCATCCTGGCCGTCCACCACATCGCCACCGACGGCTGGTCGATGGGCGTCCTCGGCCGGGACCTCGGGGAGTTCTACGCGGCAGCCTGCGAGCGCCGTCAGCCCGAGCTGCCCGACATCCCCGTGCGCTACACCGGCTACGCCGCCTGGCAGCGCGGCCGCACCGACCGCGCCGAGGCCGACCTGGCGCACTGGCGCAGTTCTCTTAGTGGCGTCCCGCCGCTGGAGCTGCCCACCGACCGGCCGCGTCCCGCCGTCCGCACCCGCGAAGGCGCCCTCGTCGCCTTCACCGTGCCCGCCGAGCTCACCGCGCGACTGCGTGAGCGGGGCCGGGAAGCCGACGCCACCTTGTACGTGACCCTGCTGACCGCCTGCCAGATCCTGCTGGCCCGCTGGTCCGGGCAGCAGGACTTCGCCGTGGGCACCGTCACCGCCGGCCGGGAGCGGCCCGAGCTCCACGACGTCGTCGGCATGTTCGTCAACACCCTGGTGCTGCGCGCCGATGTACGCCCCCAGGCGTCCTTCCACGACCTGCTCGCCGCCTCGCGGGAGACCTTCCTGAGCGCGCTGGCCCACCAGGAGGTCCCGTTCGAGCACGTGGTGGACGCCCTCCAGCCCGAGCGCGATACCAGCCGCACCCCGCTGTTCCAGGTCATGGTCGCCCTGCACAACCTCGGCGCCGAAGTACCCCGGCTGCCGGGTCTGCGCGTGGAACCGGTGACGCCGCCGGTCCGGAACGCCACCTTCGATCTCTCCTTCGACTTCGTCGAAAACGTTGAGGACGACGGCTCCCTGACCGGCTACCTGGAATACAGCACCGGCTTGTTCGAGGCGGCTACGGCCGAGCGCCTGGCCGCCTGTCTGCGGACCCTGCTGGAGGCCGTGGCGCAGGACCCGGCGCGCGCCGTCAACACCCTGTCGCTGACCAGCGCCGACGAACGCGAGCAGGTGCTCCGGACCGGGCTCGGCGAACAGCTGTCCGCGCCGGGCACCGTCTTCCCGGCGCTGTTCGAGCAGCAGGCGGCCCGCACCCCGCACACCACAGCGCTGGTCGCGCGCGACGCGACCCTCGACTTCGCCGCCCTCAACAAGCGCGCCAACCAGCTCGCCCGGCACCTCGTCGCACGGGGCGTCGGTCCGGAAGACGTGGTGGCGATCCGGCTGCCGCGCGTCTCCGACGCTGTGGTCGCCCTGTTCGGGGTGCTCAAGGCCGGCGGCACCGTGCTGTGCGTGGATCCCGGACTGCCCGAGGAACGCGCCGAACTCCTCCTGGACGACGCCCGGCCCCGGATGCTCCTGACCCCCGACGACCTGCGTGAAGTGCTCTGGGACCGGCTCCCCGGCCACGACCTCACCGACGCCGACCGCATCAGCCCGCTGCTGCCCCCGCACGCCGCCTACATCATCTACACCTCCGGCTCGACCGGCCGGCCCAAGGGCGTCGCGGTCGAGCACCGCCAGCTGGTCAACCTCTGGCACGACCACCGCGCCGGCCTCCTGGCACCGCACATCGCCGACGGACGGCTGCGCATGGCGCTCAGCGCCGCGTTCTCCTTCGACACCAGCTGGGAGGGCCCGCTGCTGCTCGCGCTGGGGCAGGAGGTCCACCTCATCGACGAGGACGTCCGGCTGGATCCGGAGGCGTTCTGCGCGCAGATCGCCGACCACCGGTTGGACGTCGTCAACGTCACTCCCTCCTACCTGCGCGAACTGATCGCCGCCGGCCTGCTCGCGCCGGAACGCCACCTCCCGCGAGTGCTGATGGTCGGCGGCGAGGCTGTCCCCGGCGACGTCTGGCGGCAGCTGAGCACCGCGGAGCGCGACCTCGGCGTGGCCGCCTACAACGTCTACGGCCCCACCGAGACCACCGTCGACGCCTTCTACGGCCGCTGCGCGGACCGCCCCGACCGCCCCGACCGCCCGAACGTCGGCCGTCCCGGCGGAAACCTGCGGGCCTACGTGCTCGACGACGCGCTACAGCCGGTGCCGCCCGGCCTGCCGGGAGAGCTGTACCTGGCCGGGGCCCAGGTCGCGCGCGGCTACCTGAACCAGCCGGGCCTGACCGCCGCGCGCTTCCTCGCCGATCCGTTCGGCACGCCGGGCGAGCGGATGTACCGCACCGGCGACCGGGCCCGCTGGGACACGCACGGCTTGCTCGAAGTGCTCGGCCGCTCCGACGAGCAGGTCAAGATCCGGGGGTTCCGGATCGAGCCCGGCGAGGTGGAGGCCGCCCTGCTGGACCACCCGGAAGTCGCCGAGGCCGTGGTCGTCGTGCGCGAACACGCCGGCCGGCCGATGCTCGTCGGCTACCTGGTGGCCGCCGCCGGCAAGCCGGTGCCGCCCGCCGACGACCTGCGAGTGCTGCTGCGGCGGACGCTGCCGGACTACATGGTCCCCGCCGCGTTCGTCCCGCTGGACCGGATCCCGCGCACCAGCAGCGGCAAGACCGACCGGCGCGCGCTGCCCGCCCCGGCCACGCAGCCCGACAGCGGTACCGAGTACGTGGCGCCGCAGTCCGGGACCGAGGAACGGCTCGCCGCGATCTGGGCCGAGGTGCTGGGCACGGACCGGGTCGGCGCGCACGACAACTTCTTCGCGCTCGGCGGCGACTCCATCCTCAGCATCCAGATCGTCTCCCGGGCCCGGGCCGCGGGGATCGCCGTGAGCACCAAGGACGTCTTCCGGCACCAGACAGTGGCCGAACTCGCTCTGCGAGCCGGTGCCGTGGCCGAGCCGTCGCAAGCCGGCGAGGACACCGCGCCCACCGAGGCGCCGCTCACCCCGATCCAGCGCTGGTACCTCGACGCGCGCCGTCCCGGCGACCCGCTGCGCTTCACCATGACCCAGCGGCTGGAGCTGGCTCCCGGGGCCGACGCCTCCGCCCTGCGCCGGGCGACCGAATCACTGACAAGCCGCCACGCGGCGCTGCGTACTCGTATGCAGCACACCGAGATCGGCTGGCTTCAGGAGGTACTCGCCGACGCGCCGGACGGTGTCTTCACTCGGCACGACGTGGCCGAGCTCGATTCCGCAGCGCTGGAGGCGGCGGTCCAGGAGGCCACCGACCAGGCTCAGGCCGGACTGGATCCGGTCGAGGGCCGCATGATCCGCGTGCTCTTCTTCGATCGCGGCGAGCAGCAGTCCGGCCAGCTCGTCATCACCATTCACCACCTGGCCGTGGACGGCGTCTCCTGGCGCATCCTGCTGGCCGACTTCGAGACGGCCTATAGGGCGGTCGAACTGCCCCCGGCAGGTACTTCCTACGGACACTGGGCCACCCGGCTGGAGCGGCACACCCGCTCCGGCGCGCTCGATACTGATGTCGAGTACTGGACGCGCACAGCCGCAGCTCCCGCCGAACTACCCGTCGGCCGCTCCGGTGCCAACACCTACGCGAGCGCGGCGACCGTCACCGTGGCCCTGGACGTGCAGACCACTGACGCGCTGCTGCGTCAGGTCCCTGACGTCTACCGCACGCAGGTGAACGACGTCCTCCTCAGCGCGCTAGGCCGTACGTTGTCCCGCTGGTGCGAGCGCGAGACCGTACTGGTCGGAGTCGAGGGACACGGCCGGGAAGACCTCTTCGACGACGTGGACCTGTCCCGCACCGTGGGCTGGTTCACCGCCGAATTCCCGCTCGCGTTGACCGTTGCCCCTGATGGCGGGTGGCACGACACTTTGCGCGCGGTCAAGGAGCAGCTGCGCGCCATTCCGCTGCACGGACTCAGCTACGGAGCGCTGCGCCACCTGCTGCCCGACAGTGCACTGACCAATGCGTCGGCACCGCAGATCGGCTTCAACTATCACGGCCAGTGGGACGCCGAAAGCACCGGCGCGTCGGCCGGCACCGGCGCCGGGCAGGGCCTGTACCGCGCCGCGCTGCCCCCGGCCGGCCGCGACACCGACCCGGACGAAGCCCGTCCCTACCTGCTGGACATCACCGGAGTGGTCCAGGGCGGCCGCCTGGAGCTCGGCTGGACCTACCCGACGGCCGTCTACGACGAGGCCGTCGTCCGTGACCTGGCCGAGCAGATGTGCGCCGCGCTGCGCGAGATCGTGGCGCACTGCGCGCGCCCCGAAGCCGGCGGCCGCACGCCATCCGACTTCCCGCTCGCCGCCCTGTCCCAAGAACAGCTGGACCGGCTCATCGGCGACGGACGGCAGATCGCCGATGTCCTGCCCCTGACTCCGCTTCAGTCCGGGATGCTCTTCCACGGACTCGTCGACGCCGAAGGCCTGTACTTCGACCGGATCGCCGTGCGGCTGTCCGGCGTGGCAGACCCGCACGCCTTCGCCGAAGCCTGGCAGCAGGTCGCCGACCGCACCCCCGCGCTGCGCACCGCAGTGCACTGGCGCGGTCTGCCGCATCCGGTCCAAGTGGTCCTGAACCGCGCCGAGCTGCCGGTCACCCAGCTGGACTGGCGACCGCTGCCGCCCGAACGGTGGCCGGCCGAGACCGAACGACTGCTCGCCGTAGACCGCGCAGCCGGCATGGAACTGACCACCGCGCCGCTTACCCGGCTCATGCTGGCCGCCCTGCCCGACGACGAGCTGATGCTCCTGTGGTCCACCCACCACCTCATCCTGGACGGCTGGAGCACCGGCCAACTCCTCACAGAGGTCTGCGAGCAGTACCTCGCCCTCACCGGCGGCCCGCAGCAGCGTCCGCCGGCCCGCCGCCCCTTCGCGGACTTCCTGCGCTGGCTGGCCGACCAGGACGAGCAGGCAGCCGAAGACCACTGGGCCGGCGCCCTGGACGGCTTCACCGCGCGTACTCCGCTGCCCTACGACCGCACCCCGGCGCAGGCACACCGCGCCCGCTCCGCCGAAGCCGTCCACCACGAGCTGGACGAGGAGGTCTCCCACCGGCTGCGGGAGAGCGCGGCGCGCGCCGGACTGACCGTCAACACGGTGCTGGAAGGCGCTTGGGCGCTGCTGCTGGCCCGCTACAGCGGCGGTGATGACGTCGTCTTCGGGACCACGGTCTCCGGCCGCCCGGCCGAGCTGCCGGGCGTGGAGTCGATGATCGGCATGTTCATCAACACCGTGCCGACCCGGGTGCGGATCCCCGCCGGCGGTGTCTGGCCGTGGCTGCGGGACCTGCAAGAACGGCAGAGCGACGGTCGTCCCTTCGACCATTTGGCCCTGCCCCGCATCCAGGCCCTGAGCGAGCTGCCGGCCGGCGAGGCGCTGTTCGACAGCATGGTGGTGTTCGAGAACTACCCGGTCGACGAGTCCGTCACGGCCCGCACCGGGGTCGGCGTGCAGGACGTGCGCACCGACGACGCCACCACCTTCCCCTGGTGCCTGCGGGTCCACCTGGCCGAGCGGCTCGGCTTCGACCTGGCCTACGACCCGGCGCTGTTCGACCGGGGCACCGTGGAGCGCGCGGCGGACCGGCTCGTGGTCGTGCTCACCGCGCTGGCCGGCGGTCTCGACGGCGATCTGGCCGACCTGGACCCGCTCACCGAGGCCGACCGGGCCTTGCTGGCGTCATGGCGGAACGCCGCACGTCCGGTGGATCCGCGCAGCCCGGTGGATCTGTTCGCCGAGCAGGTCCGCCGCACCCCCGACGCGGTCGCGCTGCGCGACGGCGACCGGGAGCTGACCTACCGCCGGCTCGCCGAATGGTCCGACCGGCTGGCCGCGCGGCTGGTCGCCGACGGTCTGGCGGCAGAGGACCGGGTGGCGCTGCCGATGGACCGCTGCGCCGAACTGGTCGTCGCGCAGCTGGCCGTCCTGAAGGCCGGCGGCGTCTACGTGCCGGTGGATGCCCGGGCGCCGGAGGACCGGCGCCGTGCGCTGCTCACTCTCGCCGGGGCGGTCCGGTCGCTTAGGGCCGAGCACGTCGCCGCCGCGGACGCCGAACAGGCCGAACCGGTCGAACCAGCTGGGCCGGCGGAACCGGCCGAACCGCTCACCGAGGGCCGGCCGGCAGCCGACCCCGACCAGCTGGCGTATGTGATGTTCACCTCCGGCTCCACCGGAGAACCCAAGGCCGTGGCGGTCCGGCACCGCGACGTCGCCTCGCTGGCGACCGACAGCCGCTTCGCCGACGGCGACTGTGCCAGGGTGCTGCTGCACTCCCCGGTGGCCTTCGACGCCTCCACCTACGAGGTGTGGGCCCCGCTGCTGACCGGCGGCTGCGTGGTCGTCGCCCCCGACGGGCCGGTGGACGCCGCGCTGCTGCGCCGGCTGGCCGGCGGCGGCGGGCTGACCGCGATCTGGCTCACCGCGGGCCTGTTCCGGCTGCTCGCCCAGGACGCGCCGGACTGCTTCGCGGGCCTGCGCCAGCTGTGGACCGGCGGCGACGTGGTGCCCGCCGCGGCCGTCCGCCGGGTCCTGGCCGCCTGCCCGGGCCTGCGGGTCGTGAACGGCTACGGCCCGACCGAGACCACCACCTTCGCGACCTCGTTCCCCTTGCCGGACCCGGCGGCGGTGCCCGACCCGGTGCCCATCGGCCATCCCCTGGACGACAAGCGCGTGCACGTCCTGGACGCCGCGCTGCGCCCGGTCCCGCCGGGCTGCGCGGGCGAGCTGTTCATCGCCGGCGAGGGCCTGGCCCGCGGCTACCTGGGCCGGGCCGGCCAGACCGCGGCCCGTTTCCTGGCCGATCCCGCGGGTCCGCCCGGAGCCCGGATGTACCGGACCGGCGACGTCGCCCGGCGGCGGCCGGACGGGACCGTCGAGTTCCTGGGCCGCACCGACGACCAGGTGAAGATCCGCGGCTTCCGGGTGGAGCCCGGCGAGGTGGCGGCCGTGCTCGCGGACGGCCCGGGCGTCGCCGACGTCGCCGTGGTCGCCCGCGAGGACCGGCCCGGCGTCAAGCGCCTGGTGGCCTATGTCGTCGGCGCGGCCGGGGAGGACCTGCCGCGGCTGCGGGACTTCGCCGCCGGCGCCCTGCCGGACTACCTCGTCCCCGCGGCTTTCGTCCCGCTCGATGCGCTCCCGTTGAACCGCAACGGCAAGGTCGACCGCGCGGCGCTGCCGGCGCCGGACGCGGACGGCGTCCCCGGGCAGCAGGAGCGGGTCGCGCCGCGCACCGAGGCCGAGCGCCGCACGGCGGAGGTCTTCGGCGAGGTACTGGGCATCGCGCCGCCCGGCGTCGAGGACGGCTTCTTCGCCCTCGGCGGTGACTCGATCCTGAGCATCCGTCTCGTCTCCCGGCTGTCCGAGGCCTTCGACACGGTCCTGACACCGCGCGCGGTGTTCACCCATCCCACGCCGGCCGCGCTGGCCCGGCTGCTCACCGAGGAACACGGCCGGCCGGGAGGACCGTCCGCCGGCCGGCGCTCCGCGATCGTCCCGGTCTTCCGCCGGGACCCTGCGCCGATGTCGTACGCACAGCAGCGTCTGTGGTTCCTGGAGGAGTTCGCGCCCGGCGGCACCGAGTACGTCACCGCCCTGGCCCTGCGCCTGCGCGGCACGCTGGACCAGGACGCCCTGGGCGCCGCGCTCAGCGCCCTGGTGACCCGGCACGAGTCGCTGCGCACGACCTTCGACAGCGTCGACGGGCACGGGGTCCAGCTCGTGCACCCGCCGTACCATGTGCGGCCGGCGTGGCACGACCTGTCCGTGCTGCCCGAGGAGAAGCAGGAGCCTGCGTTGCGCCGGCTGCTCGCCGCGGACCGAGCCCGGCCCTTCGACCTGCGCCGGGGACCGTTGCTGCGCACCGGTCTGGTCCGGCTGGCCGAGGGCGACCACGTGCTGGCCTTGCAGCTGCACCACATCATCACCGACGGCTGGTCGACCTCGGTCCTGCTGACCGACCTGGCGCACCTGTACCGCGCCGAACTCGGCTCCGACGAGCCTGCGTTGCCGCCGCTGGCCGTCCAGTACGCCGACTACGCGCACTGGCAGCGCTCGACCGGCAGCACCGGCGACGGCGACGGCGGCGGCACGGGCAACACCGCCGGCGACGAGCAGCTTGCCTACTGGAAGGACCAGCTGGCCGGCAGCGAGCCGCTTCAGCTGCCCACCGACCGCCCCCGGCCGGCGGTGCGCACCGGCAACGGCGCCACCGCGAGCCTGCACGTGCCCGCCGCCACCGTCCGCCGACTGGCCGGGATCGGCCGGAGCCAGGATGCCACCCTGTTCACCACGCTCGTCGCCGCGACCCAGGCCTACCTGGCCCGGCTCAGCGGGGACACCGACATCGCCGTCGGCACCGTGACCTCCGGGCGCGACCGGGCGGAGATCCAGCACCTCATCGGGTTCTTCGTCAACACCCTGGTGCTGCGCTCGCGGGTCGAGGCGCGGCAGTCCTTCGCCGACCTCCTCGGCGGCGTGCGGGCCACGGTGCTGGACGCCTTCGCGCACCAGGACGTGCCGTTCGAGAAGGTCGTCGACGAAGTACAGCCGGTCCGCGACACCAGCCGCACCCCGCTGTTCCAGGTCATGGTCGTCCTGCAGAACACCCCGTCCGCCGACCTGGACCTGCCCGGTCTGGCGGTCGCCGACGTCGAGACCGAGGTGGAGCAGGCGCCGTTCGACCTCACGGTGGAGTTCGCCGAGACCGACTCCGGAGACCTGCGCGGCTCGCTCACCTACAACACCGATCTGTTCGACGCCGCCACCGCCGAGCGGATGGCCGGTCAGCTCAGCACCCTGCTGACCGCCGTCGCCGAGGACCCCGGACGCCTGATCGGCACCCTGCCGCTGGCGCGCGACGGCGAGCTGGAGACCCTGCTGGCCCAGGCGTGCGGCCCGTTCGCCCCGGTCGCCGAGGCGACCCTGCCGGAGCTGTTCGAACGGCAGGCGGCCCGCACGCCGGACGCGGTGGCGCTGGTGGCCGGCGAGCGCGAGCTGACCTATGCCGAGCTGGACCGGGTGGCCAACCGGCTGGCGCACCGGCTGATCGGCAAGGGCGTGGGACCGGAGCGGATCGTGGCTCTGGCGCTGCCCCGCGCGGCCGAGACGGTGGTGGCGCAGCTCGCCGTGAGCAAGGCCGGCGGCGCGTTCCTGCCGGTCGACCCGGACTACCCGCCGCAGCGGCGGGAGTTCATGGTGCGCGACGCGGGTGCCTTCCTGGTGCTCGACGACCCGGCCGAGGTGTGGGCCGCGGACGGTACGGACGGTGCGGACACCGCGCCCACCGACGCCGATCGCGCTACGGAGCTCACCCTCGCCCACCCGGCCTACGTCATCTACACCTCCGGCTCCACCGGGACGCCCAAGGGCGTGATGGTGACCCACCGCGGGCTGGCCGGCTTCGCCGCCTCCGCCGCCGAGCGGTACGGATCAGGCCCCGGCGACCGGGTGTTGCAGTTCGCCTCGCCGAGCTTCGACGCCTGCGTGCTGGAGCTGTGCACCTCGCTGCTCAGCGGGGCCGCGCTGGTCACCGGCGAGGAGGGGCCGCTGGTCGGGGAGCGGCTGGCCGAGGTGCTCGCGCAGCGGGAGATCAGCCACACCCTGATTCCCCCGGCGGCCCTGGCCACCGTCGAGCCCGCGGCGGCCGGCGCGCTGCCCGCGCTGCGCACCCTGATCGTCGGCGCCGAAGCCTGCCCGGCCGATCTGGTCGACCGCTGGGCGCCGGGCCGCCGCATGGTCAACTCCTACGGCCCCACCGAGTCCACCGTGGTCGCCACCTGGACCGGCCCGCTGACGGCCGGCACGGGAACGCCGCCGATCGGCTTCCCCGCCGGCGCCACCAGGGTCTACCTCCTGGACGCCGCCCTGCGGCCGGTCCCGCCGGGCGTGATCGGGGAGCTGTACCTGGGCGGACCCGGCCTGGCCCGCGGGTACCTGGGCCGCCCGGGCCTGACCGCCTCCCGGTTCGTGGCAGACCCCTTCGACGCGCCGGGGGAGCGCATGTACCGCACCGGCGACCTGGCACGCCGGCAGGCCGACGGCGAGCTGCGCTTCGCCGGACGCGCGGACGACCAGATCAAACTGCGCGGCTTCCGGATCGAGCCCGGGGAGATCGAAAGCGCGCTGCGGCGTGGGCCGCTGGTGCGCGACGCGGTCGTCACCGTGTTCACCGGCGGTCCGGCCAGCGGTCCGGCCGGCGGTCCGGCCCCCGGCTCGGACAACGCCTCGCAGGGCCGGACGGCCGCCGGCCCGGCCCGGCTCGTCGCCTACATCGTCCTGGCGGAGCAGTCCGCCGACGCGGGGGTGCCGGTCGCGGAACTGCGCGCCCAACTGGCCGAACTGCTGCCGCCGTACATGGTCCCGTCGATCTTCGTGCCGCTGGACCGCCTGCCGCTCACCCCGAACGGCAAACTCGACCGCTCGGCACTGCCCGACCCCGGACCGGCGGTGCCCACCGCCGGGTCGCGGGTCGCGCCGCGCACCGATGTCGAACGGCGGATCGCCCGGATCTGGGGCGACGTGCTGGGCGTCGCGGACGTCGGTGCCGACGACAACTTCTTCGTCCTCGGCGGCGACTCCATCCTGAGCATGCAGGTGGTCTCCCGGCTGCGCCGGGACGGTCTGCACCTGGCGACCCGTGACCTGTTCAGCCACCAGACGGTGGCCGAGCTGGCGACCGTCGTGCGCGACGCCCCGCAGCGCGGCGGCGAGGGCTTCACGGCCGGCGAGGTGCCGCTCACCCCGATCCAGGAATGGTTCCTGACCACCCCGCGCGCGGCTCACAGCCACTTCAACCAGTCGACGCTGCTGGAACTGGAAGCCGCCCCCGATCCGGAGGCGCTGCTCGCGGCTCTCAACGCCCTGCTGGAGCACCACGACGCGCTGCGCATGCGGTTCACGAGGGACGAACAGGGCTGGCACCAGTTCAATCCGCCGCCGGCCCCCAGCGACGACGTCCTGGTCCGCCACGACCTGAGCGGCCTGGGGTCCGAGCAGGCCGATGCCGCGATGACGAAGGCGGCCGACGAGCTGCACGCCGGCTTCGACCTGGCCCACGGCCCGCTGCTGCGGGCGGCGCTGTTCACCGGCGACCCCGATCGGCCGGTCTACCTCCTGCTGGTCGCGCACCACCTGGTCGTCGACGCCGTCTCCTGGCGCGTCCTGCGCGACGACCTGGAGTGCGCCTACCAGCAGGCGGTGCAGGGCGAACCGGCCGCGTTGGGGGAGCGGAGCACCTCCTTCCGGGAGTGGGCGCTGGGGCTTTCCGCGCACGTCGCCGGGGGCGGCCTGGACGAGGAGGTGCCGTACTGGGAGCAGGCGGTGGCCGTCGAGTCCGGCGTCCCGTTCGGCCTCGCGGCGTTCCCGCCCGCCGAAACCGCGGCCGTGACCGTCGAGCTGAGTGAGCAGGACACGACGGCCCTTCTGCGGGCCGCGCCGGCGGCCTATCGCACCGCCGTCAACGACGTGCTGCTGGCCGCGCTGACCCTGGCGCTGGCCCGGTGGCGCGGCGGCGACCTGGTCCGCCTGGACCTGGAGGGGCACGGCCGCGAAGAGGTCATCAAGGGTGTGGATCTGTCCCGGACGGTCGGCTGGTTCACCACCGTCTACCCGGTCACGGTGCGGGTCCCGGCCCCCGACGGCTTCGGCCCGGACCGCGACTGGCGGTCCCTGGTGAAGTCGGTGCGCCGCCAACTGCGCACGGTGCCGGCGAACGGTCTGGGCTTCGGCGCGCTGCGCACGTTCGGCTCGCCCGAGGTCCGCGAGCGGCTGGCCGCGGACCGCCACGGGCACAGCGAGGTGGTCTTCAACTACCTCGGCCAGTGGGACGCCCGCTCGGACAGCGGATCGCAGGAGCCCGGCGGCGGCCTGGTGCGCGCCGAGCACGGGTCGTTCGGACAGGACCACGACCCCCGCGACGGCGGTTCCCACCTGCTGGAAGTGGTCGGCGCGGTGCGGGACGGCCGGATGGCCTTCACCTGGCACCACCGGCCCGCCGTGCACAGCACGCCGGCGGTGCGGCGGGTCGCCGAGGAGTTCGGCCAAGCGCTGCGGCAGATCGCCCGGCACGCCCGAGGAGGCCGCTGATGCCACCACGGCCTCGCCCCCGCCGCTGCCGGGCACCCCCGGCCGCCCGGTGTTTCCCCCGGACGATCCCAGCGATGACGAAGGAATGTGACATGGACGAGAACACCCGCTACCAGGTGCTGCGCAACGACGAGGAGCAGTACTCGCTGTGGCCGCTCGAGATCGAGGTGCCCGCGGGCTGGCAGCCCGTCGGCAAGGAGGGCACCGAAGCGGAGTGCTCCGCCTACGTCGACGAGGTCTGGACCGACATGCGGCCGCGCAGCCTGCGCGAGCGCATGGCCGAGGCCGAGGCCTGATCGACCGCGAGACGGGGCGCCGGCGGTGGACCACCGTGCGGCGCCCGGTCACCCCCGTGCCGCCCGCGCGCACTGCCGGCGGGCGGCACAGCCCGGCCCACATCTCACGGAGGTCACCGTGACCCCTGTCCTGCGCACCGACCGCCTGGATTACATCCCCTACCGAGATGAGGACGAAGACTGTTTCGTCACCCTGCTGCGCAACGAGGAGGTGTGCCACTGGATGGGCCAGGACCTCGTGAGCGAGCCGGAGCTGCGCGCGCTGTTCCGCGCGATCCGCGACGACGTGTACCCCAAGGAGCTGTTCGACGTCTGGGGCCTGTGGATGGACGGCGAGTTCGCGGGCCACGCCGAGTGCAAGAAGACCGGGAACGTCGAGGGATACGAGCTGGTCGTCGCGCTCAGCCCGCCGTTCTGGCGCCGGGGAGTGGGCTCGGAGGTGGTCCGCGGGCTGTTACGCCACGCCGCCGACAACCTCGGGTTGAAGGAGGTCTACGGGATGGTCGGCGCGGAGAACACCGCGAGCCTGGAGATGTGCCGGCGGCTGGGGTTCCGGTTCCTGCGCGACGTCGTCGGCGACGACGGGACGGTGACGAAGACGCTGGTCATTCCCACGACGGAGGCGACGTGACCGAACCCGTCACCGCTGGTGGCGCCGACGCTGTCGCCGAGGTCCGCGCCGACAGCGGCACGGACCTCGGCGAGGCACAGGCGCAGCCGCAAACACGTCCACAGTCGCAGCCACAGCCCGGCCGCCCGCCCGGTCTGTGGCGCAACCGCGACTTCAACCTGCTCTGGGGCGGCCAGTGCCTGTCGGACCTCGGCACCGCCATGTCCGACCTGGCACTTCCCCTCCTGGTCCTCCAACTGACCGGCTCGCCGACCCGGGCCGGCCTGGTGGGGACGGTGGGCCTGACCATCGCCACCGCCTGCCGCCTGCCCGCCGGCGTCCTGGCCGACCGCTTCGACCGCCGCCGGCTGCTGATCGTCTGCGACGCCATCCGCCTTGCCGGCTACGCAGCTCTGGCCTGGGCCGTCATGGCGAAGGCGGCCACCCTGCCGGTGATCCTGGCCGTGGTGGTCGCCGGCGCCGCGGCGACCGCCGTGTTCAGCACCACCGAATTCGCGGCCGTCCGCGCCCTGGTGAGCCCGGACCACATCGTCACGGCCGTCGCGCGCAACGAGGCGCGGTCGTACGGGACCTCGCTGGCCGGGCCGCCTTTGGGCGGCCTGCTGTTCGGGCTGGGCAGGGCGCTGCCGTTCCTCGGCAACACGCTGAGCTACGGCTTCTCGCTGGTGGCCGTGGTGTGCATTCGACGGCCGCTGCAACAGGCCAGGCCGGAGCCGATGCCCGAACCGGCCGACGCCAGCGACGCCGACGCCGACGCCGACGCCAACGACACCAGTGTCGGTGTTGGTGATGATGTCGCAGTCGCTGTCGCCGGTGGCAGATCCGGCTGGCAGGGCCTCCGCTTCGTCGCGGCCAACCCCTTCCTCCGCGCCCTGATCGCCATCGCCACCCCCCTCAACATGGCCTTCACCGGCATGATCTTCGCCCTGACCCTCGAGCTGCGCCGGGCCGGCCAGCCGCCGGCCCTGATCGGCCTGGCCACCGCGATCATCGGCGTCGGCGGCCTGCTCGGCGCCTTCCTGGCCCCGGCCCTGCAACGCCGGCTGCGGCTGCCGACGCTGATCAGGCTGATCTGCTGGTCCACCGCCGCCCTGATGACGGTCAGCGTCCTGCTGGCCCCGGGCATCGGCGCCGCCGCGCCGCTGGCCGCGGCCGTCTTCCTCGGCCCCAGCGCCAATGCCGCCCTGTTCGGCTACCAGGCCGCCGTCACCCCCGATCACCTGCAAGGCCGTGTGGTCAGTGTGATCTTGCTGGCCGCCACCTCGGCCGCCGCCCTCGCGCCGGCCACGGCCGGATTCCTCCTCGCCCACATCGCCGGGCACGCCGCCCTGTTGGCGTTCCCGATTCTCGTCGCCGTCGCCGCAGGTGTGGCGACGGTCAGCGGAGGGATCAGATACATAGCAGCCCAATAAATTCCCCCAGTGCGGGTAGGCGAGCGGCATGGCGCGGAATCGCTACGCGGACCTGCTGCGGGTCCTGGCCATCAGCGGGGTGGTCTACGGCCACTGGCTGCTGGTCTCGGTCACCTACCAGCACGGGCGGCTGTCCGGCGTCGACGCGATCGACTACATCGGCTGGGGGCGCTGGGTCACCTGGGGCATGCAGGTCATGCCGGTGTTCTTCCTGGTCGGGGGCTATGTCAACGCCGGGTCCTGGTCCAAGCACCACGCGGAGGGCGAGGACTGGACCCGGTGGGTCCGCGACCGGGTCATGCGGCTGCTGTGGCCCACCGCGGTCTACATCGCCGTGGCGCTCGTCGCGGTGGTGATCGCGCGGGCGGCGGCGGTGCCCTCCGCGGAGCTCGCCGAGATCGCCTGGCTGATGGCCCTGCACCTGTGGTTCCTGCCGGTCTACCTGCTGCTCAACGCGCTCACGCCGGTCCTGCTGGCCGCGCACCGGCGCTGGGGTCTGGCGGTGCCGGCCGCGATGGCCGTGGCGACCGGGCTGGTCTCGGCCGTCAAGACGGTGCCCGGCCTGCACTTCGTCGGCTACGCCGACTACCTGTTCGTCTGGGGCTGCATCCACCAGTGGGGCTTCTCGTGGCTGGACGGCAGACTGACCACGCCGCGGTGGCGTCCGTACGCGCTGGCCGGGACCGGGGCCGCGCTGCTGGTGGGGCTGGTGGCGTCCGGGGCGTACAAGGTCGACATGGTCGGCTCCGGCAACACCAACCCGCCTTCCATCGCCTTCCTGGCGTTCGCCGCGGCGCAGTCGGGCCTGGTGCTGGCGGCCGAGCCGTGGGCCTCCCGGCGGCTGACCGGGCCGCGCCTCTGGCCACGGGTGCGGCGCCTGAACAGCGTGGTCATGAACGTCTACCTGTGGCACTTCGCGCCGGCGCTCATCGTCGCGGTGGCCTTCTACGCCACCGGGGTGTTCGCGCAGCCGGCCATCGGCAGTGGGCAGTGGTGGGAGCTGCGGCTGGCCTGGCTGGCCCTGCTCACGGTGCTGCTCGCGCCGCTGGTCGCGGCCATCACCTGGGCCGAGCGCCCGATGCTGCGCCTGCCCGGCGGGATCGGCCCGGCCGGCTGGTGGTCACCGGTGCTGCTGGTGGTGGGCATCGGCGCAGCGGCTCAGAGCCTGGCCATGTTCGCCGTCGACGGCTTCGCACCGCACGGCGGCCTGCCGGGCCCGGCGCTGGCCGGCTTCGTCGTAGGCATGACGGCGACCCTGCTGACCGGCCGAGTACCGAAGGCCGGCGGCGACGATCAACGGCCACAGCGCCTGCAGCCCGGTCACGACACGTTCGGCGACCCCGGCCTCGCCGTGACCGTTCAGGGCGAGCAGGAACCAGGCCGCGCTCACCAGCACCACCGCGGTGAACCCGGCTGAGACCGCCGGCCGCAGCGGCCACGGCGCCGACGGGCTGTGCTCCACGGCCAGGCAGGGCCAGACCGCCAGCGTCGTGAAGCCGAGCCCGGTGGCCACGACGTGCTGCGGCGTGGTGCCGCCGTCGCCCGGCTCCGGGAAGAACGCCACCGCGACCGAACAGGCACCGCCGAGCAGCAGCATGACCCGCCCCGCCGGCCGCACCCGCTTGAGCCCGCACGCCGTGACGAAGTAGCACATCCCGATCCCGGCGAATGCCCACGTCATCACCCACCGGTCCGTTGCCCCGTCAGCGGCCAGCGCACTGATCGTTTGGCTGAGCGGATCGAAGCCTGTGGGCTGGAGCTCCGAAGCGACCGCCCAGCCGCCGATCATCAGTACCGGGGCTGCGCCGGATGACAGCAGCGCCCACCACGGAATTGGCGGCATACTTCCACGGTAGATCGCCGCGCTCGACCGATCTTGTCCACAGGACCGGGCGCCGAGGCGCGTTGGGCTGAATGGGGGACCGTGGGCGTCGTCCTGCTGCCCGGTCTGGTGCCTCAGCCGACAGTCGACCGCGCCGCCGCGCCGGCCAGGACCGCCCCGACCAAGTCGCTGAGCATCACTGCCATCCGCCGGGCCTCCGGCGACGGCGCGCTGCCGGGCACCGGGGTGAGCATGAACCGTCCGCGCGTGCGGCCGCCCGAGCGGGCCAGCAGTTCGACGTCCTCGTCGGGGAACCCGTACTGGTCGATGTCCCAGCGGACCTTTCCCCAGGCCAGGGTGGCGTCGTCGGTCAGGCGCGGCGGGTGGCCCAGGAGCCGGCCCTGCTCGAAGCGGGCCGCGCGCAGCCCGAGCAGCATCACCAGCTGGGCCTGGACGTGGCCGATGATCTCGCGCTCGTCGCGGCCGTCGGCGATCAGCGCGGACGTGGTGCGCAGGGCTTCCAGATAGGAGCTGTCGCGGACGACGACCCGCCGGGCCCGGCGGCCCCGGACGGCGAGCTCGCTCACCGCCGCGCCGACGACCACCAGGAGCACCGTGGTCTCCAGGTCGGTGTGCCGGGTGATGGTGAACCGCTGGTACGGCACGGTCCAGAAGAAGTCGAACCACGCCGCCGCCGAGAACGCCGACAGGATGCCGGCCGTGCGATTGCCGTCGGCGGCCACCGCGACGATGGCCACGACCAGAAGCAGCGCCACATCGGTGTTCGCGATGGAGCCGCGCCAGGGGAGCAGGATCGTCGCGACCGCGAGCGGCAGCAGCAGCGCCGCCGCCACGGCCACCCGGTCACGATGCATCCGGTCCAAGAACCTCATACTTCTGGTCTACCCCGGTACTGACCAGGTGTTCGTTTGCAAAGCGCGTGCCTTTTCCGTCTGGACGATCGGCCTCGATCACCCAACTCGACCCTGGATCACGTCGCCGCCGCCATCCCCTGATCGCGGACACCACCGCGACCACCGCGATTGCCGTGCCGACGCAGATCAGAACAGTCGGCACAGAAGAACGACGATGCCCGTGGCCCCGTTCCCACACGGCGGTCACGAACCACGAACCGGACGCGGCCCACACCGCCACGCCGAGCAGATCCGGCCAGGCGAACACCGCCGGACCGCCGAGCCCGCGCGGCCAGCGCAGCACCGCGGGCGGAAGCACCAGGGCCGTGGCGGCGAGGAACGCGATGAGCGCCGGCTGGACCGACGCGCGGACCGGGACGTGGTAGCCCAGCGCCTGGACCGCGGTCAGCGCCATGATCACGGCCCCCAGGAACGAGCCCTGCAGCACCGTCACCTGCTCCCGGCGCCGGTCCTGGCGTTCGCGGACGGCGGAGGAGACCGACGCGGCGATCTCGCGGACCCGTTCACTGGTCGCCGCCAGGTAATCCTCGTCGGCGTCGATCTGGCGCGTCACCCACCGCGCGGTCTCCCGGTCCCGGCCGAGCACCGCGCCGTGACCGCCGCCGCGACCGCCGCCGTCGCCGTCGTCCGCGCCGAGCGCGTCGACGAGGTTCTGGTCGGCGATCGTGACGGCCCGCCGCATGGCCCGCAGCCGGGTCCGCGCGGTGATCAGCCCGGTGGCCCCGGCCTCCAGCACCCCCAGCTCCCGCTGGACGGCGAGCAGGGTGCTGACATCTGTCGCGGGTGCGGCCATGAGCTGTACGAGCGAGTCGACGTGTTGTTCTGCTTCCGCGCGGTCGGCGCGAAAGCGATCGTCGGCGCGAAGTACGCGCGCCTCGTAACGGATCTTCGCGGCGTGCAGCAGAGCACGGCCCAACGGAGCCAGTTCCGGCGCGCCGGTCGCGCTCCAGGTCCACGCGTCGACGGCGGGCTCGGGATCGGGGACGCCGGCGGATGGTTCGGCCACCACCGCCAAACTGCGCTCGGGCGCCAGCCGGCTCGCGGACTCCGGAGCCGCCTCCCACACCAGGACCGGTGACGGCGCCGTGGTGGCATCGGCCAGGGTCTGCGGTCCGCGCCACACCAGCCGGCTCGATCCGGCGTCGGGGAAAGCTTGCCGGAGGTCGTCCTCCGTCCTGTGTCTGCCCCGCGAGCGGCGCGCCGTGGATGTCGACACCGCGCGGTACAGCCGTATGAAGCCCAAGACATCAACGTCGTCGCCGGGAACGGGAGCGCTGGCGGACCAGAGCTCGTCGAGATCTCGCCAGGGCACCGGCTCCACGTACGAGAGCATCAGGCTGAAGCCGACGACGTCGTGCAAGCGGTAGACGAACGCTTGAAGGGTGTCGGGCCCTTCGGCGCCGCGCCCGGCCATCAGGCGAAAGCCGTCGACCGCAGCGGGCAGGCTTTCGGGGATGTCGTCCGGCGCGGAGCCGCCATCGAGCCCGCGCGTCAGGCCGAGGGCGCCGCAGGCTTCCCACAGCTGGTCGAGGTATCGACGTTCGGGCGACGAAGCCCGCTGCACGAAGTCGGCCGGGAGGAACGCGTGGATTTGGAGGCCGGCGCTCCGTGCGGTCTCAGCGGCCGGCGGCATTCTTCGCCTGGCCGGGCTTGGTCTGCGCTGGCGGCGAGATGGTTCGGACCAGTGAGTTGATGACTTCGAGGATCTCCCGAGGCGGCGGATCAGCGGGCTGCGTCACCTTGACGGCCGCGCGCTGCGTCGTGAAGACCGAGAGTTCCTCCACCACGGTCCTGAAGCGGTCGGCGTCCTCGTTCTGCCACGCGGCCCGCAGTTCGGCGAGCGGCTCGGCGACAGCTTCCCAATCCGCGGCATCGAGCCGACTCTCCGCCAACACCTCCAGCAGAAAGTTCGCGTCGGCCAAGTCTGCCGGGAATACGCCTTCTGTCATAGGACTCTGCAATCATCCGCTTTCAGCCGGCCGGACTGGGCTAGCTTGGTCACGGGAAGTATCGCATACGGAACGGACCGTGGATGTGGATGAGGTTGCGGACGGCCAAACCGGACAGTTCCTTGAACAGGCATGGAGTACCTTCGGGGCGCTCATCGAGGACACGACCGGTGTGGTGCCGGCCGCGGAGTCCGAGGCCGAGCACATCAGTGCTCTGGCAGCCGTCGGCCGGGCGATGCCGGAATGCGTCGCCGCGGGCGGGAATGGATACTCCGAGCTCCTGTGCCTCCTCAGCAGGCTGATCGGCTATCTGCCCGAGACCCATCCGCGCCGGGGTCAGCTGGTGGCCGCCGTCAGCGTGAGCATCAAGGGGATCCTCGGGCCGGAGGGGTCGGTGCGCGACATCACCGGCCATCCCCTGCTGGAAGGGGATCCCCGGACCACCATCGAGTCGATGGTGGGCGCCGTGCGGTCCGCCCTGGTGTCGCTGCGTCGCGAGGATCCGCTGGTGGGCGACCTGCTCAGCGCGCTCCAATCGGCGCTGACGCTGCGCTTCGCCGTCGGCGGGGACCTGCGGGATCTGCACCTGCTGGTCACCGCCGCGCGCGCGGCCGTCCGTCTGGAACCCGCCGACTCGGCGTTCCGGCCGTTCCGTCTGCTGGACCTCGCCGGGGCCTGGCACCGCCTGGGCTCGCGCGACGGCGACGAGCGCCACCTCAACGCCGCGATCGAGATCGGCCGACGCGTCGCCCCCGAGATCCCCGCCGACGACTGGCGGCACCCGCTGGCCCTCCACAAGCTCGGCGTCATGCTGGCGGAGCGCTACGAGTGGGTCGGCAACAGCGCCGACCTGGACGATTCCATCATGTGGCGCCGCGAGGCGATCGCATCCTTCGAGCGCCTGCATCCGTCCGTGTCCTCGCCCTCGCGCGAGGAGGCCGAGGTTCGCATGTTCCGCTCCGGCCTCATGGCCGCGCTGAACACCCGCTACGCCCGCAACCACGACCGGGCCGATCTCGACGACGCACTCGCCATCGGCCGCGAGAACGTGACGGCGGACCAGCCGTCGAGCCGGGTCCCGGGTGAGGCCTCGATCCGCAACAACTACGCGTCGTCGCTCTACCAGGCGGGGCTGGCCGACCACGACGCCCGCATGCTGGTGCGCAGCGCGCGCATCTACCGGGATCTGATCGCCGTGGACCGGGACCTCGTCTCCCGGCGCCGGCTCGCCTCCGACAGGGCTCTGACATTCAGCGCCATCCACCAGGTCACCGGCGACCGGGTCGCCGTGGACCGTGCGGTCACCCTCTTCGAACGGATCCGCGACTCGATGGATCCGCAGGATCCTGATGCGGCCGTCCAGTTCGGCCATCTGGCCCACGCATACCTGCGGCGATACGAGGCGGTGGGCGACGCGTCGGATCTGGAGAACGCCGCTCTCGCGTACCGCTCCGCCTCCGAGGTCCTCCGCGGAAGGCTGCTGCACCGCCTCAGGGCCGCCTACGCCTGGGGGCGTTCGCTGGCCAGGCTGGGGGAGTGGGACCGGGCGCTGGAAGGCTTTCAGGCGGCGGTGGCGCTCCTGGCCGAGGTCGCCGTGCCCCGCCTGCGGCCAGGCGACCGGCTCGAGGTGATGGCCATGGTCTTCGGCCTGCCCGACGCGGCGGCCGACTGCGCGCTGATGACGTCCGGGCCCGAGCGGGCGCGCAAGACCGTCGAGCTGCTCGAACAGGCGCGCGGCGTGCTCGCCGAGCAGTCGTTGGGGACCGGTGACGACGCCGCGTTGCGCGCGCTCGACCCCGTGCTCTGGCAGATCTACGAGCGGCGCCTGAGCGACGGGGACGCGGCGGTGGACCCCGCCGTCTGGCGCGAGACGCTCGCGCGCATCCGTATGCTGATTCCGGATTTCCACCGGCTGCCGTCGATCAAGGATCTCCTGGCGGACGCCGGCGACCGCACGGTGGCCTACATCGTCGTGAGTGAGCACCGGGGCCACTGCGTCGCCGTGCACCGAAAGCGTCTGGTCGTCGTTCCGCTGGAGATGGACCGGGACTGGGTCGTCGATGCCGCGAGCGCTTTGTACAAGGGGCTCGGCGTAGCCCTCGGCGAGAACCCCGGTGAGCCTCGTATCAAGGGAGAGTCCGCCGTCGTCGATGTTCTCGGCCGGATCTGGGAGACCGTGGCGCGTCCCGTGCTCGACGCCCTCGGCTTCGACGGCCCTTCGCCGCCGGACGAGCGGGGACCCCTGCCCCGGATGTGGTGGATCCCGTGCGGGCTCACCGCCCTGCTGCCACTGCACGCCGCAGGACGGTGGGATCCGGAGGCCGAACGGTGGTCCGACTCGGTGCTGGACCGGGTCGTCCCGTCCTACGCGGCGACGCTGCGCGGCTTGGTCAACCGGGGCCGCCGACCCGTCGAGGACGCAGCCGAGGACGCCGGACAGGATCCGGACGTCGTCGTCATCGCACCGGACGACCCCTCCCTGCCCGGACTGCCACGAGAGCGCGCGATCCTGGAAGACTACGTGCCCCAAGGCAGCCGAGGCGTCGTGCTGACCGAGGCGGACCTGCCCTCGCAACATGTGGTCGAGCGCCTTGCCCGATGCCGGGTGGCGCACCTCGCCTGTCACGGCGAGTGGGACCGTACGGATCCCCACGGCTCCGGCTTCCGGCTCGGGCCGTCACAGACCCTGACCGTGCGCGAACTCGCGCGCCTCGACCTCCCGCACGCCGAACTCGCCTACCTGTCCGCGTGCAACACGGCATTGAGCCTGACCTCGGCCCTGCAGACGCTCGACGAGGGACTCACCCTGGCCACCGCCATGCACGTCGCCGGATTCCGCAACGTCGTCGGATCCTGGTGGCCGGTGAACGACCTGATCGCGGTCAGGATGGTGCGCGAACTCTATGCCGCGATGGCATCGGACCCCGGCGGAGGCGATCGCCGCATCGATCCAAGACTGAGTCCGACAGCGGTGCACTCGGCGGTGAAAGCCCTGCGATCACGCAACCCGGGCCGGCCCAGCCTCTGGGCTGCGCACATCCATGTCGGCGGATGAGCCGCCAGGAGCAGCCGGAATGCCGACCAGGCCCAGTTCCTGAGCCGCCAGCACCGTCTGCAATCGGTCCACCGTCCCGAGCTTGCGGTAGATGTTCTGCAGGTGTTTGTGCACTGTGCGCTTGGAACACTCCAGGCGGTGGGCCATCGCGTCCACGGTCAGGGACTGCGCCAGGAGTTCGAGGACGCGGTGCTCGCGTTGGGTCAGGATGCTGATTTTCCCGCCCGTCGGCGAATCAGGGTTCAGAGGTTCCGAACCCGCGCGGTGGGTGCTGAGCGACTTCTTCACCGCGGCCGCCGTCAACGGCTTCAGGGTCGCCAGGAGGGATCGGTGCCAGGGGAACCCGCGGCGGGATGTCCCGAGGATGTAGAAGTGGGACTGACCCGCCGGGGCCGGGAGCGGCATCGACAGGTATGTCTCGCACCCGATGGCCTCCCGCACGAGTTCGTCCCAGCTCGGCGACCAGGCCAGGTCGGACCGGGCGGTGCCGCTGGGGGCGAGGATGCGCTCATCCCGGGTCCGTGCGTAGTGCGCCACCAGCGGATGGCGGTCCAGCAGCGGCCAGACGCCGTCGTGCCGGCATTCGCTGTCCGGGCACGAGATCTGGTCCCATATCGCGTCCCGGCTCAGGACGATGGCGCCGGGTTCCAAGCAGAAGTGCTCGGCCAGATGGGACCGCATCGACTGGACCGGCTCGACCCGGTCCGCGGTCTCCAGCAGGAACACCGCCAGGTCCAGGACCTTCGCAAGTTCGCCGCGCGACAGCTCCGAAGCCGACATCGTTCTTCCTCCCCCGATGTCCAGCGCCTGCCGTGGGCGGTCAGGCCGATGCGCAGAGAATATTCACCCGCGTCCGATATGCGCGTCATGTGTTCCACTCAGCGGAACAGCCGACAGATCAGGAGCTGCCGGGTGCGCCTCGGCCAGCGCGGTCGTGCGGCGGAAGGCCGGCGCCATGCTGAGAGCCAGCACGACGGACAGCACCGCGCAGTCCAGTCCCAGCGCGGCGCGCGTCGAGTAGCGCTCGACGAGGAATCCGTTGACCAGCGCCGCGAACGGATAGAGGCTTCCGCCGATGAGGAACAGCGCTCCTTGCACCCGGCCGGTCAGCTCAGCCGGCACGAGCGTGTAGACCCGGACGTTCTTCGGGATCACCACGATCGGTCCCAGGAGCGCGACGCCGGCGAAGCAGGCCGCGACGACGACCGGTTCGGCAGCGGCCGTGGCGCCGAGCGTGAGCAGCACGATCCCCGCGGTGACGCTTCTGATGATCCGGTCCTCGTCCACCTCCCCGAACCGGGGCGCGAGCGCGGCCCCGGCCATGCTGCCCAGCGCCGCCAGCGCCAGGGCCGGACCCAGCAGCCGTCCGTGGTGCTCGCCGCCCACCGCCACCACCACGACGAAGCCGAGGCCGGCCGTGCCGAAGTTCATCAGCGCCGACCACAGCATCAGGATCATGAGATAGCGCGAGCGGCGGACGAAGGCGAGCCCGACCACGAGATCCCCGCGCAGCGTGAAGTCCTCGTCCTTCCCGCCACCGCCGAGCGGCCGGCGGACCAGTAGCAGCAGCGCCAGGCTGGCCAGATAGCTCGCGGCGTCGACGGCGAAGGGCACGGCGGGGCCGGCGGCGAACAGCAGGCCGCCCAGCAGCGGTCCGGCCAGCTGGACCGCAGCACCCTGCATCTGTCCCAGCGCCAACGCCGTGGCCCGGCGCGGTTCCGGCACGACTTCCGGCATCGCCGCCATCGCCGCCACGTTGGCCGCCGCGCTGAACACGCCCTCGGCGGTGAGGCAGATGATCAGCCACAGAACGATGTCCCCCGGCCGCTTGAGAGCGGCCCCGGTCATCACCGCCAGCGCCACCGCCCGGACGGCGTCGGCGGTCAGCAGTACCGCCCGCCGCGCAAGCCGGTCGGCGATGACGCCGCACGGCAGCTGCACCGCGAAGAAGACCACGAACCGGCACGTCGCGACCACCCCCGCGAGCCGCGGCGAGCCGGTCTGGCGCAGGACGAGCAGCGGGACGGCCAAGGCGGTGAACTGCGATCCCAACGCCGAGAGCCCGGCCCCGATCCACAGCCTCCGGAACGTCGTGTCGCCGAACAACGTCCGCGCCGCCCGGTCAGCCATCACGCTGCTCCCACCAGCGGCCGACGATCGCCGCGGCCTCGTCCGGCCCCGGCATGATCAGGCTCTCCACGATGCGCCGCTGCCACATCTCGTACGCCTGCCCGGGCTGCGGATCGACGACCACGTGCCCCTCGGCGCGCAGCACGCTCACATGCTCGCGCGTGGTGCCCCGCCGCCACATCACCTGGTTCATGCTGGGGAAGAACAGCGTCGGCGGCTCGGCCGTCAGCAACACGGTCTGCGCGGGCGTGCCGGCCAGCCCCACCGCCGCGGCGGCCAGCGTGTGGGCGGTGGCCGGCAGCACGACCACGCCCCGGGAACGCAGCGCGAACTCGGTCGGATTCAGCCGGGGATCCTCGCCGGCGAAGCACTCGTCGGCATACCAGTTCACGATGTCCGGCGAGACGAACCGCTGGGCGGAGTGCGTCACCAGGACCCTGATCGGCTCCTCGCCGATCTGCCGCCGGATCCTGGACAGGTAGTGCGGCAGCGACAACGCGGCGCTGGATCCGCAGACGATCACTGACAGGGCACGGTCAAGCATGGTGGCCGTCCAGCAAGTGGTCGACGGTGAAGTTGAAATCGCCGGGCGTGCGCTCCAGGCGGTCCAGGACCAGCGCGATCCCCGCGCTGCCGGTGGCGTAGTCGGTGCTGAACCGCACCAGGGACTCGCCGGGGAACGCCACTCCTTCCGGTTGCAGACTCGCCAGGCTGCGGATCGCCGCGCAGATGCGCGTCGCGTTCTGCCGGTACTCCGGCGCGTCGAGCAGCTCGGCGTAGTCCAGAGCCGCGTTCGCCATCCCCGCCATGCCGTTGAACAGCGCCGGGCTGACGCTCATCCCGGCGACCCGCGACCGCATCAGCCGGTCCAGCAGCGCGCGCAGCCGCGGATCGCCGGTCACGCGGCAGAACCGCACCAGCGCCGTCCCCATGCCGGCGGCGCCCCCGGACCAGTACGGGGTGGACGTGCCGCCGCCGACCCGCTGTGGGAACGACACCATCACGTCGTCGTGCTCGATGGCCTGGGCCAGGTCGTGATCGAGCGCGCGGCGGCCGATCCTCAGGTGGCGCTTGTCCCCGGTCAGGCAGGACAGGGACAGCAGGAACGTGGCGACACCGGCCGAGCCCCGGTCGTAGCCGACCGGTCGGGAGGTCCGTCCGGCGACCGGCCAGTGCAGGCCCTGGCCGTCGTCCTGGCCCGAGGCGGCGAGGTCGCGGCCGATGCGTTCGGCGTGCTCCAGGAAGCGCTCGCCGCCCGGCGCACTGCCCAGCGCCAGGCACGCCGTCCCGATTCCGGCCCAGCCCGACAGGATGTCTGCCGGCATCTCCGGCCAGCCCGCGGCATCGGCCAGCGCCGAGTCCAGGATCTCGCGGGCCCACTCGGTCTCGCCGATGTCGTGCAGCGTCCACGCCACCCCGGCGCGGCCCGTGTACAGCCCGGGCGGGACCTTCGCCAAAGCCGGGCCCGACCGGCGCATCCAGTCCCGGACCGGCTCGGGGACCTCGCCGGTGATGCGATGTAGAGCCCTGACGACGCCGGCCGCGCCATAGGCGACCGACCAGGGATTCGTCGCCGTGGCCGCGGGATCGGCCGGGAAGAGCCGGTCGTCGCGCTCCGGGGTCGCCACCGCGGCGGCGAAGTCCATGGCCCGCGCGGCGAGCTCGGCCGGGCCGGGCAGCTCGTCCAGCGCGGTGTCGGTGGCGATCCCCAGACGGTCGAGCAGCTCCCCGACGGGGCGGCCGAGGCGTTCGGCGAGGAACTGCGCGGACCGCGCCAACGCCGCGGCGTCCAGGTCGCGGTAGGTGGGGCGGGGCATGAGCATCGCCAGCTCCGCCGCGTCGATGCCGTAGCCGTCGATGATCCGGCCGTCGCGGATGCCGGCGGTGTCGGCCGGTGCGAACCCCGCTGTGTGCGGATAGCCTTCCTGGTCCTCCGCCAGCGGCCGTACGGACTCGAAGTCGATCAGGCGCACGTCATGGGTCCGCGGGTCGACGATGATGTTGGTGAGCGACAGGTCGCCGTAGGTCAGGCCGACGGCGTGGCAGGCCTCGATCGCGCGGCGCAGGCCCGCCACGGTCGAGGCGATGACCGACCGGTAGCGCCGTACGGTGCCCGGGTCGTCGATGTTGCGGGTCAGCGGGTGGTTCGCCCCGATGAAGCTGATCAGGGCCAGGCCGTCGATGAACTCCTCGGCCAGGAACAGGTGCTCCCACTCCTCGAACAGCTCGATCGGCTCCGGCGCCACACCGCTGCCCTTGAGCCGGGTCAGGGCGTCGAACTCGCGGCGGAGCCGGTCCTGCGCGGTGGTTCCGGTCTCGCTGAAGCCGGTTTCGGCGCGTGCCTCCTTCAGGACCACCTGGCGACCGTCGCTGACCCGCTCGGCAAGGTAGACGCCGCCGGTCCCGGAGTAGTGCAGAAGCCTGATAACCCGGTAGCCGTGCAGCGTATGAGACTGCTGTTCCGCCTCCGCCTCATCCTCCGGAAGCAGTTCGTCGACCCACGGCGGCCGGCGGTAGACCGGGGCGCGCTCGTCGCGCCAGGTCTGGCCGTGCGGGCCGGTGACGATCGGGATCCGGTCACCGTCGGGGCTGCGCCGGCCCAGCGCGCGGAACTCGCCGTAGCGGTAGAACAGCGCTTCGGAGCCTTCGTAGCGGCGGTCCGTGAGCACATACGGGCCGCGGATGTCCTTCAGTGACGGTGCGAGCTCGGCGAGCAGCTCGCGGCACTCCTCGGCGGAGCGCGGATAGATCGCGATGACCTTGCCGACCTGTCCCGGGGCCCACCAGCGGGCCGAGCTCATCCGGACGAAGCGGAGGTCCCGCAGGCACTTGAAGTTGAAGGGCTTGTCCCGGAAGTGGGCACACACCGCGTCCAGCGCCGCCGGCGCCTGGTCGGCCCGCGCCGAGACATGGATCTTCCATCCGTGGTCGGGCAGCTCCGGAAGCCGGCCGGACCGCGCGACCGCCCAGATGTCCGTGATGTGGACCTCGGCGTTCCTGCCGATCCCCACGGCCATCCGCGCGGCGAGGTCGTCCTCGGTCGCCAGCCGCGCCAGGACGTCGTAGAACCGCGGATCCGCCTTCGCGGCGCTGACATACCCATCGAACCTGCGCATCGTTCTCCCCCACACATCCCTTGGATTCGGGCTCCCACACGGCGGTGCCGGCCGGCCGTGCGGCCGGCCGGCACCTCGGGGAGATGGTCGGTCAGCAGTGGTCGCTGACCGCGCTCGTCTGGCCGCAGCTGAACGACGGGGTGCCGAACAGGCCGCGCTCGGTGTCGTCGTCGATCACGAGCTCGGCCAGGCCCAGGACGTTGTTCATGATTCCTCCAAGGATTCATGGCGGTATGGACTGGTTGGTCGCTTGTGCGACCCCCCGTCATCCATGGTCGGCACTCGCGGCGCGCCGGGCTATGCGTACCGGTGCGTATGGACGAACCCTGAGATGCGCTGGTACATGACCGATCTCACACACCCCCCAGCTGCGTGAAGGCGGACGTCGTCGGGGAAAGTAGTTGACGGGTCGCCCTGATCGTCAGCTCGCGTACGTCCGTCCCGTTTCCCGTGGAGGAGTAACGATGCTCGAAGCCGTCACCGTCGCCACCGCACCATCCCCGATCGGCAAAGCCGGCAAGCCCTTGGTGGAGCTGCCGTGCTGATCGGGGTGCTCAAAGAGGCGCGCGCCGGGGAGACCCGGGTCGCCGCCACCCCCGCGACCGCCGCCCAGCTGCTGAAGCTGGGATACGACGTGATCGTCGAGCCCGGTGCGGGGGAGAAGTCCGGCTTCTTCGACAGCGCGTACGCCGAAGCGGGAGCGACCGTCGGCTCAGTGGTGCACGCCGACGTCGTCATCGGCGTCAACGCCCCGACCGCGGTCCAGCTCGACGCGGTCGAGGACGGCGCGACGGTGATCGCGCTGCTGGCCCCGGCGCTGAACCCGGAGACGGTCGAGGATCTGGGCCGGCGCCCGATCACCGCCCTGTCGATGGACGCCGTGCCGCGCATATCGCGGGCCCAGTCCCTGGACGTGCTGTCGTCGATGGCCAACATCGCCGGCTACCGGGCGGTCGTGGAGGCGGCGCACGTGTTCGGCCGGTTCTTCACCGGCCAGGTCACCGCCGCGGGCAAGGTCCCGCCGGCGAAGGTGCTCGTGGTGGGCGCCGGAGTCGCGGGGCTGGCGGCGATCGGCGCGGCGGGCTCGCTGGGCGCGATCGTGCGCGCCACCGATCCGCGTCCGGAGGTGGCCGACCAGGTGAGGTCGCTCGGCGGGGAATACCTGTCGATCACCTCGCCCGAGGTCGAGGTGTCGGCCACCGGCTACGCCAAGGAGATGGGCGCCGACTACAAGGTCCTGGAGGCGCAGCTCTACGCCGACCAGTGCCGGGACGTCGACATCATCGTCACCACGGCCCTGATCCCGGGCCGCCCGGCGCCGCGCATCATCACCGCGGAGATGGTGGCCTCGATGAAGCCGGGCTCGGTGATCGTCGACATGGCCGCGGCCAACGGCGGCAACGTCGAGGGCACCGTCAAGGACCAGGCGGTCGTCACCGCCAACGGGGTGACCGTCATCGGCTATACCGACCTCGCCGGGCGGCTGCCCGCGCAGGCCTCGCAGCTGTACGGCACCAACCTGGTCAACCTGTTCAAGCTGATGACGCCGGGCAAGGACGGCGAGCTGGTCCTGGACTTCGACGACGTCGTGCAACGCTCGATCACGGTGGTCCGGCAGGGTGAGTCGACCTGGCCGCCGCCACCGGTCCAGGTGTCCGCCAGCCCGGCCCGGACGCCGGCCGCACCCGCCCCGGCCGTGGCGAAGGCGGAGAAGACGACCAGCCCGGCGGTGAAGTGGGGCCTGCTCGGCGGCGGCCTCGCGGCCTTCCTCCTGGTGCTGGCCGCCGCACCGGCGCCGATCCCGGCGCACTTCTCGACGCTGATGCTGGCGATCGTCATCGGCTACTACGTGATCGGCCACGTGGCGCACGCGCTGCACACCCCGCTGATGTCGGTGACCAACGCGATCTCCGGGATCGTCGTGGTCGGCGCGCTGGTGCAGATCGGTTCGCACGACCGGGCCGTGACCGTGCTGTCGGCCGTGGCCGTCCTGGTGGCCAGCATCAACATCTTCGGCGGTTTCGCGGTGACCCGGCGCATGCTGGCCATGTTCAGCAAGGGGGACGACTGACATGTCCGTGGTATCCGTCGTCGGCGCCGCGGACATCGTCGCCGCGCTGTTGTTCATCCTGTCCCTCGCGGGACTGTCCAAGCACGAGACGTCCCGGGTCGGGCTGCGCTTCGGCATCGTCGGCATGGCGCTGGCCCTGACCGCCACCGTCTGGCTCGCGGTGAAGGGCGCCGACGAGGTCCTGCCGGTCGTCCTGCTCTTCGGCGCGATCGCGGTCGGCGCCGCGATCGGCTTGTGGCGGGCCAGGATCGTGGAGATGACCGGCATGCCGGAGCTCATCGCGCTGCTGCACTCGTTCGTCGGCCTGGCCGCGGTCGCGGTCGGCTGGTCGGGCCATCTGGAGCATCCGTCGTACGACCTGCAGTCGCTGGCGCGCATCCACTCCGCCGAGGTCGCCGTCGGCGTGTTCATCGGGGCGGTGACCTTCACCGGCTCGATCGTGGCCAACCTGAAGCTGTCGGCCCGGATCGGGTCCAGTCCGCTGATGCTGCCGGGCAAGAACCTGATCAACCTCGGTGCGCTGGCGGCGTTCGCGGTGCTCACCGTGGTCTACGTCGCCCGTCCGTCCGCGGTCGTGCTGACCGTGCTGACCGCGCTGGCGCTGGCCCTGGGCTGGCATCTGGTCGCCTCGATCGGCGGCGGCGACATGCCGGTGGTGGTGTCGATGCTGAACAGCTACTCCGGCTGGGCCGCGGCCGCCTCCGGCTTCCTGCTCGACAACGACCTGCTGATCGTGACCGGCGCGCTGGTCGGGTCCTCCGGCGCGTACCTGTCCTACATCATGTGCCAGGCGATGAACCGCTCGTTCATCTCCGTCATCGCCGGCGGCTTCGGCATCGAGGCCGGCCCCGCGCAGGACCGGGACTACGGCGAACACCGGGAGATCACCGCCGACGGCGTCGCCGAGATGCTGCGCGACGCCGGCAGCGTGGTCATCACGCCCGGCTATGGCATGGCCGTGGCGCAGGCGCAGCACGGGGTCGCCGAGCTCACCCGCAAGCTGCGCGCCAACGGCGTCGAGGTCCGGTTCGGGATCCACCCGGTCGCCGGCCGCCTGCCGGGGCACATGAACGTGCTGCTGGCCGAGGCCAAGGTGCCGTACGACATCGTGCTGGAGATGGACGAGGTCAACGACGACTTCGCCGCCACGGACGTGGTCCTGGTGATAGGCGCCAACGACACCGTGAACCCGGCCGCCTCGGAGGACCCGGCCAGCCCGATCGCCGGGATGCCGGTCCTGACCGTGTGGGAGGCCGAGAACGTGGTCGTGTTCAAGCGGTCCATGGCCTCCGGCTATGCCGGTGTCCAGAACCCGCTGTTCTTCCGGGAGAACTCCGCCATGTTGTTCGGCGACGCGAAGGACCGGGTGGAGGACATTCTCAAGGCGCTGTGAAGGAACCGCACTGTGAAAGAACCCTGACACCGGGTCAGGGCGTGATGGTGATGACTGCCTCCTCGGTGGTCGCCGCGGTGACGGTGACGGTGAAGATCCCCGTCGCCGCGGCGTAGCCGACGGACCCGACACTGCCCGTGGTGGTGGTGGCGGTCGGCGCCTCATACCTTTCGACTAGACCGAAATCACTACGCCCCTTTATCGCGACATCACCGGCCACACCCCTAGGATGAACCGCCGCCCAGAGGGGCGAGCATCTGAACTGGGGGTACGAGTGGTGTCGGCGTCGGCCAAACGGGAACCAGACTGGACCGCAGAGGTCATCTGGGGAACCGATGCCCTGGACACCCTCGGGGAGGACTGGGACCGGCTTTACATGCGCTGCTCGGCGGCGACTCCGTTCCAGTCCCGCATCTGGCTCTCGTCCTGGTGCCGGTGGTACGGGTCGGCGAGCGGTCGGCTGTGCGTGGTCGGTGTGCGGCACCAGGGTGTCCTGGTCGCCGCCGCAGCGTTCGTGCTCACCAGGCTGCGGCTGTGGCGGGTGCTTCGCCCCGTCGGTGTGGACCAATCGGACTTCTGCGACGTCCTCCTCGACGACTCCGGCGACGGCGTGCCGGAGGCGCCGGCGATCGTCGAACGCCTGACCTCGGCGATCCGCAGTGAGCTGTGCTTCGACCTGCTGGACTTCCCCGAGGTACGCCCGGACAGTGTCCTGGCCCGGGTCCGCGACGCCTGGGGGAGCGGGTCGACGGAGATCCCCAGCGAGACGTGTCTGTCCTTTCCCGGCATCCCGATGGAGCAGCACGTCGAGGCGATCGACGCCGCCAAGACCCGGCAGCGGCTGCGCAAGAGCCTGCGCGATCTCGACCGGGTCGGCGTGGAGGTCCGCCTGGTGCCGGTGGCCGAGTCCGAGGACGCGATGGTCAGGTTCCTCGACCTGCACCGTCGCCAGTGGGCCGATCGTCCGGTCAACGCCGAGCACCTGACCGAGCGGTTCAGGAGGCATCTCACCACTGTTCTGCAGGCGTCGACCGAGGCCGGTGAGAGCTGCGGCTTCCAGGCCCTGCTCGCGGAGTTCTCGCTGAAGAACAAGGAAACGCTCGAAGTGGAGCATGTCGCCTCCGACTTCCTCATCGTCGGCAGGTCCATGGTCGGCAGGTACCTCTACGGCTACCTGCCGAGCACGAGGTCCCGCATAGACGTGTTCCTCGCCATCACCCGTACCGCGATGGCGTGGACCACCGAACGAGGACTTCCGGAGATGTCGCTGCTCCGCGGCGCCGAGCCGCACAAGTACCGGCTGCACCCGAACGCGGCGCAAAGTGTCCGCATCGTCCTGGCGGACGGGGCGTGGGGCGCCGTCGGACTCTGGGCGATCCGAGGCCGGTGCTTCGCGGCGAAAGCCGTCAAGCGCTTGTTGGTCCAGTAGCGCCGTTCCATACCTCGCGCGCGGTCGGGTCGTAGGCGGTCACCTCGCTGCCGGTAGTAGGCGACGTCGCGCACCACCGCCTCGACGAAGCCGTCGCGGCCGTCCACCGGCGATCAGGTCGAAGGCGCCGTCCGCGAGGTTCTCGATGAGCTGCAGCAACAGCGCGGTCTTGTCGCGGAAGTGCAGATAGAACGTCGAGCGGGCCACCCCGCGAGTGGCTGCTCGCCATGCGTCCTCGGCCAGGCCGCCGTGCGGGTCGGGGCCGGCGGTGGGCAGGTTCACCGTGGTGCTGGGGTGGCCGAGCGCGTCGAGTTCGGCACGCAGCAGGTCGAAGGTCGAGGGGCGGTGCCAGGCACCGTGGACCAGGACGAAGGTGGTGGTCACGAGTGGGGTCTGCATGCCCTCCGTCCTGAGCCGTCTGCGGCGGGAAAACGCTTCGATCATGCGCGGAACCGGATGGGAGTATGTCGGACGACGGTAGCGCCTATCACTGGAGCCTGACATGGGCAGCTCGCGGCTCGTCCAGCCGACCCGCGCGGTCAATCGGATGACCCAACGCTGGATCCGGAACTGCTCGGACGAGTCGTCAGTGTTCTGCGCCCCGTCGACCTGGCCGCTGCTCGCGCTGCTGGCCGGCGCCGCGGAAGGCCCCGGCCGCAGGGAACTGGAACACGCGGTCGGGCTGCCGGCCACCGACAGCCGGGCCGGGGCGCTCCAGGTGCTGGGCCTGCTCCGCGGCATGACGTCCGTTCGATCGGCGCTCGGCCTGTGGGTCGGGGAGCGGTTCCCGCTCGATCCGCAGTGGACGGCCGGGCTGCCGCTCGGCACGGTCGGCCTGCTGACCGGGGAACCCGCTGTGGACGGCCCGCTGCTCGACGACTGGGCCGGGAAGCACACCGACGGCCTCATCGACACGATGCCGGGCGCGGTGTCCCCGGACACGCAGCTGCTCCTGGCGGCGGCGATGTCAGTACGGACGCGCTGGGCCCGGCCGTTCGCCGATGTCGGTCTGCCGATCAGGGGCGACGCCGGTCCGTGGGAAGACCAGCGCTATTGCCTGCTGCGCCGTTGTCACCCGGATCCTGGACCGCGTCAGCGTCGGGGCGACACGGTACGGCGAGGTCACGTGCCTGGAGGTCGTCGGTACGGACGGTGTGACCGTGTACCTGGTGATCGGTGAGGAGGGACGTCCGGCGCGGGAGGTGCTTCAAGGGGGCCTGCTCGCCCGCACCGGATACGGCCGCAAGGGCGGGGAACTGCGCATCGGCGACACGGCTCCCGGCCTGGTCGTGGAGCGTGTTCCCGACGACGCGACGGACGACCGGCTCCTGGTCCTGACCCCGCGGTTCCGGGTCGGAGCCGACCACGACCTCCTCGACCGCCCCGAGGTGTTCGGGCTGGCGACCGTGACGGACACCGGCCGCGGCCACTTCCCCGCGATCAGCCCGGAGCCGTTGGCCGTCTCCCAGGCAAGACAGAGTGCTGCGGCGATGTTCACCGCCGACGGATTCGAAGCGGCGTCGGTGACCGCCGTCCTCGTGACCGCCGGGGGAAGGCCACCGGTGCCCGCGAGGACGGTGAAGCAGGTTCGCGTCGAGTTCGATCGCCCCTTCGGGTTCCTCGCGCTGCACCACAGATCCGGTCTCATCATGGCGGCGGGTTGGGTCGCGGAGCCCGAGGCGTACCAGCCGTCGGCGGAGGAGATCGAGATCGAGGCTCACTTCCAGGCGTGGATGGAGGCGGAGGCGCAGGGAGAGTAGGCCTGGGCCGCGTCCCCGCGCGACACTTCGCCCCTTCTGCTTCGTCCCTACTGCTTCGGCTCGATGCAGAGCTCGTGTTCGCCGGTGTGCTGGGTGAAGTCGTAGACGACGGGGCCGCCGCCGCAGTCGCCGCCGAGATCGGACGCTATCTGCTTGATGACGGTGAAGTTCGCGCCCGGCGACGAGCAGGGGACGAGCCGCACGGCGGCGCTGAACTGCCCGTTGGTGACCGCCCCGGTGGGCCCGTGGAGGCAGTCGCCGGCCTTGGCGCTCCAGAGGTCGGCGCTGGTCTGCGGTGCGTTCGGGGTGGACGGACTGGCCGGAGATGTCGATCATGATGTCGGAGCAAGAGGTTTATCGGTACCTCAAATGGGTTGTCATTTCGAATACTGATCCCTGGACGTACGTCAACAGAAGACCGCTGAGGCCGACCCCGCGGGCCTCGTTCGATTCCGGTCTTGATATATACGCACGCTATTCGGTGAATCTGTCTCGGATGCTCTGGGCAGCGTTTCAGATGGCACGCACTCCACCGGGGAGGGCTGGAATTTGTCGCCCCCTAGTCTCAGGGAGTCACTGATGACCTTCGCGTATCGAGTCTGTCGTGCCGTGGGGTGTGTCTTCGTGCGTGGGTAGGGCCGCTTGGGCGTTATGGGGCTGGAGGCCGTCCCTCGCTCAGGCCCGGTGGTCCTCATTGCCAACCATGACAGCCCACTGGACGCTCTGGTCATCGCCGTTGTGGGAAGGCTTCTTGATCGGCTCGGACAGCTCCCGATCGAGCGGGGGACAGGCGATTCAGCCGGCCTCGATGCTGTAGTGGAGACCTTGCGAGCCGGGGAGTGTATCTGTGTCTTTCCCGAAGGGACCTTGTCCCGTGGCACCCGTCAGCGGATTCGCAGTGGTGCCGCGCGCTTGCTTTCCGCTGTTCCTGACGCCGCGCTGGTCTGCTGCGCTGTGATCGGGAGTGGGGCGGTTTCGCGCTCTCGATTCAGAGGGAGGGCAGGCGTGGTCTTCTTCAAGGCGACGCAGACCGAGGGCTCTACGGCCTCGGAGATCGTTGTCGAAGCCATGGACGTCATCAGGACGGTTGCTCCACGAGCGTCGTGAGCTGACGGAACGTGTAGCCAGTTCTTGGGCGCACCTTGCGGAGAGACCGAGGGGCTCAGCCTCAGGAATCACGCCTTCGCACGTCTTCATGCTGAGAGGCCTCACGGGCAGCGAGTTCGAAGAGATGCGCGGCCCGCCGGAAATCCCTGTTGTTCTCATAGATCTCGGCAGCTCGCACCAACTCACCTCTACGTTCGGCGAGCCAGGCTTGCTCGCGCCAGCTCATCGGCTGTGGGGTGGCCCATTCGGAATAGCCGGGAAGCTCTGTCACCGGGACGGCCGGGCGCGGGGTCACCGGCTGCCGTTCCTGCCCGGTAGCGGCGCGCGGTACGTCCGCGCGGTCGGCCGGCGGCTGCGGGGTGATGACCGGCTCGGGTTCCGGGCGCTTGTCGAAGGCGTCGAGGGCCTTCGCGACATCGGCCGGAACTTGGAGGTCGAGCGGCGGCCGGTTGCCGGTCCACAGGGTCCAGATCGGCTGGCACGTGGTCAGGTCGAAGGCCAGAGCCCGGTCGCTGCGTATCACGACGACCGCGCGTGTCTCGCTGGTCGGGAAGAGGCGCCGGCGCGCCTCCGGCGGGAGGGCCGGTTGAAGGCGGCGGCCCAGCGGCAGGTAGAGGGGTCCCGGGCCGATCCGGTAGACGGGTTCGCCGACGGCCAGCTGGTCGAGCAGGCCGCCGGGGGCCAGGACCAGGTGGTGGTCGCGGCCGCGGGCGAGCAGGGCGGACTCCGCGAGGGGCCGGCCGGCCAGCAGGTCGGGCAGACAGGCCAGGTCGGCGTCGTCGAGCAGCATGGCGTCCACGGCCGTGCCGGACGTGGTCGCGGCCACGAGGCGGAGCTCGGGCGGGTCCGGGCGGGTGCCGTCGGCGGTCGATTCCGGTGGGGCGTCGACGAGCTCGTAGTCGTCGGTCAGGCGCACCAGGCCGGCGCCGTCGTGGTAGGTCCCGCCGCTCCGGGTCGTCACGGCATGGCAGCCGAAGGCGGTCTCGGCGAGCACCCAGGTGCCGGTCGTACTGTGCCCGGCCAGGGTCGCGAGGTGGTGGTCGGGAAGCGGGGAGGCCAGATGGTCCTGGACCAGCAGATGCTCGCCGACCCGTCGGCAGGTCAGCACGAAGGGATCGCGTCGCAGAGCACTGATGAAGGCCGGAGGGAGCGGTCCCGACGGGCTGCGCAGGACAACTTCGAACCGCGTGTCACGCCGGTCGGACTCGTCGAACAACGGACTCAGCGTCACGACTCGATAGGTGACGGCCAGGTCCAGGTCCAGGGCTCGCTGCACGACCGCCGCCAACCCGAACCCGGGCACCAGCACCGCCAGCTCGGATCGCCTGCGGGCCGGGGCCGGGTGCAGGCCGGCGGTGCGGACCACCTCCAGCAGACCGACATCGCCCAGGTCCGGCGGCGTGTCCGGGTCGGCTCCCGGGCCGTCGCCGGACGGCGGCGGTCCCCAGAGCCGGTCGCGCACCAGGCCGCCGTGGAGCTCCACATACGGCGTGCCCCGCGTCGCGGACGTGAGTTCGCGCCCTACGTCGATAGGGAGTTCGGCCACGGCCCACCACGCGCCGGCCGACGGCGAGTGCGCGATCCGCAGCGTGTCGGCGCGGCCGAGATCACCGACCTGGCCGGCGAACACCAGGGTGGCCGCCGCGGTGTGGAACCGGCCGCCGACCCGGTCGGGGGAGACCGGCCCGGGATCGCTGCCGCCGGTTCCGGGACTCGGTGGCGGCGGCGATCCCGGGCCGCTCGGCGCGTCGTCCCGAAGCTCGGTGACGACACCCCTCGGCGGACGCCTGGTCCCCTCGGCCGGCGGGTTCGGCGTCGGCGCGGACCCGCCCGGTGCCGCAGGCCGCTGATTCGGTCGGTCCTGGTCGCGTCGATATGCCATGATCAGCGCCCGGCGGAGTAGGCGGAGGCGGACCCCCGAGCGGGCAGCACGAGTTCGCACTGCAGGACTTTCCGGGACCAGGAGGCCCAGCGGTCGGCGGCGTCGACCCGTCCGCTGCGGACACCGGCCGCGTACAGCAGTGCCACCTGATCCTCCCGCCCCATACACGTCGCGACGGTCACCGCCCACTGCTCCACGTAGTGGTCGGGAACGCCCCCGGGCTTCTCCAAGTACGCGCAGGCATCGGCCAACACCCGCAGCGGGCCGAAATCGGCGCGCTGCTCGGCCACGTCGCACCGGGCCAGCGCGAGTCTCCAGCGCAGCTGCGCGACGACGGTCCGGGGCGGCCCGGCGGCCTTCAGGGCGCGCGCCTTCGCGATGTCGCCGACGTGGTGGGCGAGATGCCAGATCGCGAAATCGGCCATGTCGGCGGCGGCGTAGGCGTCGGCCGCTTCGCGGTGCAGCCCGAGTTCCGAGTACAGGACGGCAGCTCGCAGGTACGAGCCCGAGGCGTGGTAGCAGCGTGCTGCCTCGGCGCGTTCACCCGCAGCCAGATAGCATCCGGCGGCGCGGTCGAGGAGGAAAGAGCTCTCAGCCACGCAGCGGCCGCCCCTCGGTGCGCGGCGGCGCCTCGCCCTCGTCCGGTCGGTCCCGGTCCCGGTCCTGGTCTCGGCTTCGGTCCTGGTCTCGGCTTCGGTCCTGGTCCCGGTCCCGGTCCCGGTCCCGGTCCCGGTCCCGGTCCCGGTCCCGGTCCCGGTCCGGACCGGCCTGGGTGCGCTCCGGCGGCGCGACGCCGGCGGGCAGCTCTTCGACGACGGCGTGCTGTTCGACGACCCGGCCGATCTCGGCGGCAACCCGGTCGTGCCGGGCGTCGTGGTCGGCGGCCGGGGCGCGGCGGTCGACGTCCTCGACGAGGAACGTCCGGACCTCGCCGGTCGCGGCGTCGAACCGGAATCTGACCCGGACCCGCATCAGTTCACGTCCAGCTCGAACTCGATGTCGATGACACCGCCGTCTTCGGTGCAGTGCAGATGGTCCGCGCCACGGCTCCGGGCATAGGCGGTGATCGCGTCGCGGTAGGCGGTGCCGAGCGCCTGATAGAACAGGTTCCGGCCCGCGATGCCGACCGCGGTCAACCGCTCGGCGGCCTCGTCCCGGAGCTGCCCGGAGCGCGCCGCGACGGCCGCCGACAGCTCGGTGTCGGCCTTGCCCTCCGCCTCGGCCAGCACTTCCGCTCCCCGCTGTTCGTCGATCTCGCGGTGGGCCTCGTTCAGGCGGATCCGGGCGGTGGCGTCGAGCCTCGCGGCGGCGTGCTGCTGCGCGCTCCGCCGGGCGTCCTGCTCGGTGACGCCGCCCCACTCGTCGTCGTAGTACATGCCCTCGCCCTCCTCCCGGAGCTCGTCCGTCAGCCGTCCGACCGCGGTGGCCGTGGCCTCGGCGGTCACCGTGACCTCCGCGGTGCGGACGGCGACGATCTCCAACTCGCGGGTGCCCGGGTCGTACCGGACGTACCCGCCGTCGAGGTCGTGCTGGTAGGCGTCGCCCTGCCGCTCCCAGCCCGGGGTCTTGGCGAGCACGGTCGCCAGCGCGGCCAGGGTGGGGGTGCCGAGCATCGCACCGAGCGGCTCGCGGATCCGCACCTCGGCCACGGCCTGGCCGGTGCGTTGAATCTGCCTGCGCACCTGCTGCTCCCACACTTCCGCGATCTCGCGGGTGGCGGTGACGCGCACACGGCGGGGGTTACACATCGTCCAATTCCTCCCGGTACCGCTCACGGAATCTGGTGATGGTGCCGCGGACCTCGTCCTGGATCTCCTTCAGCAGCGCGCCCTCGGCCGGGTGGCTGTTGCGGACCTCCGTGGCCAGCCGGCGCAGCAGCCGCAGCACCTCGTGATACTCCTCCTGCGCGGCCAGCCGCTCCTGACGGGCCAGGAGTTCGCGCAGATCGATCCTGATGTCGGCCAGATCGCGGACCCGGTGCCCGGACTCCGAGACCGGGACGCCGTGACCGGTGACGACCCGGCGGAACACCGCTTCGTCGCGGCCGTCCGCCCACACGTGGACCAACGCCGCGAGGTCCGCCTGCTCCGCCTTCGCGCGGCCCGCGAGCAGCGCGGAGGCGGCGATCACCTTCTGGGCCTTGACGGCCCGGCGGTCCGAGAAGACCGCGCCCTGCTCGCGCAGGTCCCTGATGATCCGCGCGTACGTGGCGCTCACCGGCCCCAGATCGACGGCGGCCAGCGACTGCTGGAGCACACGCAGATCGGCCATGCTGAACACGGCCCGGTCTCGTGGGACCTCAGCCCCGGCGAGGCCGGACCGGGCGATGATCCGGCGTTCGTCGGACCAGCCGACCGCGAGCAGGTCCTCGATCTCGTCGTCGGCGACGTACTCCAGGCGGCAGCGCAGCAGGAACCGGTCGCCGAAAGCCGCGAGCACCGGATCGTCCGGCACCTCGTTGGTGGCGCCCAGCAGGGTGATGAGATTGCACCGCTCGACGGTGGCGCCGTTGTGGAAACGCCGGTCGTTGATCAGCGTCAGCAGGGTGTTGAGAATCGCCGAGCTGCCCTGGAACACCTCGTCGAGGAAGGCCAGGTGGGCTTGCGGCAGCATGCCGTCGGTGTTGACCCGGTACTCGCCCTCGTGCTGGAACCGGTGCACGTCGAGCGGGCCGAACAACTCGGCCGGCTCCGTGAACCGGCTGAGCAGGTAGGTGAACGGCGGGCTGTCCAGGAGCTCGCCGAACCGGTTCAGCAGCGCCGTCTTGGCCGTGCCCGGCGGTCCGATGAGCAGCACGTGCTCCCGGCACAGCATGGCCAGGCCGATCAGGTCGATGGTCTCGCCGCGGCCGACGAAGTCGTTCTTCAGCTGGTCCAGACGGCTGGCGAAGGTGCGCGCCACGATCCGGCCGCGAAGGGGGTCGGTCCTGCTCTCGGTCATCGGGGGAAGACCTCCCTGGCCGGGTCGGTGCCGGTCGCCGCGGGCCGGCCGGCCCCCGGCGGGTCCGTCGAGGCGTCGTCCTGCATGTCGTCTCCGGTGCGCGGTACCAGGACCACGCGGGCGTTCGTCTCCTGCCGGCCGCGCGCCGCGGCCCGCCGGGCGGTGGCCGCGGTGCTCCGGTCGGCGTCGCGCTGCTGCCGGCCGCGCCGGAGCGCGCCGACGAGCTCGCCCAGCCGGCGCGCGTCGACCGGGCGGCGGCTGCCGGCGAGTTCGTCGGCCCGGCCGTCGCGGAAGATCGACCGGATGTCGTCGCCGTTGAGGCCGTCGGTCGCCCGGCCCACCGCTTCGAGCAGCGCCGGGCTGGCGGCCACCCCGAAGTGCGCGGCATGCCAGCGGGCGATCTCCACGCGCGCGGCGGCATCGGGCAGGTCGATGCGGATCGGCCGGAAGCGGCTGGGCCGCAGCAGCGCCTCGTCGATCAGGTCCAGGCGGTTCGTGGTCCCGATGATGAGCACCGGCACCTCGGGACGGAACCCGTCGAGCTCGGTGAGCAGCTGCGCGACGATCGCGTTGCCGGCCCGGCTGCCGCCGTCGTCACGGCCGCTGCGCTGGGCGGCGATCGAGTCGAACTCGTCGAAGACGACCACCGCGGGCGCGTTCCGGCGGGCCTCGGCGAACAGCTCGCGGACCTTGCGCTCGCTCTCCCCGACGTACATGTCGGTGACCTCCGGCCCGGACACGACGAGCAGGGTGCCGCCGAGCGTGCTCGCGATCGCCTTCGCGAACAGCGTCTTGCCGGTGCCCGGAGGCCCGTGGAAGATGAAGCCGCGCGGCACCAGATCGTGACGCAGTGCTTCAGGCAGGTCGGCGGCCCCTCCGATGATGGCCAGGGCCTGCGCGAGTTCGCGTTTGACCTCGTCATAGCCGCCGATGGCGTCGAACGTCACGTTCGGCACCTCGAACGAGGTGGAGGTCCGGGCCTTGAAAGTCCGGACCTCGTTCAGCAGATCGGCGAACGTCAACTCCTCGGCGGACGCGTCCTGGCGCGCGTGCTGATGGAACGCGAAGCGGATGGCGTGGCGCAGCCGCACCGCGTTCATACCGGCGACGTGCTTGTACAGACCGGCGGCGTCGAAGTCCTTGAACAAGCCGGCCTCCTCGCGGGTCACCAGGGCCTGTCCGACCGGCACCCGGCTGTCGTCCGCGGTCGCGACCTCTCGCGGCAGGATGTCCACGGCCAGCCTGACCGCGAACCGGTTCGCCAGGACCTCGGGGACGTTCAGCGATGGATCGATGAACCCCAGCAGCACACACTCGGCCTGCTCGTAGAGCGCTTCGGTGAGGTCGCGGGCCTCGCTGGACAACGCGCTGTCGGTGCCCCCGGCGAGCAGGTCGAGGTACGGCACGACCAGGACGTCCCCCGGCGCGGCCCGGGTGACCGCGTCCTTGAGCGCGGCGAGCACGTCGGCGCGGCTGTTCGACCCGAGGCCGGGCAGGATCGGCGCATCGGTGCCCGCCGCCCGGATCTGCTGGCTCGGCCGGCCCGACCTGCCCGCCATCTCGCCCGCCAGATGCTCGACGAGAAGCTTCTCGCACCGGATCAGCACCGACAGGCCGCGCTCCAGGTAGGCGGCCGCGCGGTTGATCTCCGGGGTGTGCGCCAAGAGCACCGCCTCCCGCTCGCTCAGCGTCTCCGGATGGCCGGGCTTCGCGTACAGCGGAGGCTGCTTCTCGACGGCGACGGCGACGGCCGGCGGCAGATGCGGACCAGGCTCGGTCTCGGCGTGTCCGCCGATGGCGATCCCGGGCGGAACGAACAAGGGCGTGTCCGGACCGGCTGCCTCGATCACGTGGATGACGTTGCAGACCTTCAGTTCCAGGTGCTCCGGGGTCAACGGGGCCGTCGACAGCGCGGGCAGCTCGCGCAGCAGCTCGCCGACCGTGAGGTCCGGCGTGTCCAACTCGGCCATCAGCCACCGGTCACCGAACCGCTGCGGTTCGAAGGGGACGAACCCGATCGTGCGCTTGCCTGGACTCACCTGGTGCTTCTCCTCTCCTGACAGTGCGGCGGCTCAAGCGAGGCGGTGCCGCCGGACCAGCGCGAGCACGGCCTCGGCCGCGCGCAGCGGACGTCGCTCGCGGACGAGCAGCGATCCGCCGCGCTCCAGGACCGCCAGCGGCGCCCAGTACTCCAGGGTCCTTATCGCCAGATCGCTGATGGTCTTCGGATCCGTCAACGCCCGCCCCGCCCATCGCACCCGGCGGTCCCACTCGGCTCCGTGCCACAGGCGGGCGGTGACGTAGACGTCCGCGACGAACCGCCGCTCGGCCGGCCCGTCCTGGACCAGCCGCCTGAGCAGGCCGGTGCGCCAGGCCAGGACCGCCGGATCCGCCGACCAGCCGGCCGCCGCGGCCCGCAGGACCTCGGTGCCGCGCGGGCGGGCGAGCATGCCCACCGCCAAGGCGACCTGCCGGGCCGTGCCGGTCTTGCCACGGGCCGCCGCCGGCCGGTACAGCACCTCGGTGAGCGGGGAGGCGAGCAACAGCGCCTCGGTGGGGCTGTCCGGGACGCCGAGCCAGGGGCCGACGACGGCGTGCCGCGCGAAGGCGTCCAGCCAGGCACCTTCGGCCGGCGCCGAGCCGACCAGCTCGGGCACGTCGATGAGCTCGGTGAGCCGCGTCGCCGTCAGCGGTTCCTTCCGCCCTCCCGCCGCGGCCGCCAGGAACAGCGCGCCGGGCCCGGCGCCGCCGTGGTCCGCGAACGGCGGCCGGCCGGCCCCCAGGCGCGCGGCGGTGTCGCGGACGAGTTCGCCGAGGGCTGACACCGATTCCGGGGTGGGCCGGGCCAGCGACCCGGCGGCGCGCAACGGCCCGTAGGGCGGCGGACCGGCCCCCGAGTCGGGCCGGGCCGGGTCCGGGCCGGCCGCCGCGGCCCAGGCCACGGCTCTGCGAGCGGTCGCCTCGGCGTCCAGGCCGAGGGCCGGGCTAACGGCTGTCATCCCCGGCCACCCAGTAGGACGTGAGCAGCATCTCGTCGCCGGCCGCGCGGTAGAAACGCAGAGTCCTGCCTTCGTCCGAGAGGTTCACGAGGGCTGCTGTCTGCCAGGGCTGCCGGAAGGTGCCGTGGTGCAGGGAGACATCGATGGAGGAGAGTCCGAAGTTCTCCGTCGCGGGGAAGAGATGCGTGTGGTACCAGCCGATCAGCCGCTCGCCCCGGTGTCTGCGGGTGATCTGCTCGCCGATGCGCAGGAAGCTCTCCCCGGTGAACGTGAATCGGAGCAGCGAAGCCCCGGTGCGCTCCGCGGGCGCCGCCGCCGTGACTTCGATGAGGTGGCGCCCGGAGTTCTCGCCGTCCCGATAGACGTTGCCGACCAGGAAGCCGCCTTCCTCGATCTCGCCCGAGAACAGTCCGTTCTTGGCCAGCGTGTCGAAGACGTCGGCGCGCACCACGATCTCGACGGGAGCGTCCGACCGGGCCGGGTCGCCGCCGACGCCGAGCTCGGCCAGGGTCGAGATCGCGGGCTCCTCCTCGGGCACCTCTTCGACATTGAGCCGGGGCCGGCGGGTCGGCGTGCTGCCGAGGGACACCTCGTTGTGGATCCGCGGCGCCGGGCGCACGAGGGCGAACTGCTCGAGTCCGGGGCCGCTGAGTCCGAATCCCCAGTGCGACTCGCCGGGGAAGTGCTCGGCGAGCACGCGCTGCAGGGGCTCGCCCACGATCTCGCGCACGGTGTGCGGGTGCCGGTAGACGACCTCGTCCCCGCGGTTGATCTGAATCAGGACGTAGCCACATTGCGCCCGCAGGTTCACCAGCGTCGGCGAGCCGCTGAGCTCCTGCTCCTCGGCGACGGGCAGGAACGACACCAGGACGCTGTAATCGGCGAGGTCCTCGCCCACGACCGGGCTGAGCGCCGCGCTGAGCATCGGCCCCAGGGGCAGCTGGCCGGCCGGCACGTAGTCGTCGGTCCGGTACAGATCTATGTCGACGCTCATTGGTCCAGCGGCTCGATGGAGTTGCGGAAAACCGGTGTCGTGGTGTCGCGCCGGGCCGCGAACCGACCGCCGATGGCGGCGATGCGGTCCTGGTGGGCCCAGGCCCACTTCATCGCGTCCTCGTCGAAGAAGTCGTCGACGACCAGCGGGTTGCCGTGCGCGTCGACCCAGCCGGTGGGCTCGAAGAGCCGGTAGTTGCGGAATCCGGCGATGTCCACGAGCGTCTGGCACAGCTCGCCGAAGTCCAGCGAGGGCTGGTACGACATAGCCAGCTCGCCCAGACAGACCAGACCGCGCGCGTGCGGCTGGTTGCGGGCCGCTTCGCATTCGTACATCGGGTAGACGTTCGGATGGAAGATCGGGGTCAGCCAGAACACCTGCGGCGGCGTCATCGGGAAGTCGGGGCCGAACTGGATCATCACCCGGTGCGGCCGGTCGATCTCCACCGGCTCGGCGCCGCCGTCCGGGTTCGGCGCGAAGCTGCGGGCGCGGAACTCCAGGGTGTACTCGCTCGGCAGCTGGGGCCAGTCGACCTCCACGCCGAAGCCCTCGTGGGCCTTGGCGTAGGCGACGATCTGGTTGCGAACGCGGTAGAGCGCTTCTTCGCGGTGCTGCGGATGGACGGCGCCGGCCGTGGCCTGGAACCCCACCCGCAGCTCGTCGCCGTCCCGGATGCCGGCGTCGTGCAGGGTGTCGTCCGGGTCGAGCCGGTCGCCCTGCCCGGTCGGCCCGACGAGATCGACGACCGTGGGGCGCGTCCTGTCGCGGAAGGTCGGGTATTGGTAGAGCACATCGTTGGCGATGTTGGCCACCGTCTGCTGGGCCGGCGCCCCGGTGATCTGGAAACGCCTTCCGTCCGGGCCGCACACCAGCAGGGCTTGCAGGACGTAGTCGGGGCGGCCCGGCTCGACGATGATGTAGCCGTTGCCGATGCCGTCCAGGGTGGTGCGAAGGGTGATCGGATCGTCGTCGTCCACACGGAAAGAGATGTTGTTCCCCGCCACCCAGTTGACTTCAGGCCGCAGGCCCAGGCGGTCCAGCTCGGCTCTGATCTGTTCGGCGTCCTGACCGTCGTCGATCTCGACGATGACGTGGCACACGTCGTCGACCACGGCCGGCGGCGCGGCCGTCTCCGGCTTCGCCGGAGAGCGGGGCCTCGCCGCGTCTTCCCGGGGCTGGGGCTGGGGCTGGGGCTGGGGCGCATCGGGAAGACAGTGCCGGGCGAGCTCTCGGAAGACTGCGTTCCCCGGGTACGCCGCGTAGGCCGCGATCACCAGGTGGCGCCACGGCCGGTCCACGATGCCGTTCTGGAACTCCCAGAACACCTGCTGCCAGGTCTCGGTCGCGGTTTCCCAGACCGGGAACCGGGCGCGGCCGTACCCGATGCCCTCCAGCACCGCGGCCATCCTGCCCTCGGTGTGGTAGACCGTGGCGAGCGCATGGCGGAACCGGTCGACCTCGCCCTCCGTGAGGTTGATCTCCGGACCGTCGTCCCAGAACGTGGGCCGCGACCCGCCCGGCTCCTCGCCCGGATCGCGGGGCGGCATCATCGACTCAGACGGCGCCACAGATATTCCCCCTTCGCCGATCGAACCGGCAGTATCTCCTCGGGTGCCACACCCAGTGCATCAAGGTGCTGCCCCGCTGCGGCATCCCTGAGTCGTGTACTCGACCTGGTCCGCATCGTCGTCCCGCACCCCGGACAGCCGCCCGCTCCGGGGTCACCTGCTTGGCAGAGATCGTAGTCGCCCGTTTGCGGACAGTGGGCCTGAAGCGGAAACTCCCTCCATGCCAACGGGTCGGAACCGGCGGGCAGCGCCTCCAGGAGCGCCCCGACGGTGTCCCGCACCGAGACTGGTATCGGCTCCACCGGCCCGGTGAGCGGCAGGTGGTGCGGGCAGTCGGCCGCTCTGGTGACCGAGACCGGGCCGGAGCGTCCGGTGAGAGCATTGATATCCAGGATCCGATATCGGGGCGGTGTGGCGAACAGGACGCCCAGCGCCGCGAACGTCATCCATGACGCCACGGCGGCGGTCCCGGCGATCGTGCTCGGTACCGGGCCCGCGTCGAACGGTTCGGCGCAACTCCACGGGAGGTCGGACGCGCCGCGCTCGCGCGGGCTCAGCGCGCAGGCGTAGCACGCCTCGTCGCCGGCGAGCCGGAGCCGTACCTCGCCGCCCCACGGCAGGGTGCCGCCGTCCACCAGCGCGGCGTCGACCAGGGCGCACCGTCCCAACAGCCGCATGCGGGCCCGCAGCGTGTCCAGACAGCCCAGGACGAGGTCGGCGTCGGCCAGTTCACCCAGGCCCACGCCGGCCACGAGGTCGGCGCGCCGGACCGTGACCGCGGTGCCCGGACTGAGCCGGGCCAGCGCGTCGGCCGCGACGTCCGCCTTCGGCCGGCCCACGTCGGCTTCGGTGAACAACACGGTGCGGCTGAGGTTGGCCACCGCGACCGTGTCCGGGTCGCACAGGATCAGGCGGCCCACTCCGGCCAGGGCCAGGTTCTTCGCCACCTCGTTGCCCAGCGCTCCGACCCCCATGACCACCGCCGTGGCCGCGGCCAGACGGTCCTGGTCCCAGCCCTCGACCAGCCGGGTCCGGGCGAAGCGGTCCTCGGTCCTCGATGTCATCGGCTGCTGCTCGCTCCTTTGGCAGGGGGCTGTCAGGGCTGGTCGGGTTCGGTCAGCGGCCCTGATCGCCGAGCGCGTTCAGTTGGACCGGGCAGACGGTGACTGTTCCGTCCGGGCACCAGTTCTCCCAGCAGGGCAGACCGGCGGCGGGGTCGCGGTGGACGGCCGCGCCGCAGCCCTCCCCGGCCGACGACGTGCTTCCCCGCGAACTCCGGCACGGGCACAGGATCACGTATTCGCCGGCCCGGAACGTGTGGGCGCAGTACAGGCACACGACCGGACGTCCCCGGCGATCCCCATTGGCGACGTGCCAGTCGTCGGGTTCGAGCCGGACGGCGGGAACGCCGTCCTGCGGTGGCCACGCCTCGGTCAGCCCCGCCGCGAATTCCCCGGGGGTGGGGTCGTCGACCGGCTGGCGCCGATCCGCGGCAGCGTCGGCGCTCCCGCACCGCAGCGCCGGATCGACATGGACCGGGGTCGAGCGGCCCGGCGCCGGCCGGACCTTGTCGCCTCGGCGGAAGGTGTGCCCGCAGGAATGACAGACCAGCCCGCTCCACCACGACGAGGTGCTCGTCACGGCCGTCCCGTCCGCTCCGGCCGCTGTTCCGGCGGCGGGCTGCGGATCGAGGCCGGCGGCCAGACCGGCTTCGAAGCAGGCGAGCGCGTCAGCGGTCTCGGCGGCAGCCTCGGCAGCGGTCTCGACGGCAGCCTCGGTGGCAGTCTCGTCGCGCCCGGTCAGCCGCATAGCATCTGCTCCACCGGACCGCCCCCGAGCGCGGCGAGCAGTTCCTCGATGCTGACCGGCCGCATCGCGTCCCCGAGCACCTCCACGCCGTCGGCGCTCACCACGATCCGCAGCCGGACCAGGCCGCCGCCGGGATGGGCGGCGTACTCGCCGGGCTCGATCAGGTCCGGCAGCGATTCCACGAAGGCGTGCTCGGGCTCGTCCGTGTTCATCCGCGCTCACTCCCACCTGCCGGGGATCGGCCGTGCGCACCCGGGGCACGTCCCGCCGATCAACCGGAGCTCTCGTGTTTCCCAGATCCCGCGCTCCACGAGCACGGTCGTACAGTCAGGACACCGCGTCCGGCGGCCCGCCGCGTCCAGCGCCCGCTCGACATAGACGAAAGCGAGCCCGGCCTCGTTCCCGACCCGGACGCCCGCGGCGAGCCGGTCCGGTGTGGTCGGCGCCGCGCGGGCCATGCGGAAGTCCGGGGTGAAACGCAGGAGGTGCCATGGCATTCCCGGGTCGATGCCGGCGATCTCGCGGGATATCGCAGCAAGCTGATGCAGCTCGTCGGAGACGCCGGGGATCAGCGGGGTGCTGATCTCCACCCACACCCCGGCGGCCCGGAAGCGTTCCACCGCGTCCAGGACCGGACGCAGCGCGGCGCCGGTCAGCCGCCGGTGCTCGGCCTCCGAGGCGCCCTTGATGTCGATGTTGACCGCGTCGAGCACCGGGGCCACCAGGTCGACGGCTTGCGCGGTGAGGAATCCGTTGCTCTTCCACAGCAGCGGTACGGCGGCCGGCGCGGCGTGCTCGGCCAGGGCCAGGGTGAGCTCGGGAGCCAACCCCGGTTCGGTGTAGGACAGGCCTATGGCCGCCTTTTCCGCGATCGCCCTGCTGACCAGAGCGGCCGGGTCGGCAGGTGCTCCGACCCATCCGGTGCCGCCCGTGCGGCCGTACTGCGAGAGCCGGTGGTTGACACAGTAATCGCAGCGGAAGGTGCACCCGGGTGCGGCGGTCGTCAGGACACGGGTACCCGGCCGCACGTGGTACAGCGGCTTGCGCTCGATCGCGTCGACGTGGGCCACGGCCGAGGCGAACGTCGCCGTCTCCAGCACCCCGTCTCGGTTCCGCCGCACCCGGCAGGAGCCGGTCTGGCCCTCGCGCAGGTCGCAGGCGTGCGGGCACAGCTCGCACCGGATCCGTCCCTCGCCGTGCGCGGTGCCGAGCAGCGCGGGCGTCCAGGTGGGTGCGGTCACCGGGCCGCCTCCGGATTCTGCGCCAGGATGGCCGACAGGACCGCGATGAGCCGGTCGGAGCTCGTGGTGGTCAACAGCTGCCGGTGATTCGGGTGTACCGCCGCGGGAGGCGGCGCGGACGTCGGCGTGTGCGCGGTCAGCAGGTGGTAGCGCGAGCCGAGGGTGGTCCGGCCGACCATGAGCCGGTCGCGGACGGCGTGGCTGTTCGTCAGGATGACGACGAGGTCCTTCGCGGTACCCTCGGCGGTCTTCAGGGCGCGCCGGAAATCAGGCGGCTCGAGGGTGCGGCTGGTCCACACCGCCAGCAGGTCCTCCGGTTCGGCGAGCTCCCGGGCCCGGTCCGGATCGGTCAGCGTGACCAGGCTCGGGGTGTGCCCCGCGCGCCAGACGATGGAGGTGACCAGGTGCGCGGCCAGCCGCAGCAGCGCCTCGCAGCGGCCGAACGTCGCAGGGGTCGTGTCCAGGACCATGGCCACCGACCGGCTCGGCGGCGGCCGGTGCGCGGGATGTGTGCGGTGCAGTAGTTCGCCGCGGGCATAGCGGACCAGGCGCAGGTCATCGGGCAGGGCCAACTGCGTCGGCAACGCGGCGTGCAGCGGACCGTGCCGGGACACCCCGGCGACACCGGGCGTGATCCCAGGCGTGGCCGCGCGGTCGGTGCTGTCGTGCCGCCGGATGAGCTCATCACTGTGCAGCACCGTGGTGTGCTGCGGTGGTAGATCCGGAAGCTCCGGGACATGGGCGGAGAGCCGCAACGGCAGTATCGGGTCGGCGGCCACCGCCTCGGGCCCGAGGATCCGCAGCAGCGTCAGGGTTTTGTCACTGACGGCATCGGCCGCCTCGGTGAGCGCGCCGACCGGGGACGAACCGGCCGAGACCGGCCCGACGGCCGTGGCCAGCGCCTTGACCAGCGCCTCCACCTGAGCGCCCGGAGCCGTCCCGGTCGGCGCGGCCCGCTCCGCCGCATGCTGCGCGGCCAGCAGCAGCGCGGCCAGCCCGACCCGGGCCGGCGCCGGCCAGCGCAGCGAGCGCAGCTTGGCCAGGCCCTGGTGGCCGGCCAGGGGAGCCAGGCGCGGGTCGTGCAGCCGCGGGCGGTCGCTCGCCAGGAGCGCGAGGGTGTCGGCGAGGACGCCGAGGGGCGTCCACAGGCCGCCGGCGCCGAGGGATACGAGGCCGTGGGCGGCGGCCCAGAGGGTTGCCGGCGGGGGTGTGTAGGGTCCTGAGGGCGGCGCGTCGGTGTTCTTTAGGGCGAGTTCGTAGATTCGCAGGCCCGAATGGGTATCTGATGCCAACCACAGTCGATGATCTTCCGGATGGAGGGCAGCGGTTCTCCGCGAGACCGGCAGGGTGTTGTCGTTATACACGCATTCGCCGGTGACCGGCTCCCAGAGGCGCAGGAAGCCGCCCCCAGTCATGGTGCACAGCAGAAGGCCATCTCGGCTTTGCCACCAGGCGATCGATTTGATGTCGTTCGGGTGCAGCAGAGTTCGAATACGGGTGCGGGCGTCCGGGTCCCAGATCTCCACCGCGTGCGGCACGGCCGTCGCCACCGCCAATAGCGGGCGTTCCCCATCGGGGGACCAGCCCAGATGCGTGACGGACCCGCTGACCTCGTATTCGAGGCTCGGTTTCCTACCGTCGTCCGGTGTCCAGATCGAGAGGTGGCCGCCTTTGCCCCCGATGGCCAGCGACGGCTTGACCTGGTGGTGAGACCAGGACAGTGCGGTGACGCGCCAATCGGTGTGCCGCCCCCGGGATGCCGGTCCCCAGCCGCGCGAACTACGGATGCTGAGGTCGGTGCCCCCGTCCCCTTCACCGGAACCTGGCTGAGCTATGGCGAGCAGGGGCCAGGTGCGATCCTGCGACCAGGCGATGTGGATGTCGTCCCCGGAGTGGGGGCTTCGCTCCTCGTAGGTCGTCATGATCGAGTCGCCGTACTCCCTGACGCGCACGCTGGCGGCTTGACGCGTGGCGTCGACAGTCGCGAGCAAAGACCTTCCGGCACGGTGTCTGGAGGTCAACGCGCGGATGCCGGTGTTCTTCGCTTCGAGCTTGTGAACCTCGGCAATCAGGTTGTGGGCCGTATCCCGTGTCTCCACCATCGTCGCGTCGATGGTGAAGGCGGATCCGATGGTCCCGGCCGTGAACAGTCGTGCACCGTCGGATGTTTCTTCCCAGGCCATCGCCATGATTTGGGTATCGGTGACAGTGGTGGCGCGTTCTGTGAGGGTGAACTTGCCATCCGCGGCTCCTGTGGGAAAGGAGGCAGTGCTCTGCGGCGCCGAGGTGTCGCTGACCCAAATACGTGCGTTGCCGTCCTCGCAGCCGGTGGCCAGCAGCATTCGTCCGGCGTCATCGATGGTCAGTGCCACGCTGGTGATGGCTTCCGGATGCTCGAGGACTGCCAAGCATCGCCCCGAGTCGGGACTCCACAGACGTACCGTGCCGTCTTCCGTGCCCGCTGCCAAGAGGGGACGCAAAGGGTCGGGCGACCATGACAGGGAATTGACCGAGTTGAAGTTGTCCGGCTGGCTCAATGTGTGGACCACGGTGCCGGCGTCGACATCAACGAGATGGATCACGCCGTCCATGTCGCCGACGGCCAGTGTGGAACGATCTGAGTCCGGTGCGCAGGCCAAGGCACTGGCCCCTGCCACTTCGAGGACTCGTGCAGGTTTCAGGGTGATCATGTCGAAGACGTGGAGCCCGTCGACGCCGTCGATGGCGACCAGCCGGGGGAGGAGTCCGGGTCCGGGTAGCCAATCCATCATCCACGGAAGGTCGGACGCGTCGGGATGTTGGCCGATCAGCCGGTCTTCCTTGATTTGTGAACCACCATAGCTGATGGCCACGGAAATCGCGCCACCCAACACCCCGCGCGCACCGAGTGTGAAATGGGGGTCGCGCCACCACGTCGTCGACATCTCCTCACCCATGAACAAGGATCCGGATTCGGGCTCCACGACGCACGAAATCTCTCCGTAGTCGTCGTTCAGGGCGACCAGATCGGAGGTGGGGAAGTGTCCGAGAACATCGGCTGGGCGATTGAATCCAAGCGTTTCGTCCATCGTGACTTCACGGAGGAACGAGCCCTCCTCATCCCAAACGCTGATGAAGTCACTCAAGACTATGAGTTGCAGTTGCCGCTGATGGCGTATCCAGGCGACGGACACCGGGTCGTCCGGGTCTTCGCCGATGAACATCTTCCGCTTCAACGTGAAGTTCAATGCGGTCAACGGAGCAGGCCCCACCCCCGACCGCCCCACGGTCCGCGCATGCGCCGCAGCCCAGTCCCGCAGGGCCTGACCGCTGTCCGGCCGGGTCGCCATGTCAGCGGCCCTCATTCCGGCTCAGCACCACCAGGCCGTCGCGGAGTTCGGGGCACTGAGCGCTGCCCACCGCCAGCCGCGTGGCCGCGATCCCGGCCGCCTCGGCGAGGTCGGCGGAACCTCGCATGGCCCGGTACAGCTCCTCCGCGAACAATCGTGCACAGTCGTCGTCCACCGCGCCCTTGTGGGCGATGACGGTGTCGGCCAGCGGCGCGAAGACTTCCGCGCAGTCGCCGCTGGAGCAGGCGTTGAGAACCACTCCGCGCAGGCGTACCGCATACGCCCTGATCAGATCCGCGATCGCGGTCGCCGGGACGCGGCGCGGATCGCCGAATTCGTTCCCGAACACCAGCGCCCCGCGGTCGCCGTGGCAGATGAGATGCAGGACGTCCGGGGGCCGGGCCCTGTCGAAGACCAGGTCGTCGATCGTTGCCGCGGGGAGGAGCTCCACCTCCAGGTGCCCGAGTTCCTGGACCTTGAGCAGGAGCCTGGACTCCTGGTCGGCACGGATCGCGCGGGCCGGGCCGCCGGTGGCGGTGGCGGCGGTGGCGGCGGTGGCGCCGAGTCCGGCTCCCATCACGAGTACCCGCAGCGGTCGTGACCTCCCGGCCGGTGCTTCGGCCATGGCTTTCTTGAAGACCGGGTTGTAGGGGTACGTCTCGAGGGCCGTGGTGAGAATCCGGATCCGGCCCTCATCGAGGATCCCGGACGCCACCGCTTCGCTGATCTCCGACCAGAACTGGTACCCGGTCATCGTGGTCTGCGATGGAAGGTGCTCGGCCGGGAATCCGGACCGGATCAGGAGCCGCTTGGCGCCGGAGCCGGTCGCGAAGGCGGTCGCGAGGGCTGTGATCTCCTCGTCGCTGAACCCTGGCATACACAGCTCCGCCCCCTCGTTCGCCCGACCGCTCAGGAGCTGTAAAGGGTTGGACGCGCCCACCGTAACGCAGCGCTACTTTAGCACAGCGGAGAGCGTCAGCAGGTTAGGCAGGGAAGCGTGTTCCCGCCATGGACGCTTGCCGCGGACCACGGTGGCGTCGATGGCTCCGCTGAGGGTGGTCTCGGTGCCGACCGGGCTGCACACGATCAGGGTCAGCCGATGGACGCCGCTGATCTCCCTGCCCCGGATGCGGTGCAGCGTCCACTCCGGATCAGGTCGCAGGTCGTTCTGCGCCTCCAGGTAGCACGCCCCGTCCGTCTTCGTCTCCGTGTGCTCCACCCCCGCGGCGAAGAGTTTGAGCTGCGGGCCGAGTCGCCACGTCGTCGAGAGCTTCGCCTCGCCGGTGACCCGCTCGGGCCTCATCGACCAGGCGATCGGTGCCTGGGTGCCGTCGGCGGACAGGCGAAGCCGGATCACCACGGTCTCGAACCGGTCCTGCCCGGGTCCGGTGGTGACGGTCAGCGCCAGATGGACGAGGTCGTACCGGTACTGCGCGGACTTCTCCTCGACGAACAACTTCAGCTCGGCGTCGTCCGCGACGTACGACGCCGAGACGGGTGCCGACACCGGACCGCCGAGCCGCAGCCGGCCGTTCAGAGCCGTCGCGACGGCCGGGGGATCCTGCCCGGTATCGCGGATGACGATCTCGGGGACCATGGTCACGGCGCGATCGTCGAGGGGCGGCGGCGAGATCTCAATCATGGCGTTCCGAGCCTTTCACCTGTCGGGCGGAAGCGGGGTCGGCGTGGCGCGCCGGCTTCAGCCCTGCCGGACGTCGGACAAGAATCGCAGGGTACTGGTTCTCGCTCATCGGCGAGGTGCGACCTTGTACTCGATCGCCACACGGTTGTCCTGCGCGAGTACCAGCGCCGCTACGCGGTGCACGTCCTCGGCGGTGACCGCCGCCAGATCGGGCAGATACTCGCAGATCATCCGCGGATCGCCCTTCAGCAGCGCGTACTGCGCAAGGAGATCGGCACGGCCCCCGACCTCGCTCACTCCGTTGAGCCAGTCGCTGGCCAGCAGGGCCTTCGCCCTGGACAGTTCGGGTTCTGAGATGGGGACGGAGCCATCGGCCAGGCGGTCCAGCACGTTCACGAACTCGTACTCGACGTCGGCCGGCTCGACGCCGTCGAGCGGGCTGACCATACCGAACATCGCCGATGCGCCGTACGCCAGGTTCCACGACGATGCGTAAGAGTTCTCACGCTGCGCGAGGCGCTCCTCGACGACGAGCTTGCGCCACAGCCGCGAGCCCTTTCCGCGGCCCAGCACGGCGGCCAGCACCTCGACCGCGGGGTAGTCGCCGCTCCGGGAATCAGGTGCGCGGAACATGAAGAACGTCATGGGGCGCGGGACGTTGCCGTCGTGCTCGACGCGGCGGTGCGCCGCGCCGATCTTCAGCCCCGGCAGCGTCCCGTCCGGCGCCGGCGGGACGGCCGGAACCGCGCGGATGCCGCCGAAGTAGCGTTCCGCGAGCTCGATGACCTGGTCGGGATATGCGTCCCCGACCACGGTGAGCACGGCGTTGTTGGGGACGAAGTAGGTGGCGTGGAACAGCCGGATGTCCTGCAGCGTCAAGGCATCCAGCTCGGCCTCTGTGCCGATGGCGGGGTGCTGGTACGGGTGGCCGTTGGGGAAGGTGAGTTCGAGGGCATATTCGACCCAGCGGCCGTACGGCGGGTCGTAGTAGCGCTGGCGCCGCTCGTTCTTCACGACCTCGCGCTGGTTGTCGAGGGACTCCTGGGTCGGCCTCAGCCCGCCCATGCGGTCGGCCTCCAGCCACAGCGCCAGCTCCAGCTGCGAGGAGGGCAGGACCTGGTAGAAGTTGTTGCGGTCCTGGCTGCTGGAGGCATTGATAGCGGCCCCGCCGGCCTCGGTCACCCACTCGAAGTGCTGCCCCTTGGCCACATGAGCGGATCCCTCGAACATGAGGTTGCTGGCGAGCTTGGCCCAGCCGTGTCTGCCCGGCGGCTCATGTCTGGAGCCGACGTCGTAGCTGAGGTTCACCGCGACGATCGGCGCCACCGGGTCGGGGCTGACCACCACCCGCAGGCCGTTGCCAAGCATGGACTCATAGATCGGCCAGGCGAAACCATCGCGACCGCTGGGCTGGCGCCTCACCTCTGTCACGTTGACCAGTCAATGGGATGCGCGTTGGTTCGTCCATGCCGATCAATGGCTTTCGAGGTAGGGGGAACCCCGTACTAACCGTCAGAGATCGGCAGCAGACCGGATTCCGCCGCACGCTCGACCGACTCCATCGCCGCAGACGCATACGGGTACCCGATGTAGTTGGCCAGCAGTGTCATCAGCGCCGTGAGTCCGCCGTGGTCGATTCCGTGCTCGCCCGCCAACCGCAGGTGGGTTTCGAGGCGGTCGCCGGACACGCCCTGGGCCGCCAGCGCCGTGATGATGGCGATGCTACGGTCTCGGGCGGTCAGCCCCTCGTGCGACCATGCCGGTCCGCCGGCGGAGGCGAAGGCCTCCTCGGCGAAGACGGGTCCGACGCGGGCGGCCATGGCTGCGGGCACGGCCGATGCGGGCAGCCCGAATATCCGGGCGTATGCCTCGATGCCGCGTGCGCGCCTGGCGTCGAGGTTGGGGTTGGGGTATTCGGTCATGGCTGACTCCTTTGATCAACCCCAGTGCAGCAGCCGCCCTCGGCAGCTGTCCAAGACCGATTGCGCAAGGGCGATACCGCGCGGGTATCGCCAGAGGTCGACGATCCGGTGGAGGGGCCATCGTTTGAGCCCGCCGATCAGGGCCACAAGGGATGCCTGGACACTACGAAGGGAGACATCGTCATGTATGCCGGTGGCCTTCTCGCCACGTTGCTGATCCTCGGACTGATCCTGCTCGTGACCACGCTGGCGGTGGTCATCTCGGAGCCGCGCGACGTCGGCGCGCCGCGCACGCGCGAAGACCCCTCCGATATCACCCGTCGCCTGCGAGCGCAGAAGATGCGTGGTGGCAGGCGCGTGGGCAGCGGTGGTGGGGCTAAGGGTTGATCTTCACCGCGCCGGCGGTTGACGAGAACGTGAGGCACACGCTCGTCGGGGCCGGCTGGGCCTGCTGGGGCTGCGACGGGAGGCTGACCGGGACGCAGATCGGCTGAGTCGGGCCGCTCGACGGAGGGTCGCCGATGATGACGCCGCCGTTCTGCGCGAACGTCGAACCGTTCAGCTGGTCGCCGCCGATCTTGAACTGCTGGCCGGAGATCGCGAAGTTGATCTCGTCCTGTTCGGTGAGGACCTGGTCGGCCGGGGGAGCCTTGATCGCGACCGGCTCGCCCCACTGGCTGAAATGCAGCTCGGTGCGGCTGGCGGGCTGCTTGTCCGCGGCGGACTGGACGACGATCTCGACCGGGAGGCCGGAGGCGTCGAGCCAGACGTCGGCGTGGCCGGCGGCATCGCCGGCGAGGTCGGCGGCGAAGTGGGTCGCGGCGACGCCGTCGGCCTTGCCCGTCCCGGCCTGGGTGAACTTGCCCTTCGCCAGGATTTCCTTGACGAGCGCCGCCGGGTCGGATTTCAGCATGCTGAGGACCCGCGAGTTCTTCGGCACGAGGTCGGCCACGTTCATCGCGAACCACGAGGCGTTCGGCTTGGTCTTGGAGGTGGCGCCGAAGCCCTTTGGTATCGAGGTGTAGAAGCTCGTGCCGTCGTAGAGGATGTGGGTGGGAACCATGTCCGCGTCATGGTCGGTCGTCAGGGTCAGCTCGCCCTGCAGGGTCGGCGCGAAGACGACCGAACCGTCGACCGTCCCGGAGATACCGCCGGAGACCGTCCCGTGGACGTGGACGCTCTTCGCCGCGGCGACCCGAGCTGCCGCGAACTGGATCGCCCCGTCAGGGGACTTGTCCGACCGCGCCGCGAGCCCGTTCCTGCTGGCGCAGCCTGCGACCACCGCCACCGCGATCGCCACACCGGCGACCGCCGCCACGCCGCGAACGGCACGCAGTCTTTCTGGCTGTGCACTGTGCCCGGGCATTCGCTTTCCCCCGCCTCGCCGATCGCGATCTCTGGCCGTGTTCTTGCTGTGTTCTTGCTGTGCTCTTGGATGGCGCGCGTCGAGGTTACCGCTTTGAGTTCCCTCGTATGCCGAGGTCTGCTGCTCGCAGCAACCGGACGCGCACGGTGGCCCCGGAGAAGCGGTACTCGACGAGGCCGTTGCAGCGCAGCCCGAGGTTCCAGGCCGCAGTGCCCGCCGGGACCGGTCCGAGAGACGGCGCGCCGACGAGCAGGGCGCCACCGCTGAACAGCACCACGTGCTCGTGCGGAGTTGATCGCCGGGGGCTTGTGCATGAACAGCCCGATCAGCTGCCACCCGCCGATGGCGACCGACCGCCGGTCCGCCGAAGTGCCGCCGGAACCGCGCCAGCCGTTCCTGACTGATCAGGTACGGGTCGGGCTCGGTGTCGCCAGGATCCGGACCGAGAAGCTGCTGCCGTCCGACGGAATGCGTAGCCCGACCACCGTCGTCCCCGGCGTCCCGCCGTTCTGGCCGACTACAACCACCATGGCCTCTTTGCCGTCGCCGGCTACCGGTCGGTGGTGGCCACCTCGCTCGGCGTCGCCCTCGTCTCCGTGGTCGCGGCCTGGGGCCCGACCTTCGCGGACCGGCGAGAGCAGTCAGGCGAAGAAACGCATACGGGTCGCCGCAGCGCCGAGTCGAGCGGGCCGATATCGGCCGCGTTCGGGCCGGTGCCCGCCGGTCCAGGACCCGTCGCCCAGGTCGCCGGCGCACCGCGGAGCAGGCAGGTCGTGGGGACCGGCGACCGGCCCACGGTCACGGTGGGCGGTCCGACCTGGATGTTCGTGGCCGTCGCCGGGCTGGCCTTCGCCTTGGCGGCCGCGGCTTCAGCGGCGGACCTCGTCGACCGCACCGGCCATACCGACCGCACCTCCGCCGGCCAGCCGGGGACGGGAACCGCCGCGGCGGCGGGCCCCGCGGCTGCGACCATCGAGACGTCGGTGCTGGGCATGAACATCAGCGGGGCCGACTACTGCTGGCCGGGCACCGAGTCCGCGCTGAACACGTCGTTGGAGAACGGGACGCCCCTCACTCAGGAGCCCGGGCTCGAGCGGATTTACGCCCAGAGCGCGGTGACGGTGACCATCCAGACCGAGAGTCTTGATCAAATCTTGATCAGCGGATTCCGCGTCGTCGACGTGCAGCGCTCCAGCGCACCGAAAGCAGGCGTTCTGGTGTACCTGCCCTGCGGCGGATGCGGAGGCGAGCAGCCGGTACGGAAGTTCACCGTCGACCTCGACGCCTCGGCGCCGCAGATCGTCGCCAGCCCTTCGCCAAGCTCCGGCGACTACTACTGCGTCTCCGCGGGATCGTCCGAGGAGTTCTACGTCGCGCTCACCGACCACGCGGCCTGCACGTTCGACTTCGAGATCGACTGGGTCGCCGCCGGCAAACAGCACTCGACCATCGTGGACAACGGCGGCCAGCCGTTCCGGGTCCTGGGCCTCGTGCCTGAGGCGGCTGATTCGTGATCACCCGTCCCACCGGTACGACCAGCACGACCAGCACCACGGCCGGACGGACGCCGGATTCCAAGGGGCGAGACGGCGAAGATTTTCCGCTGGAATAATCCCGACATAGTGGTAGAAACAATTTCATGGTCGAGCGTGTCGACCGGCGGTGGAGTGTACTCAGAAAGCCGCTGATCGCGAGAAACCGGCGAAGCGTGGCTACTCAGGTATTCGCGCTGGAACTCGTGGTCGTGGTCCTGCTCGTGTTCGGGGCGATCGTCGCGCAGGTTCTGGAGTCGCGGCGGAACAGCGACGCCGAGGCGAGGAACAAGTCGATCGCCGTCGCGGAGACCTTCGCGCATTCCCCCGGTCTGCTCGCCGCGCTCAAGACGCCGAACCCCACGGCCATCCTCCAGCCGATCACCGAGGCCACCCGCAAGGTGGCCGGCGTGGACTTCATCGTGGTCATGAACGACCAGGGGATCCGCTACACGCACCCGATCCCGAGCAAGATCGGCCAGCGGTTCGTCGGCACCATCGGCCCGTCGCTGCACGGGCAGATCTACACCGAGAGCGTGCACGGCCCGCTGGGCCACGAGGTCCAGGCGACCGTCCCGGTCTTCGCCCCGAACGGCTCGATCCCGGCCCTGGTGTCGGCCGGGCTGGTGGTCAAGCACGTCACCGCCGTCAGCAGCCGGCAGCTGCCGGTGATCCTGGGCATCGGCGCCGCCGGCGTCGCGATCGCCACCATCGGCACCGCGCTGATCGCCCGGCGGGTGAAGCGCCAGACGCACGGCATGGACCCGGTCGAGCTGGCCCGGATGTACGAGCACCACGACGCCGTCCTGCACGCGGTCCGCGAGGGCGTGGTCATCGTCGGCCAGGACGGGCAGCTGCTGCTGGCCAACGACGAGGCACGGGCCCTGCTGGGCCTGCCCGCCAAGGCCGAGGGCCGGTACCTGGGCGACATCGCGGGCCTGTCCCCGGAGACGGTCGAGCTGTTGGTGTCGGGCCGGACGGTCACCGACGAACTGCTCCACGTCGGCAGCCGGCTCGTCGTGGTCAACCAGCGGCCGACCGACCCGAACAGCCGCGCCATGGGCACCGTCGCCACCATCCGCGACTCCACCGAGCTGCTCGCGCTGTCCGGCAAGGCCGAGGTGGCCGGCCAGCGCCTGGCCCTGCTGTACGAGGCCGGCGCCGGCGTCGGGACCACGCTGGACGTCGAGCGCACCGCCGAGGAACTGGCCCGGGTCGCGGTGCCCGGCTTCGCGGACTTCGTCACCGTCGACCTCGCCGACCCGGTGCTGCACGGCGACGAGCCCACCGCCGGCGCCGTCAACCTGCGCCGCACCGCCGTCCACGGCATCCGCGCCGATTACCCGTTCTATCCGGTCGGCAAGCTCACCGCCTACATCCCGTCCTCCCCGATGGCCCGCGGCTTCGACAGCGGCCGCTCGCAGGTCGTCCCGGACCTCGCGGACGCGCCCGGCTGGCACGCCCAGGACCCGGCGCTGACCAGGCGCATCATGGACTACGGTGTCCACAGCTTGATCACCACCCCGCTGAACGCCCGCGGCATCATCCTGGGCGTGGTCAACTTCTGGCGGTCGGGCAAGCCCGAGCCGTTCGACGACGAGGACCGCTCGCTGGCCGAGGAGCTGGTCGCGCGCGCCGCGGTCAGCATCGACAACGCCCGCCGCTACACCCGCGAGCACGCCATGGCCGTGACCCTGCAGCGCAGCCTGCTGCCGCGCGCTCTGCCCGACCAGAGCGCCCTGGAGGTCGCGCACCGCTATCTGCCGGCGCAGTCCGGGGTGAGCGGTGACTGGTTCGACGTGATCCCGCTGCCCGGCAGCCGGGTCGCCCTGGTGGTGGGCGACGTGGTCGGCCACGGGCTGCACGCCGCGGCCACCATGGGCCGGCTGCGCACCGCGGTCCACAACTTCTCCGCCCTCGACCTGCCGCCGAACGAGCTGCTCGGCCACCTCGACGAGCTGGTCAACCGGATCGACCAGGAGGAGACCGACAGCGGTGGCGGGATCGGCGTCACCGGCGCCACCTGTCTGTACGCGATCTACGACCCGACCACCCGGGTGTGCACCGTCGCGACCGCCGGCCACCCGCCGCCCGCGCTGGTCGCGCCCGGCGGCGAGGTCGTCTTCCCGGACCTGCCGACCGGCCCTCCGCTCGGCGCGAGCGGGATGCCCTACGAGTCGACCCAGATGGAGCTGGCCGAGGGCACCCAGATCGTGCTCTACACCGACGGCCTGATCGAGGAGCGCACCCGGGACTTCGACGTCGGCATGGACCTGCTGCGCGCGGCGCTGTCGCAAGGCGACCGGGAGCCGGAGGAGAACTGCCGGGCGGTGCTGGAGGCGCTGCTGCCGGAGCACCCGCAGGACGACGTGGCCCTGCTGATCGCCAAGACCCGGGTGCTCGGCCCGGACCGGGTCGCGGAGCGCGACGTGCCCTCCGATCCGGCCGCCGTCGCCGACATCCGGGCGTGGAGCAACGCGACACTGGAAGAATGGGGCCTGGACGAGCTGTCCTTCGCCACCGAGGTGGCCCTGAGCGAGCTGGTCACCAACGCCATCCGCTACGGCTCGGAGCCGGTGCGGGTCCGGCTCCTGCGCGACCGCAGCCTGATCCTGGAGGTCTCCGACGGCAGCAACACCTCGCCGCACCTGACGTACGCGGCGATCACCGACGAGGGCGGCCGCGGGCTGTTCATGGTCGCGCAGCTCACCCAGCGCTGGGGGACCCGCTACACCCCGCACGGCAAGATCATCTGGGCCGAACAGGCCTTCCCGGCGCTCGTCCCCGCGCAGACCCCGCCTCGGCATGAGGCGCCGGAGGCGCTCCCGCTGCCGTCGATGTGAGTTGCCGTCGATGTGAGTTGCCCCAGAGGTGAGCCGCCGTCGATGTGAGCCGCGGCGCCGGGCGGCGGCCTCCCCGCAGGCTGTGCGGGGAGGCCGCCGATTCAGCTTCAGCTTCATCGTTGGATCACCGGTGTCCGCTGTGTTCCTCGACCCGCTGAACGAGCTTGTCCCGGTCACCGCCGATCGCCACGTAGCCGAACCGCGGGCACAGGGTGCGGCCGGGCCGCTCCGGATTCGGGGTGCGCATCAGCGCGACAGCCTTGTTCTTCAAGCCGTACATGGCGTGCACGGCGATCTGGAGCCCGGTCAGCGGCGGCTCGGAATGGTTCGAACCGCCGCCGCCGAACGCGGCGTAGACGGCGTCGATCAGCAGTGAATACGCCAGGTCGAACTCGTCCAGCGCCACCGCCTCCGGGCCGCCGTCGCCGTTGCGCGGCTCGAACTCGGCCGGCTCGACCTGGTCGTAGTCGACCAGCAGCATCGCCCCGGCCGGGGTCTCGCCGGCGGTCTGGTCCGGCCGGAACTTGCGGCCGGCCTGGATCTCCCGGAACCGCGCGTAGTGCGAGTACATCTGCCAGCCCGAGCCGAGCCGGTCGGCGTCGGTGACCGTCTTCGCCGGCTTGTGCAGGTCCTCCTCGGGCAGCCCCTCGCCCTGTTCCACGATCTTCTGCACGGCCTCGCGCGCCGTCTTGCGGTCGGACACCCGTACCACGTCGCCGGCGCCGCCGTAGTACTCGCTGACCGGGACCTGATTCACCGGTTCGAACAGCTGGTCCGGGCAGATCTTCGGGTCCTTCAACGCGATGTCGATCGCGTGGTAGAACTCGCCGATCGTCCGATAGGAGCCGGCCCGGGCGGGGATCGCCTGCAGCGTGGCGGCCCCGTGCAGCGGATGCTCGATCCGCACGTAGTTGTCCACGGCGTGCGGTGACAGCGGCAGCAGCTCCAGGGTGCCGATCCCGGAGATCAGCGGGCTGTCCAGCGGATAGGCCGGGATCGGGCTCAGGTGCCTGCGGTCCAGGAAGTCGACCGGCTCCGGGCTCGGCACCTCGCCGATGGCGTTCAGCACGTTCGCCGCCAGCGTCATGTGCAGCATCTCCTCCATGACGACGCTGCGGATCGTCTGGGCCGCGTCGGTGTTGCGGCCCTCCGGGATGGAGTACAGGCCGGTCAGGTACACCGGGATCGTGCTGAGTTCCAGGCCGACGGCCAGCTGGAGCGCGGCCTTCAGGTCGGCGAGCGTGGGGATCTTCATCGGCTGGTCGCTCATGCGTCCTTCTTCTCCTTCAGCTGCGCCGCGATGTGGTCGCCGGTGCGGATGGCGAGCGCGGTCATGGTGAGAGTCGGGTTGGACGTGCCGAGCGTCGGCATGCTGCCGCAGCCGACGATGTACATGTTCGGCAGGTCGTGGCTCCGCTGGTAGCTGTCCACCACCGAGTCCTCCGGGTCCTCGCCCATCCGGTGCGTGCCGACGACGTGGCCGGCGCCGCGGACCCAGTAGGTCTTGCCCTCGTAGTCCACCTCCGACGGGTCGCCGGCGTCCCAGTGCGTGTAGTCGCCGGGCTTGTACTCCGGCCGCTGGACCTTGTCGCCGATGCCGAGCCGCTCGAACAGCTGCCGGCTGGCCTCGGCGGCCCACGGCAGCGAGGCGCGGACGTACGGCGACAGGTCGTAGTGGATGACCGGCCGGTACATGCCCAGCGCGTCCTTGTACCGTTCGTCGATGGTGACCCGGTTGCCCGGCGCAGGGTCCTGCTCCAGCTCCCAGGCGATCCGGAACTGCTTGGGCAGGATCTCGCCGAGCCGCTTGCGCAGCGGTCGGCCGTACAGCTGCGCGGTACCGGTGCCGGCCCCGCCGACCAGGTCGTGGACCGTGTCGTAGGGCGCGTTCTCCGGGAAGTTCCAGCCCCAGTTGCCGATCTCGACCCGGAACGCGGTGCGCTCCGAACGGTACGGGCCGTCCCGGAAGGCCGGGATGCCCGACGTCGACCCGGGTCCGCGGTAGGCCCCCGCGCTGTCGTCCAGCAGGCCCCAGGTGAGCAGCAACGGGTGGTCCATCAGGTTCCGCCCGACCTCCCCGCTGTTGTTGGCGGCCTCGGAGGCCAGCAACAGGGTGGCGTTCTCGATGGCGTTGGCGGCCAGGACGTACAGGTCCGCGGTCACCGTCGCCTCCACCGGCGGGCTGCCGTCGTCGGAGTACCTGAGGTAGGTGATCCCGGTGACAGTGCCCTGTTTCTCAGGACGCTGCGTGTGCTCGACCTTGGAGACCACGCACTGGCTGCGGATCGAGACCCGCGCCTTCTCCTTCTCGCCCTCCTTCGGGTCCCGGTCCGGGTATTTCACGATCAGCTCGTACAGCGTCTTCAGGGCGTTGTACTTGGCCTGCACCGGGCAGATCGGGATGCAGCTGGAGTTGCCCTCGCAGCGCTGCCCGCGGTCGGCGTTCCCGACCGCGCCGACCGGCTGGTACTTCGGGCTCGGCGCGGAGTTCCGGCCGACGGGGGTGTTGCTGATCCGGATCGGGAAGCTGTACTCCCGGCCGTCGTCCCCCTTCAGCTTCACCACCAGACCGGCGGACTTCTTCGCCAGGTACTCGTCCAGATAGCTGCTGGGGATCTCCTCCATCGGGAAGTGGTACTCCCCGCCGGGGAACTTGGTCGTGTTCTTGCTCTTGAAGTACGTCGCCGGGTCGTCGCCGATGCCCGGGTAGTACTGGTGCTCGACGTCCGCCGACACCCCGATGATGTCCCACTCGGCGCGCTCGTAGTAGGGCTTCAGGTCCTCATAGGTGATCGGCCAGTCGACACCGCGGCCGTACTCCGACCGCATCCTGAAGTCGTTCGGCAGCATCCGCAGGCAGGTGCCCAGCCAGTGCAGCGTGGTGCCGCCGAGCGCGCGGGCGTAGTCGCTGCCGAACGGCAACGGGCCCATCTGCACGAAGTAGCCGTTGTCGGCGGGGATCTTCGTGGTGCCGTCCGGGCCCATCACCGGGCGGCTGATGTCGAGCACGTCCGGCTGCGGCGCGGAGACGGTCGGCGGATAAGGGGAGTTGGGGACCTTGGCGAGCGCCTGCTGGTAGGACTCCACGTAGGTGTCGTACTTGTCGGCGCTCATCGCGGTGGCGCGCCCGGCCTCCAGGATCAGGATGCGGGGATGCCGGGCCGGGCGGCGGGCGGCGGCCTTCTCGATGACCGTCTTGGCGACCGTGGCGCCGGCGATGCCGCCGCCGACGATGACGATGTCGAACCGTTCCATGTCAGGGTTCTCCTAAAGAAGCACTTCCAGATGTCGTGGAACGCCTCACACAGTTCAGGGCGAGGGGAGTGCGGGCGCTTCGGCCCAGGACCCCCAGCCGGGCGGCTTGGCCCCCATCGGGTGCGCCCCGGCGGCGCTCCAGACCAGCCCTTCGCGGTAGGCCTGCGCGGACACGACGTGTTCGACGTCGTCCGCGGTCGAGCCGTTGACGTCGGCGTAGGAGCCGGGCAGCGGATACCAGCTGCCGAGGTACCAGAGCTTGATCAGGTTGATGACCACCGGCCCGTAGCGCTTGCTCTCGACGACCTGGGTCCGCAGCGCCTTGCCGTCGTGGTTCTTGCGATCGGCGTCCAGAGCGTCCGCGGCGGCCTGCAACAGGTGCCCGGCCTCGCGCTCGCCGATCAGCCGGAGCAGGGTGTCGTAGTGCTGCTCGATCAGGCCGGTGCCGGCCAGCTCCACCCGGTTGTAGCCGGTCAGCTCGACCGACAGCTCGGTGAAGACGACGATCGGATCCTGCCGGGTGGACGTCATGTCGGTGCTCATGTCGGTGCTCATGCCGGTGCTCCCTTGCGGGTTCCCTGTGATTCGCCGAGGTCCCCGAATCGCAGCAGACCGCTCAGACTGGGGACGAAGAAGTACTCGCCGCCCCGCATCGTCACCCACTGGCCGACCCGCTTCCGGAAGAACACATCGGTGGGCTTCGGCGGGGCCTGCGAGACGTCAAGCTGGTTGTGGGATGCGTACTGCTTCGGCCACGGCTGGGCGACCGCCTCGTCCCGCGACTCCCCGGACGGCAGCTGCCCGATCACCGGGTCCAGGCCGCAGTCCGGGCGCAGGAAGTCCTCGAAGTTCGACCACGCCTTCTGGATGAACTCGAACTGGTCCGGGATGCTGCTCTGCGCGCACAGGAACAGCAGGCCCACCTTGTCCGTGGGGCCGGGGGTCAGCGTCACCGGGCCGAAGCTGATGCCGCGGCGCGCGATGCGCTGTGTGCGTTCCTGAGTCAGCGGAACGGCGAACTGCCGCTGCTTGTCGCCGCGCGGGTTCGTCTTCCGGATGTGCGCCTGGACCGGGCAGCGAACCCCGTCGACGTCGGAGTCGTAGCCGAAGTTGTTCGGCAGCGAGACCAGCCCGTCCTGCTGCTGGTCGACCACCGGTGTGCCGTCCTTGAACCGGCCCACCATGTACGCGCCGGCCAGGGCGACGTCCTCGGGCGCCGCCTGGTGCGCCTTGGCGTCGGCGTGTTTGGCGATCTCCAGGCCGAGCGCCTCCTCGTCGCCGTGGAAGCCCGGTACGTCCTGTTCGAGCTTGCGGTACACGAAATAGGAGCCGTAGCCGTCGTCGCCGCCGGCCGGGTCCTTCAGCAGCACCTGGTTCAGCGGCGCGCTGGGGTCGTATTCGTCGATCCCGCCGTTCCGGGTCCGCGCCCGCTCGATGTCGCGGGCGTAGAACAGCGGCTGGCTCACCCCGTCCGCGAACCCGAAGTGCTCGTGGACCGGCGACGTCGGGGTCGGCGGCTCGCCGTTCGGGCCGAACCGCATGGCCGTCCCGGACTCGACGGCGACCTCGGCGCCCATCGCGGCCAGCTCCGAGGAGAGCAGCTTGACGAGCGGGTCGATGCGCTGCGCCGGGTCGTCGTCGGCGACGATGACCATCGCGTGCAGGGTGCGCTGGAAGGCCGGCTCCCACGCCGTCACCGGCGGGTCGTTGAGCAGGCCCACTTGGGACTTCGCGCCGGCGAGGAACGCCGGGTCGTCCGGCGTGAACGCGGTATCGAGCCGGAGCTCGCGATACCCCTGGGCCGACACCATGGCGCCGACGAACGCGGGGCTGACCGACAGGACCATCGCCATGCGGCCGGCCGCCGTGACGGCGCCGTCGGCCCGGGCGGTCTTGAGCACCTCGCGGTAGCCGGCCGCCTCGCCGTACTGGGCCAGTGCCGAGGTCACGTAGCCGCGCCGGACCAGCGAGGTGAGCCAGTCCCGAGACGCCTTCCGGGCCTGCGGGGTGTCGGTCTTGAAAGTGATGAGGAGATGCCTGCTGTGGTCGCGGCCGTGGCTCTTGAGGATGTTGCCCTGGAGGTCGTCCAGGGCGGCCCGGAGGGCGGCCTGGGTGTTGCGCGTCGGAGGGATGGTCGGGACGTCAGGATCGATGGCGGTCTGCCTGAGGTCGATAGCCATGACCACCACCTTGGCCGCGATCCCGACGTGCGGCGGGACGGGGAACCGCAGGTCGCGGCCCGCCGGCCCGGGACGCCGCCGGGAACGCGGCCGGGAACGAAGGCTCCGACGTGCCCGTCGAGGCCGGCGGCGGGATTCGCGGCGGCGGCGAAGACCACCCGGGCGGTCCCGGGCCATTCGTGGGACGGCCGGGCGGCCCGGCGGGGTCCCGCGACGCCCGGCCCGGAACGCGGCGCTGGTGGTGGGCCTCCCGCGCCCCGGCGAGGCCGAAACCGGCACCGCCCGGTGTTCGGGCCGACCCTCTTGCGGCCGGTCGGCGATGGCGGTAGCACATACAGCAGTACTCGAACAATTCAGAGTACTGATACCAGTCGGCGAACATCTCGTCGCTCCTGACCGGAGGCAGTCTTGATCCGTCGTCTCACCGTCGCCGCGCTCCTCGGCACCTCTGTCGTCGCCTTCTCGACGGCGCCGGCGCACGCCTACGCGGCGTGCAAAGCGGACTACGCCTGCACCACCACCTACTACTCCAGCCCGGCCCACACCACCGTCGTCGGCCAGATCTTCGTCGACTGCGCCGGTGAGCGCTCGTCGTGGGGCACGTTCAGCGGCTACGTCGTGGTGACGAACTCCGCGTGCGGTGCCGCGGCGGCGAAGCGGTAGCCGAGAGCGGCGCCGGGGCGATGTGCGTCGCCCCGGCGCCGGGGCCAGGGCCGGGGCCGACCACCGCGATCGGTGCCAGCGCTCCTGGATTGAGTTCATGACCGGGGCACCGATGCCAGGGCCCGAACAGGCCATCAGGCTCCTGTGATGACCGCGTGCAGCAGGCCGCCGAGCCGGCCCGCCGCGGCCTCGCCGGTCGCGATGACCTCCTGGGCGGACAGCGGCTCGCCGGTCATGCCCGCGGCGAGGTTGGTGACCAGCGAGATGCCGAGCACCTCGGCGCCGGCTTCCCGGGCCGCGATGGCCTCCAGCGTGGTGGACATGCCTACGAGGTCGGCGCCCCAGCCGCGGAACATCCGGATCTCGGCGGGGGTCTCGAACTGCGGCCCGCGCAGTCCGAGGTAGGTGCCCTCGGTCAGCTCGGGTGCGGCGGTGCGGGCCAGGCGGCGCAGGCGTGCCGAGTACAGGTCGGTCAGGTCCACGAACGTCGCCCCGCGCAGCGGGGAATCGCCGGTGTGGTTGATGTGATCGCTGATCAGGACCGGCTGCCCGGGTCGCAGATCGGCGCGCAGGCCGCCGCTTCCATTGGTGAGCAGGACTGTTCCGCAGCCGGCGGCGACAGCGGTCCGTACCGCGTGCACGACGGCGCCGACACCGCGGCCTTCGTAAAGATGAGTGCGTCCGGACAGAATCAGGACACGGTGTCCGCCGATCACGACGGACCGCAGCCGGCCGCTGTGTCCGACCGCTGTCGGAGCACTGAATCCGGGGAGCTTCGTATACAGGATCTCATGCTCCGCCGGGCCGAGCGCGTCGACCGTCTCCGACCATCCCGAGCCGAGCACGACCGCGAGATCGTGCGGTCCGGCGAGAGCGACGAGCTGGTCGGCGGCATCGCGTGCGCGCTGGTACGGATCGTCCACGAGGGGGAGCGCCGCGAGCCGGGCGTCAGCGGGCGTCATTCGCGAACTCCTTGAGTCCCTCGGCGAAGCCGACCATCGGAGCCCACCCCAGTTCCTCGCGCAATCGCCGGTTGGACGCGGTGACGTGCCGCACGTCCCCCAGCCGGTACTGTCCGGTGTTCCGCGGCGCCGGCCCGCCCACGGCGGCAGCCAGGCCGGCCGCCAGTTCGCCGACGGTGTGCGGGGTGCCGCTGCCGGCGTTGAAGGCCCGGAAGGTTCCGGCCGGTGCGGCGGACGTCCAGTCCAGGGCCGCGACGTTGGCGGTGGCGATGTCGCGGACGTGGACGAAGTCGCGGCGCTGGCCGCCGTCCTCGAACACCAGCGGGGCGCGGCCGGCCGCCAGCGCCGAGCGGAAGATCGCCGCCACGCCGGCGTAGGGCGTGTCGCGCGGCATCCTGGGGCCGTAGACGTTGTGGTAGCGCAGCGCGGCCACCTTTCCGCCGCACGCCCTCGCCCAGGCCGAGGCCAGGAATTCCTGGGCGGCCTTGGTCGCGGCGTAGACGTTGCGGGGGTCCATCCCCGCCGTCTCCTCGACGAGGCCCGGTACCAGCCGCTCGCCGCAGTGCGGGCAGTCCGGTTCGAACCGGCCGGCGGCCAGATCGGACTCCCGGCGCGGCGCGGCGGCGGCCGGGCCGTGCTGCGGGCAGTCGTAGCGCCCCTCGCCGTAGACGACCATCGACGAAGCCAGCACGAGGCGTCGGGTGCCGGCCCGGGCCATCTGCGAGAGCAGCACCGCCGTGCCGAGGTCGTTGCAGCCGGCGTAGAGCGGCGCGTCGTCGAGATCCACGCCGAGTCCGACCATCGCTGCCTGGTGGCAGACCGCGTCGATGCCGACCAGGGCCTCGGCGACCGCGACGGGGTCCCGGACGTCGGCCTCGATCAGCCGGACCGGGGCGGGCAGCCGGCTCCGGGCCGCGACCGGATCCGGGTGGACGGCCGGCAGCAGCGCGTCCAGGGCCACGACCTCGTGGCCGGCGGCGAGCAGCGCCGCCACGATGTGCGATCCGATGAACCCGGCGGCGCCGGTGACCAGGATTCTCATCAGGGTTCGTATCTCCTGCCCGCCGGGCTCGCGCCCGGCCTCGGTGCGGTTCGTTCTCATGCGGTGGCCAAGGCGACGAAGCGCCGCCCGCCGGCCGACCACTGGGCGATGCTGCGCAGGCCGATGCCGGCGGCCACCGCGGCCAGCGCCTCGGTCCCGATCCGGGTCCAGCCGAACGGCTCGCCCCCGGTCTCGAAGGTGACGACGTGGTTCTCGTGGACGTCCTCGGCCTCGGTCTCCACCACCAGCTCCCCGTCGCCGGGCCGGATCAGGCCCCGGACCCGGGCCAGCAGGGCCGCCGCGTCGCCGCCGATCCCGATGTTGCCGTCCATCAGCAGGGCATGGGGCCACCGGCCCGCGCCCGGGAGCCGGCCGAAGACGCTGCGCCGCAGCACCGTCGCCCCCGCCGCGCGGCCCAGCAGCACCGCGGCCGGGGCCACGTCGACGCCCAGGGCCGGGATGCCGCGCCGGGCCAGCTCGGCGACCAGCCGGCCGGGCCCGCAGCCCAGGTCGAGCGTCGGGCCCTGGCAGCGGTCGAGCACCGCGCGGTCCACCGGGTCCGGCGGCGCGGTGAAGCGCGCCGCGTCCAACTCCAGGGTCCGGCCGGTGCTGGTACGCAGCACCAGCGGGCGTCCCGGGCCGCTGAGGGCTTCGGCATAGGCGCGGCTCCCGGTCCAGGCCTGGTCGATCGCGGTCATCGGTGGCTTCCCGCGCCGGCCGGGGCGTCGAAGCGTCGCAGGGTCCTGAAGCGGACGCCGAACCGCGACCGCGGAACCAGGGCGGCGACATGCTCCGCGTCCTCGACCGTGTCGACGTCGCGCAGTGTCGGCACCAACCGCACGCGCAGTCCGCCGGCCCGGAGCCGGCCAAGCTGGTCACGGCCGGTATGGTCGGTGGACATCGGGACGCCGAGCAGGTGCGCCTGCAGATCCTGCGAGCGCGGCTTTCGGAACCCCAGACACCAGAACCCGCCGTCGTCGGCGAGGCCGAGCGTGGCGTCCTCGGCGCCGGGCAGGCACGACCGGAGCAGGCCGGCGGTGATCTGCGGCGTGTCCATCCCGACGAGCAGGACCGGACCGGGATCGCGGAGCGCCGCCTGGGCGAACGCGGCGGCCAGGCGCCGGTCGAGGGTGCCCGGGACCTGCGGCAGCACCGTGAAGTCCCGCTGCCACGGCGCGCGCGGCGCACCGTCCAGGACCAGCAGCCGGTGCTCGACGTCGGTTTCGAGGACGGCCCGCAGGGTGTCCTCCAAGGCGGCCTCGGCGAGCGCGGCGGCCTGCGGGGGAGTGAACGGCGGAGTCAGCCTGGTCTTGACCCGGCCGGGCACCGGGGTCTTGGCGATGACGATCAGAGTGCTCATCCGGTGGCCGCCTTCCAGACCTTGCGCATGTCCGCGACGGCCTTGACGGTGCCGCCGACGGTTCCGGTGACCTTCGACTTCCCGGTGCGCGGCGCGTAGGGGACGTCGGTCTGGCCGATGTGCCAGCCGGCGTCGGCGGCCTTGAGCACCATCTCCAGCGGGTAGCCGAACCGCCGGTCGGTGATCTCCAGCTCCAGCAGGGCCGTCCGCCGTGCCGCGCGCATCGGCCCCAGATCGCGCAGCGCCACGCCGGTCGTGCGGCGGATCCGGTGCGCGAGCAGCCGGTTGGCGAGCCGGGCGTGCGGCGGCCAGGCGCCCCGGGACGTCGGCCGGCGCTGCCCGAGGAACAAGTCGGCCTGCCCGGCCAGCACGGGCCCGGTCACCTTGGGCAGGTCGGCCGGGTCGAAGGAGCCGTCGCAGTCCAGGAAGCAGACGACTTCGGCGGTAGCGGCGAGCAGCCCGGCGTGGCAGGCTGCGCCGAACCCGCGGCGCGGCTCGTGGACGACGACGGCGCCGAGCCGCGCGGCGAGCTCGGGCGACCCGTCGCCGGAGCCGTTGTCGACGACGATCGCCCGGTACCGCGCGGGCATGCGTCCCAGCACGAACGGCAGTGCCGCGGCCTCGTCCAGGCACGGCAGGATCACGTCGATCAGGACCGAGCTCTCGGCTCCGGCGTCGGCGTTGGCGTCGGCGTTGGCGTTGTCGGCGGCGGAGACCGTAACCGGGACGCGCGCCGCGCTCGAAGCCGCGCGCCGCCGCACCAGCCACGCTCCGGTAACGAAGAGGGCTGCCACGCCGTAGCTCCCTGCGAGGTTCACCCCGATCTGTCCGGCGTACCCGGCGAACGGCACAGCGAGCCAGGGAACGGCCGAGCGGCCGCCGAAGGCGACCAGCAGGACGAGCAGCTCTGCGTACCAGGCGTAGCCCGGTGCCGCGACGAGCAGGGCGACCCCGGTCATGACCACCGCGCCGTGCCACGGCCGGACGGGATCGGCGTACCACCACACCAGCACCGCGGTGGCGGCGAGGACGACGAGCGCGGCCGGCGTGGCCCAGGACGTCGGCAGGACAAGGTCCAGGACGGCGAACCGCTTGCCGCTGTCGTAGCCCTCCTGGTCCAGGTAGCCGCTGAGGAATCCGGAGACGCCGCCGCCGACCGCCGCCACGTGCGGGAGGTAGACGGCTGCCACGACACCGGACAGCGAGGCGAGCAACGGCAGCGGACGCCGACGGATCGCCGAGGGCAGCAGAAGCGCCGGTGTCAACTTCGTGGCCACCGCCAGTCCCAGCACGGCACCCCCGACCGCCGCCCGGGTCGCGGTCAGCGTGCGGCGGGTTCCGAGGACCAGCAGCGCGGCGGCGGTGAGAACCATGGCGACCACGTCCACGTGCCCGTTGTTGCCGGCCTCGATCGCGACCAGCGGGCACCAGGCCCACAGCACGGCCTGCCGCGGGTCCGCGCCCAGCCCGGGCAGACCGCGGATGAGCAGGGCGGCGACCACCACGGCCGCGATCGCGGCGAACACCTGCACGCCGCGCGGCCCCGACCAGTGCACGGCCCAGAAGTAGGCCTGCGCGACCGGCGGGTAGATCGTGTGCACGAGCGGCCGGTTGAGCAGGGTGCAGCCCGCGGTGATGTCAGGGCCCGATGTCACACAGTGTCCGGGGCCGGCGGTGGCCGGGAAGAGATCCGGCGTGCGCAGGCCTGCCAGGTGGGAGGAGACCGGGACGTATCGGTAGGGGTCTATGCCGTGTGCCTGGACCCGGCCGTCCCAAACGTACCGGTACAGGTCGTCGGAGTACCGAGGGCGCGCGGTCAGCGCCGCGAGCTGCATCGCCGCCGCGCCGCCGAGCATCAGCGCCGTGGCCCAGGCCCGGTTCAGGGACCTGACAAGCCACGCTCCGCTCAGGTAGAGCAGGAACAGAGCGGCCAGCAGGGTGAACCCCAGTGTCCCGCGCGACCACGGCGAGCCGACGGGCAGCCGGACCACGACGGCTGTTCCCGCGACCAGAGCGGTCAGGACCGCCAGCGCGGCGCCGGTGCGGTACCGGTGCGGTCGGTGGGGTGGCGGCTCAGGGGCGATTCCCGTCTTCATGGGGATCACCATGGCTGAGACAGCGGTGCGGGCAGCAGGGACCGCGCCGAGCTGTCATCAGTCTGTAAGACCTGATCACGGGGCTGGTGGCGTCATCACTTCGTAAGGAGTCGAAGCATGGGCCGGGGCCCGTGCAAGCGGTTTCCTGGTGCCGTGCGCAAACCCAATCCCAAGGCCATTCCCAAGGACCTGGTCTCCATCCTGAGACGACCGCCGCTGCCGCGCTTCCGCAGCCGCCTGCATGACGAGCGCACCGCGACCCTGATCGGCACCGCGCTCGGCGTCGCGTTCGCCGCCGCCTTCGTCACGGGGCTGATCAGCCATGTCCTCCAGCATCCGCCGTCCTGGCTGGCGCATCATCTGCCGACCCGGCCCAGTTGGGGCTACCGGTTCACGCAGGGACTGCACGTGGCCAGCGGTACCGCCGCGATCCCGCTGTTGCTGGCCAAGCTGTGGACCGTGTACCCCAGGCTGTTCGCGTGGCCGCCGTTGAAGTCGGTCGCCCACGCCCTGGAACGGCTGAGCATCCTGGTCCTCGTCGCGGGGGCGATCTTCGAGCTCGTCACCGGGCTGCTCAACTCCGCGCAGTGGTACGTGTGGGGCAACCAGTTCCCGTTCATCCAGACCCACTATCGGGTCGCGTGGATCACCGTCGGGGCGCTCGTCGTGCACCTGGGGGTGAAGGCGCCGGCCATCGCCCGCGGCTACCGGAACCCGAAGAAGGAGCTGCCGCAGGCCCAGGTGCGGGACGTCGAGGAACGGCGGGACGGCGTCTCCCGCCGGGCGTTCATCGCCACGACCGCCGTCGCGGCCGGGACGGTGACCGTGGCCACGGTCGGGCAGTCCGTCGACAGCCTGCGGCCGGTGTCGGTGCTGTCCCCGCGCGACATCGGGGTCGGCGAGCTCGGCGTGCCGGTCAACCGCACGGCCGGGCAGGCCGGGATCACCGAGGCCGCCGTGACGGCGGACTGGCGACTGCAGGTGGACGGCGGCACCCGGCAGCTCAGTCTCAGCAGGCAGGAGCTGGCCGCACTGCCCCAGACCTCGGCCACGCTGCCGATCGCCTGCGTCGAGGGCTGGTCGGTGGACGCGCACTGGCAGGGCGTCCGCATCAGTGACCTGATGGACATGGCCGGGATCCCGCACGACGCCGACGTCCGCGTGGTCTCGATGGAGGAGAACGGCGCGTACGCGGTGATGGTCATGGAGCGCGAGTATGTGCGCGATCCCGCCGCGCTGCTGGCCCTGCGGCTCAACGGCCAGACCCTGACCCTCGACCACGGGTATCCTGCGCGGATCATCGTGCCGAACCGCCCGGGCGTGCTCCAGACCAAGTGGGTCCGACGGATGGAGGCGATCGTATGAGAGTCCTGCGTTTCTCCACGATCCTGCTCGGAGCGGCGGTGCTGGTCTACGGGGCGGCCGGACTGCTGACCGAGCCGGCGATCCGGCACCCCGGGAACGTGGCCGCGTGGCTCGCGGGCGGCGTCCTGCTGCACGACGCGGTGCTGGCGCCGGCCGCGTTCGTCCTGTGCTGGCTGGCCGCCCGCCACACCGGGCCCCGCGGCCGCCGGGTGCTGGCCGGGGTGCTGCTCGTCGCCGGCGCGACGGCTCTGGTCGCGGTGCCGGTCTTGCTGCATGGTCGGGTGGCGATCCGATGAGCCCGCCACGGCGGCCGAAGCCACCGCGGCGGGCCTGCGGATCGTCACGGGCTCACGAACTCACGACGTCACGACGTCACGACCTCACGAAGTGGCGAACCCCGCGAAGTCGACCTCGCCACTATCCCCCGAACCCTCGTTGTGCGCTGTCATGAACGTGCCGACGTCCTGGGTGGCGTTGACGCCGGGCAGGGTTGCGGTCCCGACCTCGGTCCAGGTGATGTCGTCGGTGGAGTAGTAGCCGGTGAAGGTGGAGCCGGAGCGGACGAGCTTGAGCCAGGACGGGTAGGCGGCCGACCCGAGTCCGGAGTTCGACGGTGAGCTGTTGCTGTCCAGGTGGCCGCTGCCGGTGCTGTCCCACTGCAGCACGTAGCCGTTGCCGGGGGTGACCGCCAGGATCGCGTAGCCCGGGGAGCTGTCCACGCCGGTGATGTCGTCGCGGACCATGATCCCGGCCTTGGCCCAGTTGCTGGTGGCGGCCTGTGCGGTGACCTCGACGACGGTGGTGGAGCCGTCGTGTTCGGCGCCGGGGCGGTAGACCGAGCTGTACTCGTCGGTGGTGCCCCAGGCGTCGGCTCCGGCGCCGACGATCGAGACGGCGTTGCCGAGTTGGCCCATCTGCGCGGTGGTGCTGGTGAACGCCTTGTACGGGGCGGTCGGCGGGTTGACCAGCTGGACGGTGCCGGCCGAGGCGGACGACTCGGATCCGCCGCTCCAGTGGTCGGTCTCCGTGCCGTCGATCTGCGCGGTCTGGATCGGCTGGGTCAGGGTCGCCGGGGCGGTCAGGCGGAAGGCGGAGATCGCCATGTGCCCGGGGGTGACCTTGCCGAAGCGGGTGGCGGTCAGCGGCTTGGCGGTCCAGCCGGCCGGCAGCTTCATGCCGAGGGTGACGTCGCTGACCGCGGCGACACCGTTGTTCGTGAAGTACGAGTACGCGGTCCCGGACTGGCCGGCGCCCACGCTCGGCAGCGTGGTGAGCAGCGTCGTGCTCGGCGGCAGCGTGTGCTTGGCCGGCGTCACCTTGTACATCACCGCGGCGTGGCCGGGTACCGCGGCGCTGATGACGCCGCCGCTGACCGTGCTGCGGCCGGTCCACAGGTCCTGCAGGGAGTAGCCGCCCTTCGCGCCGGCGGCCAGGCCGGCCGCGGCGGCCGTGGTGGAGATGGTGGCCGGCGCGGCGTTCTCGTTGAACAGCACCACCGAGACGCTGCCGTCGGACAACGGCTTGGCCAGCACGTCCAACCCGCCGGAGCTGCTGATCTCAGTGCCCTGTCGGCCGAGTGCGTCCTGGTCGACCGCGATGACCTGCCGGTTCCCCAGGATGCGCAGAGTGTTCGCGCTCGCCGTGCGCAGGTCGGTGCCGGAGATCAGCGGCGCGGCCATCTCGGCCCACAGCGTGAACTCGGTCTGGTCCTCCACCGCGCTCATGCCGTTGCCGACCTCGAGCATGTCCGGGTCGTTCCACGCGCCGGGCCCGGCGTCGGCGGCCAGTGCCACGTTGGTGTGGAAGTTCGACAGCATGCTGCCGTAGCCGGCGCTGATGTCCCCGGTGGTGCGCCACAGGTTGCCGACCGAGCCGCCCCAGGACGCCACGTCCTCGGTGCCCCAGCTGCACAGGCTGTAGACGATGGGCCGGCCGGTCGCGGCCAGGGCGGTCCCCATCGCGCGATAGCGCTGCTGCGACGGGACTCCCTGGTTGTTGCAGTTGTCGTACTTGAGGTAGTCCACACCCCAGGCCGCGAAGGTGTTCGCATCCTGCGTCTCGTGGCCGAGGCTGCCCGGGAATCCGGCGCAGGTGTTGGTGCCGGCCGTCTCGTAGATGCCGAGCTTGAGCCCCTTGGCGTGGACGTAGTCGGCGACGGCTTTGATGCCGTCGGGGAACTTCACCGGGTCCGGGACCAGGTTCCCGGCGGAGTCGCGGTTCGGCGCCATCCAGCAGTCGTCGATGTTGACGTAGTTGTAACCGTCGGCGGCCAGCCCGGAGCTGACCAGCTTGTCAGTGGTCTGCTCCACCAGCTGCGCGCTCACGGCGCAGCCGAAGGCGTTCCAGTCGTTCCACCCCATCGGCGGGGTCAGTGCCAGGCCGTTCGCCAGTGCCGATGCCGGCGGCGCCGTGGCGCCGATCCCGGTCAGCGGCGCGGCCACCAGGGCCACGGCCAGCAGGATGCTGCGGATTTTGGGCATGTCGTCTTCTCCTCGACCTCGGTGTTGCTCTCACCTTCCGACAATTCCACTCAGATATCAGCAGTCTTAAACACGTTCGAAACGCAAGCTAGTGATGTCACATAGCACTGTCAAGGACTCGTCCCCACGGCTCGGATCGGGCGGAAGTGTTATCGCGCGGGCGCCGTAGCTCTATCGCGTGATCCGTTGTCAGCACCGCGCGCCGGTGAGAGCTTCTTGGCACGTCTCGCGGCCGTTCCGCCGGACGCCCCCGCCTTTCACGAAGGAGCCCTGGATGCGCCACCGATCCGCCCTGCCCAGAATCCTGGCCGCGGGCCTCGCGATCAGCGCCGTGACGCTCGGGATGGCCGCCGGGCCGGCGAGCGCCGCCGCGCCCGCCGCGCCGGCGCCGAATACTGCGAGTGCTGCGAGTGCTGCGGGCACTGCGAGTACTGCGAGTACTGCGAGTACTGCGAGTACTGAGTCGTCGGCAGATCAAAGCCGGCCGGAAGACGGCACCCGCGTCACGCTGTCACCGGCCAGCCCGCCGGTCGCGATCGGCGCGGCCACGTCGCTGGCGGCGACTGCCCGCTCCGGGCCGGCCGGCCCGGACGCCGCGCACACTGCAACTACCGCAGCGCCATCAGCGGGCACGCAGTCCTGCACCGCGGCCGATTTCGGCAGTCGCAGCGGCAGTGCGCTGGCCGCATACGTCGAGGCGTCCAGCACCGACTGTATCAATACCCTGTACAACCTGGCCGGCACCGACGCCGCCGCGGTCTTCGGCGACGCGCAGATGGTGGCCGTGGCCGACGCGTTCAGCCAGGCGGCGAAGACCTACCACGGCGACGACACACAAGGCATCTGGCAGCTCGGCCTCTTCCTGACCGCCGGATACTACGTGCAGTACAACAACGCCGCCGCCGTCGGGACGTACGGCCAGGACCTCGCCACGCCGGTCCAAGCCGGTCTGGACGCGTTCTTCTCCACGGCCCGTTCCCGTGACGTCAGCGCGATCAACGGCGACGTCCTCGGCAATGTCATAACCCTGAGCGACAGCTCCGATAACCAGGCACGCTACCTGAGCGCCTACGCGCGGGTTCTGAACGGCTACAACAGCTCTTACGACGCCTACCCGAGCATGGACGCGGCGGTGAACGCCGTGTTCTACCCGGTCTACCGGGGCCACTTCTTCCCCGCGTACATCGCCGCGGTCACCGCGCACCCGGCCATCATCTCCGCGCTGGACTCCTTCGCGCTGAAGCACAAGGACCTGCTCGCCGGGGCGAACTACGCGCTGGACACCAATGCCGCCGCCGAGACCGTGCGCTTTCTGGACACCCCGGCGTTGCAGCCCGTGGTGCGCCCGCTGGCCGCGAACCTGGTGAGCACCTCGCCGCTGTCCGGTCCGAGCGGACCGATCTGGCTGCGCGTGGCGATCGTCGCGAACTACGTGGACGGCGCGGAATGCGGCAGCTTCAACGTCTGCGACTACCTCACCACCCTGCAGTCGACCATCCTGCCGACGACCTACGCCTGCGGCTCGAACCGCACCTTCCTGACCTACGCGATGTCCGCCTCGGACCTGAACGCCGCCTGCACGAGCGTGGAGGGCGAGGACACGTACTACCACGCCTTGACCAAGGACAACGGTCCGATCCCCGGGCAGTACGAGACCACCATCAGGCTCGCCGTCTTCGCCACCAAGTGGGCCTACACCATGTACTCCACGGCGTTGTTCGGCAACGGCACCGACAACGGCGGGATCACGCTGGGCGGCACTCCGACCGACCCGGGCAACACGCCGATCTCGATCATGTACATCAAGTTCCCCGGCGACGGCTTCCCGGCGAGCATCTGGAACCTGAACCACGAGTACACACACCTGCTGCAAGCCGCCTATGAGATGAAGGGCGACTTCACGCAGGAGATGACCGTTCCCGACATCTGGTGGGTCGAAGGCGAGGCGGAGTACAACTCCTACACCTACCGCGGGATCAACAACACCCAGTCGATCGCCGAGGCCGGTCAGCACACGTTCGCGCTGAGCACCCTGTTCCAGACCACGTACGACAACAGCACCAACGACCGCACGTACGTGTGGGGCTACCTGGCCACGCGCTACATGCTCGAGAAGCACCCCGACCTCGTCCAGGCCATGCTCGCCCACTTCCGCGTCGGCGACTTCCAGGGCGGATACCAGGTCTACAACTCCATCGGCACCGCCTACGACGCCGATTTCGACACCTGGCTCGACGCCTGCGCCGCCGGCGCCTGCCTGGTCCCGGGCGCGCCGACCTCCGCCTTCACCGCGACCGTCCACGGCCTGTCGGTGCACCTGTCCGACACCTCGACCGACACCGGGAGCTCCGTCACCCGCATCCACTGGAGCTACGGCGACAACACCACCTCCGACACCGACGGCCCCACTCCCACCCACACCTTCAGCGCGCCGGGCACCTACGCCATCGCACTGACCGTCGACGACGCCAAGGGGCTGGCCTCGACGTCCACGCAGTACGTCACGGTGACCCCGCCGTGCACCTCGGCCAACCGGCAGGAACTGGGCCGTGGCTGCTCGCGCGGCGGCCAGTCGGAGAAGGCGGGCGACTACGACTATCTGTGGATCTACCTGCCCGCCGGACAGCAGACCCTGACCGTCACGGCCAGCGGCGGCACCGGCACCGCGGAGCTGCTCTACGACCCGGACACCTGGGCCACGAACCAGACCCACACCGCGCAGGCGGCCGCCAACGTGAACGGACAGAGCATCACCGTGACGAACCAGACCGCCGGGTACCGGTACATCAGTCTGTACGCGGTGACGGCGTTCAGCGGAGTGAGCATCTCCGCGCAGTACTGATCGGTTAGAAGCCGGTGCCAGGTGCCGGTAGGAAGCTAGGAAAAACGAAGCGACCGCCTCCCGGAAGACAGGGAGGCGGTCGCGGGCTGCTGACTCAGCCGGTCGCGGACAACACGGTCAGCCGTTGACCGTGGCCCAGGCGGTGATCTGCTCGGTCACCGTCTGAGGCGTCCCCGGCACGCCTTGCGGGCCCGAAGGAACGTCGGGGTCGTGGTAGTAGGCCTGGTCCGGGCCGACCAGCGTCCCGGTACCGGCGACACCGGGCAGGAACACCGTCGAGTGCACCCTGCTGCCGGCCGGCACCGTCACGGTCGACCCGTCGACGAGGACGGTGGAGTTCTGCGTGGGCACGCCGACGCTCGGCTGGTAGCCGAGGAAGGTGCCCGCGGTCTCGTCGCGGCCGGTGATGGTCGCGTTGGTGGAGTAGGCGGTGTCGCCGGGGGTGCTGACAAAGCCGTAGGTGTGCACCTGCGTTCCGGTGACGTCCACACAGGCCTGGATGTAGCGGACCCCGCTGAGCTTCCAGGGGCTGCAGGTCGTCGCGGTCGGGTTCGCCTCGGCCGACGCGGCGGCTGCGGAGGCCGCCACCGGCGCGACGGACAGGATGCCCGCCGCCAGCAGTTTGATGCCCTTGTTCATGATTTGCCCTTCGATGCTGTGGAGCGCGTCGAGTACGCCCCGCGCAGCACTATGTCACACCTCATATCTCACTCGTATATCAGTGGTCTGTGACAATCGCCCGGTAACCTGCTCTTGGCCTGGCGGTTTCCAGCCCTCTTCCCACCGGTTCCGGTAGCTGGCAAAAACGGCGCTTCTGACTGGTTTGTGGGTGGCCGGGGCGTGGGCGGCGGTGGTGTGGGCGGGTGGTTTCGTCTACTGCGACAGTCAAAAGCCACAGTCAAAATCAAGAGCGACAGTCAAGGGCGCCTCCGGCGGCAATGCCACGTAGCTTAGTTTGATCTTGTTGCTGTGGCTGGGTGGTGCCGGATGGTGGGTGGGGTGTGGTGGCGGGTGCCGGTGTCGGTGGTT